>CAVHTI010000004.1:28366-80190 GCA_963638805.1 Anaerobutyricum sp.
CGTGCCGTGAACCCCGCGCGCGCTCACTCGGCATAATCAAAAAATGCCGTGCCCCCCACGCTATACCGTGCATAAAAAAAACAGCCCCGAAAGCAAAAAAACTTTCGGGGCTGTTTTTTATTTGGAGTAAAAACTCCAGTTATTTCATCAATTCACGATATTTTTGTGCAAGGCGCTTTGATTTTGTTGCCGCAAGTCCGCAGTAATTTGCAGGATTTTCAAAGAATGTTGCAGGATTTTCAACGCCAAGTTTTTCAAGCTGAGCGGTAATGACCGCATATTCTTTTTCGTGAGTTTTAAGAACTTCAAAGAAAGTTTTTCCTGATTTTTCTGCTTCAAGAGTAATTTTTCGGATAACTTCGTGGCCATCATTATAGCCAGCTTCGCCCAAAAGAATGTAAGCAGGTTCAGCAAGAACGCCACCCTTTACTTTTCCGCCAGCGCCCTGAAGATTTTTTGACATGCCTTCTTTATCAGCCTGAAGTCCAGAAACAACGCGGTTCATTCGCGCAACGGCCATTGTAAATCCAGAAACGTAATCCGCAATAAAACGCTGAGAAGCCGAATTAGTCAAATCACGCTGATGTTCAGAAATCTGATCCATGTAGAACGTGATTACGCGCGGACACATTGCCTTCCACAAAGATTTTACGTGCTCAGAATTCCAAGGATTTCGTTTTTGTGGCATTGTGGAAGAACCAACCTGAGTTGCAGAAAAATATTCAAAAACTTCGCCAATTTCTGAACGCTGAAGGTTTCTCAAATCATCGGCCAGGTTTGCAATAATTCCGAACGCAACGTTCATCTCAAGCAAAAGACGCAGCAAATATTCCGGTTCAACCAGCTGATTTGAATATTCAGAAGGTTTTAATCCCAAAAATCCAGTATAAATGCGTTCAAGTTCTTCAGGATCTTTTACAATCATAGAAGGACCGTTATAAGAACCAACCGGACCGGCAAGTTTTCCAACCAACTGATCAGAAAGTTCTTCAATACGCAAAATTGATTTTCCAAGACGACTTACAAATTCGGCAATTGACCAGCCAAAAGTAATAGGAATAGCGTGCTGACCGTGAGTTCTTCCTACCTGAGGCGTTGCACATTCGCGCTCAGCAATATCACAAAGTGCATTTTCAAGTTTTTTAAGTTCAGGAACAACGACATTCTTTGTAACATCGCGCATACGACAAGAAAGCGCCGTGTCAAGAATATCAACAGAAGTTGCTCCAAGGTGAATAAACGGCCCAATTTCCGCACTCACTTTAGTTTTCATAACATTTACAAGCGCGCGAACATTATGCCGTGTCTTTTCTTCCTCAGCATAAACTTCCTGAGGGTCAATATTTGCGGCAACTTCATCAAGATTTTTTGCAATTTCATCTGTAAGCTGGCCACGCACCTGCAAATGAGCTTTTACAAGAGCCGCTTCGCATTTTGCCATAGAACGAATAGAAGCCTGTTCAGAAATATAACTAGACAAAGCCTTGAACTGTTCTGCTTCTTCCGACACTGAATATCTGTGATCAATACAAGAAAGGTTTTCAAAAATGTTTCGTGTTTCCATAGACAAAATATAACAGAATTCCGCATTTATTGGAACACAAAACAAATTATCATCAGGGCGCCCCGTCACTGCGTGCCGGCCGGGCTTTTGCGGTATAAAAATGCTTCGCATTTTTGCCGTCCAGCCACGCTTGCGCGTGTCCGTCCCGCTTACGCGGCTACAATCCCTGTCGCAGTCGTCCAGTTATAAATTTTTTTGAAATAATTTTAATTTAACACCGTCGTCGGATTTATGGTTTTTCCGTTTTTGTAAACCGTAAAATGCAAATGTGGACCGGTACTCATTCCTGTTGAACCTACCCGGCCAATAATTGTGTTTGTGTAAACAAAATTGCCTTTTTTACAGTTTATAGAACTCATATGCGCGTACAAAGTTTTATATCCCGAATGATGAGTTATGATTACATAATTTCCGTAAGTTGTATTGTAACCAGTTGCAGTAACTTTTCCGTCCAAAGCGGCATAAATCGCCGTGCCTTGTGCAACGGCCATATCAATTCCCCCGTGAAACGTTCTTTTTCCTGTGTTAAACGGAGAATCGCGCCAGCCGTATGGCGAAGAAAGCCAGTAACGCACGTGCAGCGGTTTTTTAAACAAATCACCATTAATTTCCTGGCGAGTTGCCCAGTCAAGTTCTGCCCCTGGAACAAAAAAACATTCGCCGGCCTTTAATTCACTGTCCAGCTCAAGAGAATTCACATCCGCAAATTTCTGCGCATCAACTTTGTAATAAGCGGCAACCGTCTGCGGAGTTTCGCCATCTTTTTTTACCGTATAAATAATTCCCGGCATAGAAGGAATTTTTAAATACTGACCAATCTGTATTAAGCGTGACTGTTTAATATTGTTCACACTGATAATTGTGTCCTGCGTTACGCCAAAATCATCTGCAATAAAACCAATCATGTCGCCGGCTTTTACGCGGTAAGTCTGATATGTAATTAAAGAATCATTTTTTTGCAAATCTGATGAATTTTGAGAATTCTGAAGATCCAGAGTCAAATCAGAATTTTCTTCAGAAGATAAGAGAACGGAAAGATTTTCGTTATACTGCGGCACTGTAGAAGTTTCCAGACCACCAATAGAATTATGGTCGGCAACGTTAGCATCAAAGGCATTTTTTGCGCGGTTTACGGAAAGACAAACTGAAGTAACAGTAATTCCTACGCAAAAACCTATAATGCCAAGGCTTGCAGTCATCAGATTTTTTGGTTTAATAATCATTTTTAATTTATCTTTTAACATTCTTATTCTACCGCCGTTTGCTTTAAAAACAAAGATCTCTACCTTTTGTTAATTCCAATCAGATAAGTTTCAAAACTTTCGGAGCGACAGGCTTCCGGTTTAAAACCTTTTGCAGAAGTAAAAATTTCCCGCATAGATTTTAAAATTTTCTGCTGATCGCCGTTTTGAAAAATCTTAACTGCAAAATTTCCGCCAGTTTTTAACATTGTCTGAGCATACCAGACAGCCATTTCTACAAGCTGTTCACTGCTGGCAGTGTCTACAATGCGGTTGCCGGTCGTTTTTGGCGCTGCATCGCAAACAACAAGATCATAAGGCCCATAGGATTTTATCTGTTTTAAAATTTCCGGAGCGTTTAAGTCGCCCTGAATAAAAACAAGATTGTCACCTTTTACAGATTTTGAAAGAGGATTTAAATCGCAAGAAACAACTTTGCCACTGCCGTCCATTTGGCGCAATAAAAAAGTTGTCCAGCTGCCGGGAGCGGCGCCTAAGTCCAGAACGGTATAATTTTTCTTTATCATTCCAAACTTTTCATCAATTTCTTTCAATTTGTAAACTGAACGTGCCGGATACCCTTCTGCAAACGCTTTTTGCGACCAGAAATCCGGTTTTTCATAACTATTAGAGGCCATACTGTGTTTATCGGCAGAAAATTATGAAAAAATGATATTTGAAAATTCAACGGAATAAAAAGAAATTTGAATAAAATTGGCGGTAAGTGGATGCAAAAGGGATTGTAGGGGACGCCGTAAGGCGAAACTTTTGCAGTTAGACTGAAAAATTATAGGGGCTGTTTAAAATGTCATGGGAGTGTCTTAAAACTAATGGCTGAATTTATTTCATGACACCAGAAAAAAAACAGCCCCAGGACACTACAACGGCACCTCGACACTAAATTGCAAAAGTTTGAAAGCGAATGCTGGAACCCCGCAAAGCCCGGTGCGTAGCGTAGCGGAGCATTTGCCCTGATGATTATTTCTTAAAAAAAGCGGCAAAAGGATTGTAGGTTTCGCCGTCAGAATCTGAATGTGACGACAGATAATTCTGTGCGGTTTCGTCCTGTTCTTTTGAAGTTGCCGGAATTAAAGAAATACGCTTGTTTTCGGCGTCAACTTTTTGAACAACAACGCTCATTTCCTGGCCGATTTTATAAACTTTGCGCAAATTTGTGTTTGCCTTTACATCCTGCAGTTCGCTGATGTGAACAAGACCGTCAATGCCCTTGTCCAACGCAACAAAAAGTCCAAAATCTGCGATGCGACTGATTTTTCCGGTAATTTTTGTACCAACCGGGAATTTTTGTTCAGCTTCTGACCACGGATCTTTTAACAATGCCTTAAGACTCAAAGAAACACGCTCGTTTTCCCAGTCAGTTTTTATAACCTTGAGTTTTAAAGTTTCGCCAGGTTTTACAATTTCGCCGGCATCCGTAACGCGTTCAAAAGCCATTTCGCTGATTGGCAAAAGCGCACGGAATCCCTGAACATTAACAAATGCCCCGAATTTTTCAATGCTTTCTACGGTGCCTTCAACAACGGAACCTTCTGTAATCTGGGCGGCAAGTTTTCCAAGTTTGTCGGAATATTCATTTTCGCCAATTTTGCGGTTACTCAAAATTATGTTGCGGCCTTCGTTTTTGTATTCTGTAATTATAAAAGTCATTGTGCGGCCAACATAAAAAGCCGGTTCCTTTTTGTCTTTAAATCCCATCTGCGAATACGGACAGAACGCTCTTGTGCTGCCAATTTTTACAGAAAAACCACCCTTGATTTCTTCTTCTACGTGGCCTTCTACCGGAATTCCGTTTTTAAAAGCATTTTCAATCATTTCTGAATCCGCTTTTTGACCTGCAATCTTTGCATTAAAGTGCATTTCGCCGTTTACTTCGCCACTAAAGTAAACAGTAATTTTGTCGCCTTCCTTTATGCTGATATTTCCGTTTTCGTCGGCAAATTCAGCGCGGTCAACGACACCTTCTGATTTGGCATTTAAATTAATAAAAACTGTACTGTCTGTAATGGCAACAACCTCAGTTTCAAACGGCTGACCAACTTCAAATCTATCCATTTTTTGATTCTCCTGTTTTGCAATAATTGTGAATAAATTTCTAAAACTGATTTTTTTAGAGATGCTTAATACTAAAACAATATCCAGTTTTTTTCTATTGTGTGGGGGGAAGTTGTTTCTTTATTGAGAAACATACGGATTTTTTGTATATTTTTAAAGAAAATTTACCGTCACAAGAGGTTTTTATGGATAAGTTGAAGATTTTGCTGGCAAAAGGAAGAATTTATGAATCGGTTTATGAACTGCTGAAGGACGTTGGCATTTCGCTTTATCTTCCGGATCGCACATATTTTCCGGTCACAAATCAGGATGACCTTGCATTTCAGGTTGTAAAACCGCAGATTTCCAGTCTGTTGCTTGCAAATAACAAGGCCGACGTTGGTTTTAGTGGCAAAGACTGGGTTTTTGAAAACGGCGTAGAGGACAAGGTCGTAGAAATTATGGATTTGGGTTTTGATCCTGTCCGAATTGTTGCTGCCGTGCCAGAAACTGTAAATTACGAAGAACTTTTAAAACATCACGTGACAATTGCAACTGAATATCAGAATTTAAGTCGCAAGTGGGTAAAAGACAATAATATTGACGGTGAAATTTTTAGAACCTGGGGAACCAGCGAAGGTTTTGTTCAGGATTCAGAAGGTTCTATCGCGCAGATTTTGATTGATAACACTTCAACCGGCTCTTCACTCAAGGCAAATCGTCTTGAAATTGTGAATACGCTGATGGAAAGTTCCACAAGAATGTATGCTTCAAAGGCTGCAATGGAAAATCCTGAAAAAAAGCAGAAAATTCTTGAACTGAAAATGCTTTTTGAAACCGTTTTGAACGCAAGAAATCGCGTTATGCTTGAAATGAACGTTTCGGAAAAGGATTTTGACAATCTGATTAAGGGCATTCCGAGTATGAAAAGTCCGACGGTCAGCAGTCTTTTTGGCGGAAACGGTTACGCTGTAAAAATCGCCGTTAAAAAAAGCGAGGTCCCGACCCTTTTGCCAAAATTGCAGAAACTTGGCGCTACGGACATCGTAGAATACGAACTTAGAAAAGTAATGCTTTAGTTTAAAAATTTTCACCCGGATTTTTTTATGAATTCGGGCGCATTTTGCTAAAGCAAAACCGGGCTTTCCGCAATTCCGTTGATCACTCCAGCCCCGGCATTCCGCGCCAGAACAATGGCACGGAATGGGCCGTGGCCCGCTTCGCGGTTGCTACAATCCCATTGCGCGCAAAGCACCAACCGCATTTTTCACTTCCTATCTTATAAAAATCCCGGCCAAAGCAACAAAAGACGGCACTGTAATAATGCAAACAAGACTTGAAACAGAAACCAGCAGACTTGCGTAGGATGTGTCTTTTCCAAAAATTACAGAAAGGCTTGGCACGCTAGTTGCACTTGGGCACATTGAACAAATCAAAACTACCATCAACATCATCTGTGCATTTTGAATGTGATTTCCAAATAAAAAATAAACCAGCGTTATAAAACTCAGCGTTACAATAGAGCACAAAATCAGGCGTACACAAATGCAGCGGACGAGACTTAAAATTTTTGACGAATCAAAATGAAAATTGGAAAAAAGAATTCCAATTAAAACCATTGCAACGGCGGTGTTTAAATCGCCAATCATAGAAATTGGTTTTGCAATTGGTTCGGGCAACTGGAACGGCAGACAAAATAAAATCAAACCGCAGCAAACTGCAATAATATTTGGATTTGTAATAATTTTTTTGAGATTAATTTTGCCGGCCATCTGCCAGTATCCCCAGGTCCACAAAAGAACATTAAAAACGACAAGATAACCCATCAGATAAAAAACACCTTCCTGTCCAAAAATTCCGTTAATCAGCGGAATTCCAACAAAGCCACAATTTGTAAACACAATGGCGAGCCTTTCTATAACCGCATAGGATTTTTTCTGTTCAATTTCTTCCGGAGTTTTATTTTTTTTACTGAATAAAGTCGTAAGAATTGAAACTCCAATCGTGAGCAAAAAACTCAAAATTGAAATCAAAATCACAAATCCAAGCTGCTGCAATTTCAAAAGTTCAAATGGTTTATTAAATGAACTAAAAACCAGGCACGGATTAATAAAATAAAGGAGCATTTTACTTAAAAACTGCTGTTCCTTTTCGCCAACTTTGGTTATTTTTGCAAAAATAAAGCCCGCAATAACTATAACCGTCATTATTCCAAGTTGTTTTAATACTGCCAGATACATATTTTTTCCTTACCTGATGTTCATAAATCTTGTGATTCAAACTGTGATTAGAATTTTCCGCCACCCAAAGTTGCAGTCAGTTTTAAAGAAACTTGCGGTTTTGACACAAGAGTCTGCCATGTTAAATAAGGCCCCGCACTAAAAGTTAAAAAATCAAGCGGACTGTAACTCATAGTCGCAGAGGCTGTGATTGACTGCAAATATGAAGATGCAATTCCCAACTGTTCCAAATAGGACACGTACACCGACGGAATTTCTTCCTTGTTGAAATTTGCCATTGCAAAAATTGTTGCGGTCACGTCCTTTGTACCAAAAACCTTGCCAAAATTTGCAGAAACGGCAATATTATTTCCTTTTGTGATGTATTTGTGCGCGTCATCTTTTTCGTTGCCGTCATAATAATACTGCGCCACAAGTGTAATCAAAGGATTTTTCCAGTAATAAAGAAGGCCGGCAGTTGCCTGAAAGATATTTGTTTTGTCGTCCCAGTTTTTATTGGCCGTCCACTCTGAATCTGCCCCGTACTGATAAACAAATTCTCCAAAAAAGTTAATTTTCCAGATATTTCCGGTCGCCGTAAAAGTCATTTTTAAAGGATTTTGATATTTATAATATCCGCCAAAGCCCAATTCCCAGTTTCCTAAAAGCAAATCAAATTTTCCGGCAAGTGCAGTGTCGCGCAGGTAAGTGTCCAGCGTGTAAGAATTTGTAAAATCTGTGGACGGAATCACGTAAAACCAGAAACAATTTTGACTTCCCGGAATTACAATCTGAGTTCTGAGGTTTAAAGAACCGTTTACCTGTGCCGTTACATCTTCAGGATCTATTGAACTTGTATTTATAATATCGCTCACAGGACTGAAAAAATATCCGGCGCCCCAGGTTACTGTATGAAGTCCAAATCGGAAAAATGCCCTGTCCGCAATGGAAAAATCTGTAAAAAGTTCTTTTACTTTGAAATAATCACTAAAAACAGTTGTTACGGAGGTGTTGTAAAATTCATCATATCTTTGAGTCGTTGCATAGGCTTGCAATGAACTTTTGAACGGATACGCAAAACCAAATTTCGTGTACATTCTAAGATTTTGCGACGGCCGTGCGTCCACCGTCAAATATGCAGATGCTTTTGGCGTAAGTTTTGTTTCGTAAATGTGCTCCCCAAGATTTTTGTCATCATCTGCCCAGAGCGTTGTGAGCGCGGACAGTGAAGTATCAAATTTTCCGCCAATTTTTATGCTTCCGTTTTGAAAAAGAATTCCCCGCGACAAATCAAAACTTACAGAATCTTTGCTATCATTGATTTTTACTTCTTCAATTACAGAATCAGAATTTTCTGAATTTTCAAAAAAATCATCATCAGAAAAAAATAAATCATCGTCGCTGGTAACGGTAAATAAATCGTCATCAGTTGAAAAATTATCGTCTTGCGTAATTTCAGAATTTTCCGCAAATCCATAAATCGCAAGAATTGAAAAAATTGCAGAAATTAAAAATGTTTTTTTCATAAAATTATGTCCTCAAATCAAAACTAATTCAGACCTTCAAGATATGCTTTTGTAAAAATGTAATCCGGAAGTTTGTCAAAAGTTAAATCAGAAATGACCTGCTGCGTATTTTCGCCTTTGTTCAGTTCATCACGCAAAATCATTTGAGTTGGGACGTAGCCGGCCGGAACTTTAGCGTACTTTGGCATCAAAATTGTGCGCAAAAGTCTGCCACTGCCAGAAAAATCTTCTTCCTTAAGCGTGAGCGCAACGTCCTGCCGGATATAATAAGTGACTTTTGAATATGACGGCTCCATTGTTTTTGCCTGCAAAGTAATAATATTTACCGGATAACTTCCAAGTTTGCCCTGTTTGAATCCCGTTACATTATAATTTTTGCGCCAGCGGTCTTTATTTTGATTCATATCGTCAATTTTTACGTCAGAATCGCCAAGTGCTTCTTTCATCGTTGTATGAGAAAATTTGCGGCTGATTGGATCGTACGCCCAGATGTTGTCGCCGTCACGCAAATATCCAGTCCCCTTGTCTGCTTCCGGAAAAAGCTGAACAATCGTCATTAAATCTTCATCAGTGCGCTGAAAAAGTTTAAACTGCAGATTTTCGTTTGGTTTACCAGGTTTTTCTACAACAAGCGAAATTGTAAGCGAATAATCCCCGTGATATGCAAGCACCTCGTCCGTAGATTCCATAATTGTAAACGCTTTTTCAATTTCGTCCGCAGATAAACTTTGCGCATTTTCTGAAGTACTTTGAGCAAATAATGCCGCGCCCATAAAAATCAAACCCGCAAAAACTGATAATTTTCTTTTCATATTTTCCTCTCTTGATAAATTTGATGATTTTTTATTTTACCGTCCTAAGTGCTTCTGCTGGGCTCATTGCGGCAGCTTTTTTGGCACTTCCGCGAACCGCAAGTGAAGTCAAAATAATCAGCAGAACATATTTTAAAATCACGGAACTTGCAGAAAGCGCAAAAGTAAAATGTCCTTTATCCAAAAACAGCGCCAGAGTTTCACTTTGAACCGGAATAAAATGAATTATTGTCATAAAAATTACGGAAAGTAAAAATCCGGCAATAGCACCAAGAAGGCACAAAATCACGGCTTCCGTTGTAAAAAGCCGGCCGGTGTCTTTTCCGCTCATTCCAAGGGCGCGCATTGTTCCAATTTCACGGATTCTTTCGTACAAAACCATACGATAAGTATTGCTAACGCCCACCATTACAATCAAAAGAATTACCAGGAGGATTGATGTCGTGACCATATTTACAATGGAAAGCACTGTTTTCATTGCCGGAATAACGTCGTCAAGACATTCAACGCCGTACTTTGTTCCTTCCCACTGATATTCGCTTCTTGAAAACTGACGTTCAACGCCGGCCGCTACATTTTTTGGGGAAATTTTCATTGCAAGGTGGCGGTCGCTGACGTTTTTGCCATCTTCTCGGATTAAATTTTCAATTTTATCTGCAACCTGTGCCTGCTGATTTTTATTTTTCAGGAAAATTGTAAATGTCGAATATCCGCCTTCCGGAATTTCAAGAATTTTATTCAAACTTTCAATATTTACAAAAACCTGAGTTGAATCAACAAGAGAATTTGCCTTTGTAATCAGCGCGACTTTAAAATCGCCGGCGTTATTCTGACCATAAACGGTCGTACAGGAATAAACAACCTCGTCACCAACTTCAAGATTCAGATTTTCTGCAAATTTACTGCTGATAATCATTGCCTGAGGGTCGGTAATATCTTCAATGTTACCGCTGACAATCTGCAAAGAATCAAGAAATTCTTTTTCCGAAAAATCACGGCCGCTCACCATTGCCATAGATTTTTTACCGTTAAAAATCATTTGTCCGGAACTTTCCGTCTGCCTTGAAAAATATTTGTAATCAATATCATTTTCCAGCACCAGATTTTTTATATAATCGTGTTCGCGGACAATGTTAACTACTTTCTGTTTAGTGCCTTCTTCGGCTTTAGGCTTTTCATAACCAGCAATCAGAACGGTTCCGCCGGCAAACTGAGAAAACACCGTCTCAAGATTCTGAACAATGCCGTTTGTAAATCCTTCAATTGAAGTTACTACAAAAAATCCGAACGAAATTGCAATGGCAAGAATCATATTTCTTTTTTTCTGCCGGCTAAGATTTTGCAGGGCAAGTTTAAAAATTTTATTCATCGTTCTACCTCTACTCTTTTGACAAAGCTTTTAAAGGCGTAATTTTTAGTGCAGATTTTATAGGATAAAGATTGCTCAAAATACTACCCGCAAGAGAAATTAAAATTGTCATAATTATGATTTTAAAAGTTGGACTAAAATGTAATAATCCGCCACCAAGAATCATTTTTGCAATGCTATTTGTAATCGTTATGTTCAGACTGTTAAAAATCGCCATGCAGACAAACGCTAACGCAATGCCAATCAACGAAGAAATCAAAGTCAAAATAAATGATTCACTGAAGAAAAGTAACCGCACAAATCGTTTTTCGGCCCCGATTGCCCTCATAGTTCCAATTTCCGCGGTTCTTTCTATTACACTCACGGTCATTGTGTTCATAATTACAATAAAAACTACAACCGCAAGAATTATAATCAGGATATTAAAAATAAACGAAATGCCGTCTACCGTACCCGTGTACGATGCCGCCGCCATTTTCCAGCCGACAACCTGAACATTAAGCCCCGCCACCACACATTTTGAAGAAATTTCATTGATGAGGCGCTGAGTTTGAGAACGGTGCTTTGCCTTTATCAAAACAAACTGCCAGCTTCCGTCATCAGTTTTGTTTAAATTGTCGCGCAAAGTTGTATCACCAAGGATGGAATTAAAATCTAAACTTGAATCGGCCAAGACTGAATCATCTTCCGTAATTCCAAAATCAAACGAAGAATCAAAAAAATCATCGTCGCTAGAAGAATCAGAAGAACCAAACAAATCATCTTCAGACAGGCTGGAAATTGAAAAATCAACATATTCCGGCAAATCAGAAGAAAAAGACGCGGCATAAGTTAAATCTGCAAAGGAACGCGCCATTTCCGGATTACAGTAAATAATCTGAAACATCGCAGAATTTTCGTTTGGCGGGTCAAAAACGCCGGCAAGTTTTGCGTCACGAATTACATTTTCCGTATTTGCACCCGCAATCAAAAGATTATCGCCAACATTCAGTTTTTTGCGGTAAAGACTTTCAAATGCCGTGCGCACGCGGGTATCAATTATGATTTCGTTAGTGCCCGGCTTTGGATAAGTGCCTTCCACAAAATGAACATCAGGAAAAACCGCGTGATAAGTTTCAGTTTCGCCTGCAAAAAGCATAGAAATCGGCATATCATCAAAACCCAAATCGTCACGATCCAAAAGTTCAGAAAAATCAACTTCAAGGCCGTGCGTAACAAGAACTTTTGCGGAAATTAATTTTGTGGAACAGTCAATTCCATCCGTTTCGTTCACAATTTCCATGACCTTATCAAGATTATTAATTGCCGGAATTTGCGACATTGCCGCGCTGATATTCGTAGAAGTAAGTCCAAAAATATCAATTACTTCGCCCTGGCCGGGTTTTGCACTGATTGCAATATCGCCCGTGTAATTTTCTCTAAAATCTTTTTCAAGTCCGCGGTTTACGCTTTCCAAAAAAGAATTTCCTAAAACAACAATTGCGACTCCAAAAATCAAAAAAAGCGCAATAATAACAGTTTTTGACTTATGTTCTTTCAGATTTCGTAGCGCAAGTCTGAATATTTCTTTCATTTTATTCTCCCATAAAAAGTCCGAGCCTAAACAAAGTCTAGCGTGCACCGCCAACTAACATGCCAAACCGTGCACCGCCAACGTCACCTAAATTTTGTAAACGTCGCTGCCGGCTTTGTGCTCATCATTTGTAACCTGGCCGTCCAAAATGTGAACAACGTGGTCACACATATCAACAATGCGCGAATCGTGGGTAGAAAAAATAAAAGTTGTCTGAAGTTCAGTGTCTTTATTCAGATTTTTCATCAAAGACAAAATTTGCTGTGAATTTTTAGAATCAAGGTTTGCCGTAGGCTCATCGGCAAGAATAACCGGCGCTTTTGTTACAAGGGCACGCGCAATTGCAACGCGCTGACGCTGTCCGCCAGAAAGTTCCGTGGCCTTATGATTTTTCCATTCGGAAAGTCCAACTTTTTCAATCAGAAAATTAATCCATTCTTCCTTTTGTTTTTTAGAAAAATCATCAACAGGACTTTTAGAATCAGGATTTTTAGACTCCAGCAAAAGCGGAAATTCAATGTTTTCGTAAACATCAAGGACGGGAATCAAATTGAACGTCTGAAAAATAAATCCCAGGTGAGAACGTCGCAAAGCCGTAATTCGTTTATCAAGTTTTTTGGGAATTGAATTGCGCAGTTTTTTATTTTCGCCGCCGGAACTCTTCCATCTGGTGTTAAAAGTTTCCGCATCCTCAAGATTTACGCCTTCATAAACGTCCGTGCCACCAATTATAATTTTTCCGCTGGTCGGCACATCAATCAGCCCAATCATATTCAGCAGAGTAGATTTTCCAGACCCAGACGGCCCCGAAATTGCGGAAAATTCGCCTTTTTCAATTTCAAAAGAAATTCCCTTAACGGCCTCAACCTTGCCTTTTCCAAGCGGATAAACTTTTTTAATGTTTTCGAGTTTCACGAGTGACATAAATTTTCTCCTAATTTGGACGTGTCCCGCCGGGCAGCCTTCCGGCAAAACCGAATTTTTACCGTAAAACTGCAAATTTAATTCAAAATTTTTTATTTCCGGCAAAAAATGCCCGTCGCGCCGCGCTTTCCAGTGTTCCGCTATCGCTACAAACTTTTGCACTCCGCGCCAGAACAATGGCGCTTCGTTTTGCAAAAGTTCGCCTTACGGCGCACTTCCAATCGCTCACGCTGTGGAGTTCATTATAAATAAAATGCAAATAAAATGCGAATTTCCCGTAAACTCGAAAATTTATGGGACCCTCTAAAAATTGCAATTTTTAGAGATGCCCTTATTTTTGTACCAAGAATTTTATTGTCATGCAGGCAGCGGCGCGGCTTAATCCCTGCTTTTCTTTTTCAATCATTTCGTTGCAACGGTCCATTTTTGCAGAAAGAACGTCCGTTTCAGAACCATACCCCGTTTCATAAACCGTCTGCTTTTGTTTTATGTTAGAATCCGCGGATTCAATTTTTAAATCCTGGTATTCAATTTTCATTGTGCAAACTTCGGCAGTATTCCACTGGGTATTAAAAGTCTGGCTGATTGTTGACCGTGCATCAGAAATTTGCAATTCCGAAACGGCAGTTTCACTTTTTTTGCGGGCAATGTCATTCAGTTTTTTACCGCCGTCCCAGATTGTAGTTTTTATTCCAAGACTAATATTTGCACTCCTGTCATCTTTTCTGTACCAGTTTGGCTCAATCAGCGGAAATCTTGAACCGCCATAACCAGCGGTAACTTGAACGGCAATGTCCGGCTTCCAGTTTTCGTAGCCTTTTGCAATTTCAACGGAAATTTCATTAACTTCCTTTAGTTGCGAAAGCATTTTCAGCGAAAGTTGATTTTCATCAAGGGCATTTTTTAAAAGTTCGTCCTTATTTTGTTTTAAAATCGCCGTAAAATCATCTTCATTAATTTCGTACTCAATATTTTCTGCCATAAGTTCGTCAATTCCGGTAATTCGGCGCAGTTCAATCAGCTGATTATTTATCTGTTCAACGACATCATTCTGGGCAATTTCAAGTTCCTTGGCCTGAATTTTCGCGTCCACAACATCCTGATGCAAAAGCATCCCAGATTTTTCTGCATTTTCACTTACTTCAACAAGGCGGGCCGCATAAATTTTTTCTTCATCAATAATTTCCATGATTTTATTCAAATACGAAAGACTTATAAGGCGCGTTTCAAGTTCAGTGTTCATTTGATTCTGCTGATTTTGAATTTGAGTCAGTTTTATATCTGCAACCTGTTTGTAAAGTTTTATTGCATTTGTCAGCTTTCCCCAAGTCCAAACCGGCTGCTGCAAAGTAAGGCCAAAAGTGTAATAAGTATTTTCCATGCCGTCATAAAGCTTTATTCGCTGCCCGGTAGACACCGGAGAAGTTCCCACCGGCCACTGAATTGAATTGATAATGTCATCAACATTCAGATAAATTGCATCCAGAGGGACTTTTGATAAATAAGTTCCGGTAATTTGCAAATCAATGCTTGGGCCAAGTCCTGCTTTTGCGTCCTTAACATCCAAAAGGCTCTGACGATATTCTTCCTGCAGTTTTAAAAGGTCAGGATTGCTTTGATTCATCGCCTGCGACAAATCTTCAAGACTAAAAACCTGCTTTTTCTGCGCCGTCAAAACCGAAATTGAAAAAATCAGACATAAAAAAATTATTTTTCTTTTCATATTTATACAAATTCTAGTCGTTTAACTTAATTCCAGAATATGAACTTTCTTTAGTGCTAATTGAATTAAAAGTTGAATTCAGTTCTTTTGTACCAACATAAAACTTTACACTTAAAGTAAGAGTTTTGTCCGTGTAAGTGTCATCAAAAATATCATCATTTGAATCCGGCGTTATTGTAAAATTTCCGTGATTTTGAATGACCTGAGTATTTGTCGTGCCAACAGTAACCGCACTTGTACCTTCACTTCCAGAATCAACAGACCGTTCTTCTGTGCCTTCGCCAATTTTTGCAGTGATTGTAAGGCCATCGTCAGCGCTACTTCCAAAATCAGAACCATCAGAATGGTAAGTTCCGCTCAAAGTCGGCAGGCTCAGACGGCAGGCTTTTCCGTACAAATTGTAACTGTAAGATTCATTTATACTTGAAGGAATTGTTTTTTCAATCGGATCGGAATCTAAATCGCGGAAAGTGTAATTTTTTTCGTCGTTATCGGCATTCCAACACGGTTTCCAGGTAATTTCATCAGCGGTTTGCTTGTAAGTTATAGTGATTTTCGGAGCATTTTCAGATTTCTTTTCATCAGAATCATAAAGATAGCGTGGATAACTTATATTAATTGTTCCAGAACCGGTGATTGTGCCCTTGAAAACTCTATCCTCCGCCACAATTTTTCCGTTTGACTGCGGCACAGAAACTTCAACATCAAGTTCAGTTGTGGCCACAGAACCGTTTTTTACATCCTTGAAATTCAAAGTCAGCGCGACATTTTTCCTGATTTTTGTTAGTTCCGTGTAAAGCTGATCGGAAGTACTGTCACTGACAACTACGGTTTGGCCTCTCGTTAGACCGTAATCTTCGTGATAAAACAGCATATAAAGGTCTTGAACGTCGGCATCTTTTCCAAATGTCGGGGCATATTCCTTCCAGACAACTTTACTCAGCGTAAAACTGCCGTCAGCGCCGGTCGTAGTATGACCATAATACCCAGATTGAGGCGTGAAAGTTTTTCCTTCTTCCCAGTTGTTAAAGTCATCGTCCCTTGCGCCAGAATCCGTGTAAACATAAACGTCAACATTGGCAATTCCGGATTTTGGCGTTGAAGTGCTTTCTGCATCAACGACCTGCCCGCCAACTCCCGCGTTGAATACGCTGTAGCAGGAGGTGAAAAGACTTAAAAATACTAAAAGACCTGCGGTCTTCAGTGTTTTTGAGGTTTTTCTAACGCCGTTAGTTTTTTTTCTAACTACGTTAGGGGTTTCTTTAACTACGTTAGAGTTTGTTTTAACTCCGTTAAGGGTTTTAAATTTTTTTTCCATAATGTTTATATCTCCTCCTCTGAGGGGAGGAACAACCTCTACTTCGCAAGCGTTGTTTTTCCTCCCCTCAGGCTCCCCTTCTTTTCCAGCATGCGTTTAAGGGCTCTGCCCTTAAAAATCCCGCTGTTGAGGCGAAATGAAAATAAAGCTGTTGCTTTATTTTCATTTTTTTTCTTATGTTTTCTACCTGGCTACGCCGGGTGCACACATAACATTTTCTGTCATTCCGGACTTGTTTTGGAACTTTTTACATCAGTTATTTTTTTTCTATGCCAATCAGTTTTCCCTTTTTCTTTGCTTCCTTTTTATTTTTTCTGCTTTCGGTCATGTAGTACAGGACCGGGATGATTATCAGGGTTATCAGGGTTGAGGTAATTAATCCGCCGACTATGGCCTGGCCCATTGGTGCGTAGATTTCGGCGCCTTCGCCTTTACTCACGGCCATTGGGATGTCGCCTAGTAAGGTTGTCAGTGTTGTTACCAAAATCGGGCGTAGACGGCTGGCTGCGCCGTCGGTTATGCTGTCGTGGAGCATTTTTTCTTCTTCATCGCTGGTCAGGTCTACGTGCCATTCGCCGTCTTTGTCCTGAAATCCGCGTTGTTTTGCAATTTCAAGGCGGCGCTCTTTTCTCAACTGATTTATATAATCAACAAGAATAATTCCATTATTTACTACAATTCCGGAAAGTGAAACTACTCCCAAAAGTGAAAGTAAGTTCAAAGTAGAACCGAAAATCAAAAGTCCTGCTACGACGCCGATTACGCTGAATGGAATTGACATCATAATCAAAAGTGGCTGCTTGATTTTTTCAAATTGAAGGGCCATTACAATGTAAACTAAGAAAACTGCAATCACCATAGCTGTAATCATCGGGCCAATCATATCGCCAATGAGCGCCATAATTCCGCCGGCCTTGCTTTTTACTCCGTTTGGCAGCGGATTTTCCTTTAAATACTGATTTACGCGGCTGGAAACTCCGGAAGTATTTTCACTCACAAGCGAAGCACTCACGGTGATTGTTTTTGCACGGTCAGAATGGTTAATCTGAGAAATTGATTTTTCCACTTTTATATCAGAAAGGTTTGCAAACGAAACGTCCTGACCTTTGCTTGTCACAATGTGAACATTAGAAATTGTATCGCTTGAAATATTATCATCTGCAACATCTGAAGAAATATGAATATTGTAACGGTCGCCAGTCTGTTCATTTTTGTAACGGCCGGCATCCATTCCGCGGAATAAAATTGCAGTTGTAATTCCCGCCTCGTAACTTGTAATTCCAAGACTACTCAAATATTCCTGGCTCATATCAATAATCATCGTACTTGTATCAAAATCCGTATCAAGACTAGCGGTAACAACATCCGGATCTGTGGCAAGAAAATCACGCAAATCACTGGCAGTTTTGTACAAAGTGTCCATATCTTCGGAAACTAAAGTCAAACCGTAACCGCCACCGCCGGAAACGTAACTTACAAGTTTATCAAATCCGCCGTTGGCAACTGTAATTTTACTGTCAGGAATCACGGCGGCTACAATTCCCTGCATCTGGAGCATAATGTCGTGAATATCGCGCTTGCGTTCTGCTACCGGAACTAAAATTATGTGTGCATAACCACTTTCCGGCGTAGAAGTTGAAGTGATTGCCTTTGTATTGCTCTTTCCAACGTAAAAAACCGCATTATCAACTTCCGGAATATATTTATAAACCAGTTCTTCCACAACTTTCATTTTTTCGTTGGTCTGTTCAACGCTCGTCCCAACCGGCAGCTGCATATCCAGATAAAAATCACCTGAGTCAGTTGACGGAATAAACGCAACGCCAAGCCTCAGAGCAATAAATCCGGAAAAAATCAAAAGGAAAACCGAAGTAAAAATTACGAAAACCTTATTTTTTAGCGCCAGACTCAAAAGTTTTCTGTATCCGGCTTCAATGTTGTCCATAATGACGTCAAATTTACGCGGCTTCAGTCGTTCTGTCGGACCTTCCGGTTTTAAAAGGATTTTTAAAAGATATGGCACAATAATCAGCGAAACAAGGAAAGATGCAAAAATCGCCATAATGATTGTGAGCGCAACGGCATGAAGAATTTTTCCAATCAATCCGGAAAGCATTGCAATCGGCACAAAACACACGATTGTTGTCATTGCACTTGCAAAAATTGACGCGGCAACTTCGTCCCAGCCTTTGTAAATTGCCTGATTCACCGTGTAAACCATTTCTCCGGTTTGCGAATCACGCAGTTTATAATAACGGTAAATCTGATCAAGCATTACGGACGAGGCATCAACGACCATACCAAGCGAAATTACAAGTCCCGAAAGGCTCATCAAGTTTAAAGAAATTCCTAAAATCCTTAGTCCAATCAAACTGAAAAGAATACAAAGCGGTATGGAAAGTGAAATTGTAAGCGTTGCGCGCCAGTCTGCAAGAAAAAGAAAAATTACAATGACCGCAAACACAATTCCCATTACGCCGGAACTGATTACAGTTTTGAGCGACGCTTTTACCTGACGGCTATCATCAGAAATTATATGAAATTTTACCGCGCCGCCAGTTTCTTCCGTGATTGAGTTTAAAACTTTCTTCACGGATTTACAGATTTTTACGGTGTCGCCGTCGTTTCGTTTTGTGATGCTCACAATTGTAAGCGGATTTGTGCCGTCCGTTACAAAATAATCTTCTTCAGGATATGCAAGACTGACCGTGGCAACATCGCCAAGCCGGATAATATTATTTTTGTCTGCAACGCCAACCGGCAATTCTTTAATGTCTTCTATTGATTTAAATCCGCCGGCATAGCGCACCTGAATCTGCCGATTTTCGTAAACGGCATTGCCAAGCGGAATTGTAGTGTTTCCATAATTTAAAACCTGATAAACCGACGCAACCGAAATTCCTTTTGAAGTCAATTCATCAACGTTCAGTTTTACTTCAACTTCCAGTTCTTTGCCGCCGTCAATCTGAACTTCCGAAACACCGTCAATCTGAGTGAGTTTTGGCGTTAATTCATCTTTGATATATTTTGTTACACGGCCACTGTCCTGCCCCGCTTCCACAGAAAAAGAAATTACCGGCAGCATAGACATTCCGCCCACAAATGCAGTCGGTTCGCCTTGAATTCCGTCCGGCAGTTGATCTTTTAAATTGGAAATTCGGTTTCGCAACTCAACAAGCTGATCGTAGGCATCGTAACCATCCGCGTATGTAACGGTAATCCAGCTCAAAGAATTGTATGATTGACTTTCTACCTTTTTAAAATGCGGCAGAGTTACAAATTCTTCCTCAAGAATTTTTGTTACGTCCTGTTCAACATCTTCCGCGCTGGCCCCTGGATAAACGGTCATAACAATTGCCTGCGGCATTGTAATGTCGACCATAAATTCCGTGCGCATTCCCGAAAGCGAGTAAATTCCAAAAACTGCAAGAACTAAGAGAATAATTGAAATTACAACCGGATGCTTTACCGAAAACTCAGAGATTTTCATTCAATGCCTCTTCATAAAGTTTTACTTTCTGGCCATCAAAAATAAAATTCTGACCATCCGTTACAAAAAATGTGTCTTTGTATTCATCACCAACAATAAAGAATTTTCCGTCATTTGCGGTAGTTTCCGGCATCAAATAATGCACGGTCTGATTTTTTTCGTCATAAGTGTAAAGTGACCCGTCCAGTTTTTTAGTCTGGAGTGGCAAAACTGCAACATTTTCGTGAATTTTGTAGGCAACCTGAACTTTTACAAACATTCCGGGCCTGAATCTTTCGCCGGGATTATCAAGACGGCAAACAACTTCAAAAGTTTTACTTTCCGCAGAAACGTACGGCGCGATATTTTCGATTGTGGCAGAAGTCTGAGCATCTTCGTACATATTTTTTTCTGCCGGACGAGTAACATTCACCTTTAAATTATTTTTTTCAAGCGTAAACAAATCAAAATATTTTTCTGGAACTTTAAGGCGCACAACCTGATTATTTAAATCCGCAAGAACTGCAACCGGCGTGCCCTGAGCACCAACACTACCAACCGCCTGATCTGCAATCAAAATTGTTCCGTCAACCGGCGCACAAACTTCCGTGTAATCCATCTGAAGTTTAGCCAAATCATACTGAGCCTTTGAAGCATCGTACTGGGCGCGCGCCTGATCATAATTCTGCTGAGTAGTCGACCCCGATTTATAAAGACTTTCAACCCTGTCGTAAGTACTTTTTGCCGCAGAATATGCCGCCTGAGCCTGAAGCATCTGCTGTTTGAACGGGGCATCGTCAATTTTTGCAAGCAAAGTGTCCTTTTTTACAAAATCCCCGGCCTTTGCAGGATATTCCATGATTGTGCCGGAAACAAACGGTACGACGGGAATCATAACTTTTGCTTCCACATATCCGCTGATTGTGATTGATTCCGTAAGATTTTGAATTACCGGTTTTTGCACAACAACAACCGGAAGAACCGCAGATTTTTCTTCCGTTTTCTTTTTTCCAGAAACAAAAATAATTAAAAATACAAACAAAGCGGCAACCAGAATAAAAATTGCAACCTTCAGTAATTTTTTTGACAAAGCTTTCATGGAAAAAAATTTAATATCAAAAAAATGATAATTCAATAGACAAATTTTTTCTTTTGTCTAATAATCAGCCTTGATGACAACCGATTTACAGAATTCAGACACAAAGAAAAAAATGGCGGAAGCCTTAAAAAAACTCGTAAAAAACAAAGCGTTTACAAAAATCACGGTCAGCGAAATATGCGCCGAATGTTCAATAAACCGCAACACTTTTTACTATTATTTTGAAAATATGTACGACCTTCTTTACTGGGCTTACGATCAGGAAATTAAAAATATAGTGACTTCTTTTCAGTGCTCAAATTCTGATATTACGAAGGTTTTAAAATTCATTTTTGAGTACATAGACGGCAATATTCAACTTTGCCAGGCCGCTTATGAATCTTTGGGCGAACAGGAACTGAAAATCCTTTTTGAAAACGACATTAACAGTTTTTTAAATGCCACCACTGCTTACATAGAAAAAACTGATGGTTGTTCTATTTCTGAAGATTTTAAAAATTTTCTGACTTTTAATTTTACCGCGATGCTTGGTTCGCAAACCGTGTGGTACATAAAATATCACGAAAATCTGGACAAAGCAAAGTACCTTGATTACGCGCAAACCGCACTTTATGCCTCGCTAAAAAGCACAATTTCCGAAGCCTCTGCCAAAAATTTGTGATTTAACCCCTTGCCTGAAGGATTGTAACAGCCGCCAGGCAGGGCACGTCCGCATAATTAAAAACTTAGTTTAAAACCAGTTTGTCGCTGATTTCGCCGCTGATAGAAAATTTTTCTAGCAGGTCTTCAACGGTAAGTTTCTTTTTTTCTTCGCCTTTTGCGTCAAAAACAATTTTTCCGTCCATCATCATAATAAGGCGGTTGCCATAGCGCAGGGCATCTTTCATATTGTGAGTGACCATAAAAGTCGTGAGGTGGTCCTGTTTTACAAATTCTTCCGTGAGTTCAAGAACTTTTTTGGCAGTTTTTGGGTCAAGGGCGGCAGTGTGTTCGTCAAGAAGCAGAAGTTCCGGTTTTTGAAGCGTTGCCATCAACAAAGTTAAAGCCTGACGCTGACCGCCGGACAAAAGTCCAACCTTTGCAGTCATACGATTTTCAAGACCAAGGTCAAGAAGCGCAAGTTTCTGGCGGTACAATTCTTTTTCTTCATTTTTGATATGCCATGCAAGACCGCGTCTTTTGCCACGACGCATTGCCATTGCAAGATTTTCTTCAATTTCCATATTTGCGGCAGTACCCATCATAGGATCCTGGAACACGCGGCCAAGATATTTTGCGCGCACATACTCAGGTTTGCCAGTCAGATTTTTGCCGTTCAGTTCAATTGAACCTGTGTCCGTATAATGCACGCCGGCAATAAGATTTAAAAGCGTGGACTTTCCCGCTCCGTTACCGCCAATTACGGTAACAAAATCGCCTTCTTCCAGTTCAAGATCTACACCGCGGATTGCTTTTTTTTCTGTAATAGTTCCCGGATTAAAAGTTTTTGTAACATTCGTAAGTTTTAACATTTTTTCCCCCAGAACCTATTTTGTAGAATCGTCTGAATTTTCTGCAACGTCAGTAGAATCCATTTCGCGCTTGAAATTATCGTCGGCGTGGCGGGTATCTTTTTCGTTTGCAGGACCTTTGTATGCGCGGCGGCGTTTATCAATCCACTGTTTGCAAACCGGCACAGAAAGAGCAATCGCAACAATCAAAGCGGTAAGAAGTTTTAAATCCGTAGACTTTAAACCAAGCTGAAGAACAAACGCAATTACAATTCTGTAAATAATAGACCCAAAAACGACCGCAATCAGCGTCCACCACATTCCAAATCGCGCGCCAAAAATAACTTCACCAATGATGATAGAAGCCAGTCCCACAACGATTGTTCCCGTTCCCATCTGAACGTCACCGTACCCCTGACTTTGAGCAACCAGAGCGCCACTTAAAGCAACAAGTCCGTTAGAAACCATCAGACCAATAATTTTTGTAGTGTCAGTGTTCACGCCCATTGCACGAACCATATTTTCGTTTGCACCGGTCGCACGGATTGCACTTCCGTATTCTGTTCCAAAAAACCAGTACATAAGGCCAATCACAACGGCAATTACAATCACGCCAATAATCAGCGAACTTTGAGTTGTGTTGATTTTGCCACCGGTAAGGTTTATAAGACCTTTCATAATTGTAGTTTTTCCCAAAAGCGGCGTATTAGGCTTGCCCATAATCCTGATATTTATTGAATAAAGTGCAATCTGAGTCAAAATACTTGCCAGAAGAAT
This sequence comes from Anaerobutyricum sp., assembly GCA_963638805.1. Classification (GTDB taxonomy): domain Bacteria; phylum Spirochaetota; class Spirochaetia; order Treponematales; family Treponemataceae; genus Treponema_D. The sequence continues at coordinate 51,523 of CAVHTI010000004.1, forward strand.
GTTAATTTTCAGTTTTGTATTCATAATTCCGGTAACAGCACCGCAGGCAAGGCCCATCAAAAATACAAAAATCAGCGACAGCCAGGGATTCATACCCTTTACAATCAAAACCGCAGTAACAGCGCCGCCGGCAGCAAAACTTCCGTCAACAGTCATATCGGCAATATTCAGAATTCTGAAAGTCAAATAAACTCCCAGAGTCATTAATCCCCAGAGAACTCCCTGAGAAACGGCACCCACCATAGCATTAAGAACAGGCATTTAATTTCTCCATGTTTTAATTTTTTTTAAATTTCCTTTTATCAAGGAGGGGAAAGCCTTCCCCTGTCTTCAGCCCGCATCCGCGGTCTTCCGCAACCCCTAGGGAGCGGCGGTCAAAGACCGCAAAAACAGTCCAGTGGACTGTTTTTAGAGAGTCTCCGAGCAGCTATGCTGCGAAGGTCTAACGGGGCAACTCCCTGACAATTGATAAAAACTCGTTCCAGAATAAAAACAAGTTCTTACCAATTGCCCCGTAACGCCCCAGTCTTTTGCAAAGCGTCACGGGAAAATTTATTAATCTCAGAACATTGTAGATGCTGAAACAAATTCAGCATAACACACACGGTCATTCCGGGCTTGCCCCGGAATCTAATGGTCTATTACAAATCAGCTGGAATTGTAATGCCAAGAGCATCAGCCATTGTCTGATTTACTTTAAGGTCACAAACGTCAAGGTACTGAATTGGCATTTCGGCAGGATTTTTTCCGTTCAAAATTTCTACAGCCATTTTTGCAGTCTGTTTTCCAAGTTCGTAATAGTTAATTCCGTAAGTTGCAATTCCGCCGGCATCGCACATACCTTCTTCGCCGGTAATAATGCCTTTTCCGTTTTCAAGACAAACCTGACCAACAAGTGCCATTCCGGCAGCAATCATATTGTCTGTTGGAGAATAAAGAACATCACACTTACCGCAAAGAGCCTGTACAACCTGTGCAATTTCGTTTGAATTTGAAACTGTTGCTTCAACATAGTTTAAACCAAGTTCATCGCAGGCAGCTTCTGCAAGGTCAATCTGGAATCTTGAATTCTGTTCAGAAGAGCAGAAAAGCATTCCGACAGTTTTAGCTTCCGGGAAAATCTTTTTCAAAAGACGCATCTGAGCAGCAACCGGAGTTAAGTCTGAAGTTCCAGTTACGTTTGTGCCAGGCATTGTATTAGACTTTACAAGGTTAGCAGATGCAGGATCAGTAACAGAAGAAATAAGAACTGGAATTGTAGAAGTCAGGTTTGCAACAGCCTGTGCAGCCGGAGTTGCAATGGCAAAAATCAAATCGTCTTTGTCGTTAATAAGTTTTTCTGCAATTGTTACGCAGTTAGCCTGTTCACCCTGGGCATTCTGAAAATCAATTTTAATATTTTCGCCATCTTTGTAACCAGCTTCAGCAAGGCCGTCAACAAATCCCTGATAGTTTTTATCAAGGGCAACGTGTTCCATCAGCTGAATAACGCCAACTTTAATAACTTTTTTGCCATCTTTCTTTGCACAAGAAGTCAAAGATAAAGAAGCAACGCACGCAAGAGCCGCAACAACTCCAATCATTTTTTTCATTTATTACCTCCATAAAAATCCGGCTTTTTGGTCAGAATTTTTATTATTTGAATGATTCATTATATAGAAAGTTCTTGTTTATTAATAGTAAATCTAGGCATAACAGCCCAATAATCTTACTTCTTCAGTTCTTTCTTTTAATGATTCAAGGATTTTATTTAAATCACAATCACAATCGCTGTAATCAACGTCAAGGAAAAACCAGTAACACCAGTTTTCGCCGTTTATTGGCCGCGATTCAAGGCGCGTCATATTCAGACCCGCCTTTGCAATAACTTCAAGACAGCTGAAAAGCGCGCCCGGTTCATTACGGATTTTAAACAAAATTGTAGATTTTGTGGGCCGTACGGTATAAATCTCGGAATTTGATTTTTTGTCCGCATTGGTAATAATCCAGAATCTTGTAAAATTGCTTGAATTGTCCTGAATGTCCTCTTCAATTACGTCCAGGCCATAAAGCTGGGCATTCACGGCACTGGCAATGGCGGCATTTTCTTTTGAACCGGAAACTGCAACGAATTTCGCGGCAGTGGCGGTAGAAACAGAATCAATCTGCTTCCAGTTTTTGCCATCAAGATATTTTGCGCACTGAAAAAGTCCCTGCGGATGAGAATAAACCTGCTTAATATCAGAAATTTTTGCACCTTTAACGCCAAGAAGCGCGTGCCGGATATTTAAAGTCTGACTTCCGGCAATTTTTATATCACCAAAACGAATAATGTTGTCGTAATTTTGATAAATTGAACCTGTCGTGGTGTTTTCAATAGGAATCATTCCATAATCTGCTTTGCCGTCAACCAAATCCTGAAAAACCTGAGAAAACGAATTAACGGCCACGGCTTCAACATCCGCAGAATCAAAATAACGGTTAATTGCCTGATGAGCGTAGGCACCGGGCGTTCCACTGTAAACACAGATAATTTTTTCGTTTTTCTTTTTGGACTCAGAACCTTTTTTGGCAGAAAAATCCGGGATATTTTCGCGGATATGCTCAACTGAACGGCTGATTACCGGCGCAATTGCTTCTACATTGTGCATTATTTTTTCAAACATCTGAGGAAGCAGGGACTGAACGCCGTCCACATTTTCAAGGCGGGTGTTACATTCAATCATAATTCCGTCCGCACCGGCAGAAACTGAGGCCAGGGCCATTGGCGGAATTTTGTCGCGAATTCCAACCCCGTGACTTGGATCTGTAATTACCGGAAGATGAGTCATTTCGTGCAAAATTGGAATTGAACTTAAATCAAGAGTATTTCTGGCAGACTGCTCAAAAGTGCGAATGCCCTGTTCGCACAAAATTACGTTTTCACAACCGTTGGACATCAGATATTCCGCGGACATTAAAAATTCTTCGAGCGTTGCAGAAAGTCCGCGCCGCAAAATGACAGGTTTATTAATTTTTCCGAGATTTTTTAAAAGTCCCTGATTCTGCATATTTTTTTCGCCGACCAGGTAAACGTCAATGTCATAATTTTGAAAAACTGGAATTAAAGCCGAATCCGTGATTTCTGAAACTACCGGCAAACCGTATTTTTCGCCCGCAGATTTTAGAAATTTCAGGCCATTTTCTTTTAAACCTTCAAGAGCATAAGGCGAAGTGCTTGCCGAATAGGCCGCGCCACGCAATAAAACCGCTCCACTGGCACTGACGGCGGCCGCAATAGAATTAATCTGTTCTTGTGATTCTACAAAAGCGGGTCCGGAAATAACCGCAATTCTGGGACCACCGATTTTTATAATCTGGCCGCGGTTATTTGTGATTTGGACAATCGTGTCTTCTTTTTTAAATTCACGGCTGGCAAGTTTAAAAGGCTTTGAAATTGGCACTACCCGACTGACGCCCTGTTGAATTTCAACTTCGCGCAAATCAATTCCGGACTTGCCAACAGCCGCAATAATTGTTTCTTCTTCACCGGCAATTTCATTCAATCTGAACTGCCGCGCCGTCAAAAAATCCTTAAGTTTAGACTTTTGATTTTCCGTTATATCTTTTTTTAAAACGATGACCATTTACCAAAAGTATAACACAAAACAAAATTATGAAAAATGGAACGAAAAATTCCCATTTCTTGCCACCCGCGTTAGGCAATGGAGCACCGGCGAAGGCAGTTTCAACTGCCGAAGCCGAAACCCGCAGGCGCACAATTTGGGCGCCGAGGATTTTGAAGCGCTAGCGGAAGTGCGGAACTGCCGACCGGAGCGCAGCGGAGGGAACGCCCGAAATGCGACGAACGCCCGAAAAATAAAAAAAAGGGCTGCCTTAAAGACAACCCTAAAACATTCATTTTGTTTTTATAATTTTAATCCTGCACGACCTTGGTAAGCTTAGCCATTTTTTTGTAAATGTCCGTGTTGTCGTAGTAACCTACAAAGTCATTCTGACCTGCACCGAGGGCAAAAACTGGAACCGGCAAACCTGTGTGCGAATAAGAAGTAAAGCCGATACCGCTCTTGTTGTTGATGATGTGAGTGATTGTTACCGAAAGTGGCTCGTAAGTTCCGTAAAGTTCGTATTCCATCTGGTCACGGCTGGTGTCACCTGCCATTGTCTTGTTGTAGGCTTCTTTGATGCGGTTGTATTCGTAATCTGTGAGAACCAGGCCGCCGTTTTTGTTTGAACCGTCTGTGCCTGGAGCCTGGAGTCCGAAAAGTTCTGTAACGTCTTTCATCACGTCGTCAAAAGAGGTGTTATTCTTCTTGTAATTTGCAATGTAATCGCTGTCGAACTTTGCGTAAGAAATTTTCTGATTTTTGAGTGTGTCAAAGAAAAGATTGTAGTCTGTTCCGGCAAATCCGATTGTAAGACCGCCAGTTTCGTGGTCGGCTGTTACAAGAATCAGTGTTTCTTTTGGATGTTCATTATAGAAGGAAATTGCTTCTTTTACGGCTTCTGAAAGGGCGATTGTGTCGGCGATTGTTGAGCGGGCGTCGTTTGCATGGCAGGCCCAGTCGATTTTTCCACCTTCAATTTCCATAAAGAATCCTTTTTTGTTGTCCAAAACTTCAATTCCCTTTTTAACGTAGTCACGGAGTTTCCATTCACCGTCAGCGGCATCCTGGTCGTAGTTCATTGAATCTGCGTCGGCAAGAGTTTCTGCAACGACGAGGGCTTTGTCTCCATTTTTGAGAGAACTTGCGGCGTCCTGAGTAAAGCAAACTTTGTAACCGGCTTTTTCTGCGAGTGAATAAATTGATTCCTTGTCCTTGTTTTTGTCTTGAGGTTCCATCAAAGCACCGCCGGCGAAGTAGTCAAAATTAGAAGCGACAAGTTCAAGTCCAATCGGATAATTTGATTTGCGGCTTGCCTGGTGAGCGTAACTTGCGGCAGGAGTTGCGTGGTTCAAATTGACTGTAGAAATAACGCCAATCTTCCAGCCCTTCTGGTCGCGGAGCTGTTCTGCGATTGTGCGGAACTTCTGCTTTTTTGTGATGTCAACATTGATAGAAGATGAGTGAGTCTTTTTTCCAGTGAAAATTGAAGTTGCGGTAGAAGCGGAATCCGGTGCGAACGATGTTGCATCGTAAGTCTGGGCACTTCCAACAACCGGGAAGTTCATAAAGCTTAAGTTCTGACCGTAAGGTGAATCTTTTGAATTTTCTGATTTTTTTACAACGTCTACAATACCGCTAGCGTCTTTTCCCAAATAGTAAGCAGAACTCTGAATCTGCGGATAGCTCATTCCGTCACCAATGAATAAAAATACGTACTTTGGTGTGCCTTTGCCAGTTGGCGTTACTGCAATTTCCTGAGCGTTTACTTTTGCAGATAAAGCTACAAATGCAAGAATAAGTGCACATGAGGCAGCTTTTACTGCGGCCAAAAAGCCTTCTGTCGATAATTCTTTTCTTTTCATCATTTTTTCTATACCTCCAAAAATGAGTAGCCTCAAAATAAAGCCTAGAGGTTAGGATTTTATGAAAAAGATGTTAAGAAAAGGTAAAAGTGGTGGGGGATTTGTTAAGATTTTGCACTAATCTCTAGTAAAATCGGTAAGGCGAACCCCAAAATTTTCGTCAATAACTACAACTTCGCCGTGTCCCACGATTTTTCCGTTCACTTTTACGTCCACGGGAGTCCCGGCAAGCCTGTCAAGCTCGATGATTGTGCCATAGCCTTGCAATTCAGAGAATCTTTTTTAAAACGGCCATAAAAGGCTCTTGAATTTCTTTTTTAAACCGGTTCATTTCAGAATCAGAAAGTTCCCGACGAGGAATGTTCAAAAATTTTTCTTTCTCGCTGGCTTCATTCAACTTTGCTTCATCTTCTTTCTGCACCATATCAAACATAGCAAAAACTATTTCTGGGTCTACCTCAACTATAACCTGCCCAAAATCACCTTTTGCCAAAAACATTGGCGAAAAAGGCGGAATGCTACGGATGAATCCTTCGATGAAAATTGCATTGCAATGTTGTTTTAATCGCAGTTTGCGTATATTCTAATATCTAGAGGCAGAATTTTATGTATATAAAGCGAACTATCGAAAACTCAATCAAAGAAATTACAAAATCTTTTCCATGTGTTGTAGTTTATGGTCCACGCCAAGTAGGAAAATCAACTTCCATTGAATACATTTTTGGAAACGAGTACAAAAAAGTAATTTTAGATGACTTAGAAGATTTAGATTTAGCTCAAAAAAATCCACGCCTTTTTTTGGAAAATTATGGTTGGCCTTTAATAATCGACGAAATTCAAAAAGCTCCAAATCTTTTAGATGAAATCTAAAAAAATAATAGATGCAGAACGTCTTTCTTGCCTAAAAAATGGAACTGAGCGAAAACTTATGTATATTTTGACAGGTTCGAACCGTTTTGAACTTCAACAGGGCATTTCAGAATCTTTAGCGGGTCGTTGTGGAATTATAGAAATGTCCTCTTTTTCTTCAAACGAAAAAAATCAAATTGAAGAAAAGCCTTTTTCGCCAAAAATCAGTGAATTAAAATCTTTGGAAAATTCTGGAAAATATACTTACAAAACAAGGCAGACCGTTTTTGATGAAATTTTTACAGGTGGAATGCCTGACATTTGCACGGGCGTTTCTGAGCGCAATATTTATTTTAAATCTTACGTTAATACATATATTGAAAAGGATGTGCGCAAATTAATTAATGCAACAAGCGAAACTCAGTTTAGAAATTTTATTTCTATCCTTGCACTAAGAACAGGTCAAGAATTGCATTATGACGAAATTGCTTCAGCGTGTGGGATTGACGTTCGCACCTGTAAAAAATGGATTTCGATTTTGGAAACATCAGGAATAATTTTTCTACTTCAGCCTTATATGGCCAATATTTCAAACAGAATTATAAAAGCTCCTAAAATCTATTTTATGGACACAGGACTTTGTACGTTTTTATGTAAGTGGCCAGATTCTAAAATGCTTTCTGATTGTGCTATGAGTGGGGCAATCTTTGAAACTTATGTTGTAAGTGAAATTGTAAAAAACGCTTGGTCTTTTAATCGTAACCCAAAGGATTTTCTTTTTTATTATCGCGATATAGATCAAAAAGAAATTGACCTTCTTTACATAGCTGAAAATAAAATTTATCCAATCGAAATAAAAGCTGGCTTAAATCCTGTAAATCCAACGAAAAATTTTAATGTTCTTGCAAAGTACAAAATGGAAATTCAAGCCGGCCTTGTAATAGACAATTGTGAAAAAATCCGACCAATAAACGAAAATTCCTGGTATGTTCCAGTGTCGCTTTTGCCGTAAGCCTAAGCAAAATTTTTATCATGGTGAAGAAATCGCAGAAACCTGTTCTTGTGAAGCTTGGGAAAACGGAAAAACTCAAAACCCTGGTTGGCGTCTCGAAAAATTTGGAAAAAACTACAACTGGTCAATCACTCTTGAAAGACATAAATCATTTAAATGATATGATTTTTACTATCAAAGTTGCCGACTGCACCGGTAAAGAAAGTAAAGAAGTTACAATTTTGGGGTAAATTCTGTTATTTCAAGATACGTCGTTCCGCGTTTCCTTGTCCTTTGCCAAAAGTAACAGTGCCGCATTCAAAACAACCAACACCGAACCGCAGTTGTGAACCAAAGCTCCGGTTACCGGCGTCAAAAGGCCCAGAACCGAAAGTGTTAAGGCTGCCAGGTTTATTGCCATGGATAAAGTTATGTTTACAAAAACTTTTTTCATAGCCTTTTTGCTCATTTTAAAAAGGTAGGGCAAAGTTTTTATATCATCACTGATTAAAACCGCGTCACTGCTTTCCACCGCAATGTCACTTCCAATTCCACCCATGGCAATTCCGGCGTAAGAAGTTGCCAGTGCCAGAGAATCGTTGATTCCATCCCCCACCATGCAAACTTTTTCTTTGCCATTTTGAGCATTTTTTATAATCTGCATTTTTTCTTCCGGCAAAAGATTTGCGTGCACCTGACTAATTCCCGCTTTTTCTGCAATAAAAGCAGCCGCTTCTTTATTGTCCCCAGTCAAAAGCATGCACTTAATTTTCTGTGCTTCCAGTTTTTTGATTGTTGAAGTTGCATTTTGCCTCAGGGTGTCAGAAAGTGCAATCAGCCCTAAAAGTTTAGCCTTTGTTTGTGCCGGGGCCATCCCTTCACTTTGAGCCACATCTTTTTCCAATCCCTGAGCCACAAAAATTACAGTCGCCCCCTGACCTTTCAGTTTTTCAGCTTCTTCCACAAGCGGATTTTCTGCAATTTCTTCTATATGTTCCGCCTTTCCGGCAAAAATCAATTTTCCATCAACGACGGCTCGAACGCCTTTTCCTGCCACCAGGGCAAAATCTTTTACATCCGGCTCTGGCTGTGACTGCTCTTTTTTATAATACGAAACAATGGCCTTTCCCAGCGGATGTTCAGAAAATCTTTCCGCCCCTGCCACTAATCTTAAAAGTTCTTCTTTAGAAAAATTTTCCTCACCGCCAGCATTTTCGGCCAGCAAAATCTCCGTAACTTCAGGCTTTCCATAAGTAAGGGTTCCAGTTTTGTCAAAGGCAAGGCTAGTCACTTTTGAAAGACGTTCAAGCCCATCCCCGGACCGCACAAGAATTCCGTGCTTAGCAAGATTTCCAATCCCGCCTAGAATTGCAGTCGGAGTTGCCAGAATAAAAGCACAAGGACAAAAAACAACAAGAACCGTAACCGCCCGTAAAAACTCACCGGTAAAAATCCAGGTAAGGGCCGCAATCGCCAGGGCCGCAAAAACCATCCATGTGGCCCACTTGTCTGCCAGGTGAACAATCGGGGCCTTTTCCGCTTCCGCCTGCTGGGCCAGTCGAATCATTCTTTGAAGCGAAGAGTCTGCACAAGCTTTTGTCGCCTTCATGGTAAAAGTTCCAAACTGATTTACCGTACCACTTGTAACCTGGTCGCCGGCCGCCTTATCCACAGGGATACTTTCGCCAGTCATCACCTCCTGGTTCACCGTCGTACTACCTTCCAAAATCACGCCGTCCACAGGAATGCTTTCGCCCGCAATCACACGCAGAATGTCGCCGGCCTTTACATCTTCCGCGTTCACAATCACTTCCTGGCCATCCCGCAAAATGCGAGCCGTCTGAGGAGTCAGCTTTATCAATTTTTGAATACCCTTTTGTGCCCTGCTGGAAGTAAAATCTTCAAGCAAAGTTCCAATTTGCATAATAAAAGCGACTTCGCCGGCCGCAAAAAATTCCTTGGTAATCAGACAGGAAATCAAAGCCAGCGAAACCAAAACGTCCGCTTTTACGTCGTGGTCAAAAATCAAACCGCAGATTGCACCGTAAACAATCGGCACGCCACAAAAAATAATCGCAATCCATGCAAAATCGACCGGCACAAAAGCGTTCAGCCATTTTCCCAGGCTCAAAACGACGCCCACCGCCGAAACTAAGACACAAACCAGGGTATATTTTGGCTGGCCATCAAGCCACTTTTTAAAAAACATAGGAACTCCTGAGATTTTCTTTAGCATACCCTATAGGGTATAACGTTTGTATAATACATATAGGGGTATATGTTGTCAATAAAATGCACAAAAAAAAAGCGGATTTTTTATTTATCCGCCTCTTTTTATTAGTCTAAATTGTTACTGCATATTTGCAAAGCGTTCGATTGCTTTTGTAAAATTTTCAATTTCGTCTTCATCGCCTTTTTCAAAAGCTTCTTTTATGCAGTGATTTATGTGACCTTCCAAAATTACTTGTCCGCACTTATTCAACGCCGATTTTGCCGCATTAATTTGAGAAAGTACGTCTTCACAAGGAACATCCTCGTCAATCATTCTATCAATAGCCGTTACCTGCCCTATAATTTTTTTTAACCGGCGGTGTAATTTTTCAGCATCCATGCATTTTCGCATTTTTTACCTCGATTTTTTTTAGAGATACGTTTTATACCTAAGGGGGTATATACATAAAAAATAGAGAAAAGTCTATTATGTGTCAAGGACGTTGTTTAAAACACACGGAACTGGAAGTTCGGGGGCGTTACGGGGGCGGAGCCCCCGTTAGAAGGGGTAGCGGAAGACAGCTTGCTGGCTGTAGCGAGGGGAAGGCTTTCCCCTCCTTTGTGAAACTTGTCTCTGCTCGGATTTTTTGTAAAAATTCATTACACTAATCCCTATGAATAAACACGATTTAACGCGAAATTACTGGATGTTGAACGGTTCTTTTGCAAAACAAGGCTACGACTGGTGGTGGCATTCTTTTACCGGGGTTAGCGAAAAAACTGGCCAGGAAAGGGCATTTTTTATTGAATATTTTACCTGCAACCCGGCACTTGCCAAGCAAAATAGCGGAGAAAATCCGATTTTGGGGCAAGACCCACAAAATAAAGCAAAGGGCTTAAAACCTTCCTACCTGATGGTAAAATGCGGCTGGTGGGGGCAAAATGCCTGCCAACTTCACCGTTTTATTCCCTGGAAAGACGTTTCCATCACAAATGAAAAAATAGACAAAAAAAATGGAAAAGGCGGTTTTCAGCTCAAGGCTCTGGATTGCTCGGCGAGTGATAATCTCCTTGTTGGAAAAGTGGAAATTTCCGGGGCGGAAAATCACCCTGAATGGATGTGCGATAATGGTTCGATGGAGTGGAATCTTACCATAGAAAAAGATGTCGCTTTTAATGTTGGGTATGGAGCTGGCAAACTTTTTCGGGATTTGAAGGCTTTTGAAATGTACTGGCACGCCGAAGGAATGAAGTCGCGTTTTGAAGGGACAATCACGGCGAATGGCGAAAAATTCATCGTAAAAAAGGAAAATTCTTTTGGCTATTCTGATAAAAACTGGGGGCGAAATTTTACAAGTCCATGGGTTTGGCTTTCGTCAAACGACCTTATCAGCAAAAAAACTGGCAAAAAACTGGAAAATTCCGTTTTTGATATTGGGGGCGGCCGGCCAAAGGCTTTTGGAATTGCCATGAACCGAAAACTCTTAAGCGATTATTTTTATGAAGGAAAATCCTACGAGTTTAATTTTTCAAAATTCTGGACTTTTTGCCGTACAAAATTTGATTGCAAAGAAACTAATCAAAAAATTATCTGGGATGTTCGCCAGGAAACTACAAAAGCGATTATGGAAACTCACATGGAATGTGAAAAATCTCAAATGCTCCTGGTAAATTATGAATCGCCGGACGGGGCAAAACGTCACAATCGTTTGTGGAATGGCGGAACAGGCTACGGTAGTGTAAAATTATACAAAAAATCGCGGGGCAAGGCCCAACTGATTGACGAAGTTGAAGTTAGGCATGCTGGCTGTGAGTGGGGTGAATATGACAAGTAATTTCACTCAAAAAATATAAAATCCGTAAAATAAATATCGCTGATTTGCCCAAGCGCAAGTTCAGAATTCAAAATTTTCAGCAATTCAGCCGTGATTTTTGAATCCCCAAGACTCAAAATCTGATTTTTTGTACGGCTGCTAAAATATTTTGTGAATTCGGCCTTTAAGATTCCCTTTTTTCTGGCAATTTCCTCGTAAAAAACCGTGTCATTTTTTGGATATGCCAGCCAGGGGGTCACGACCATAACCGTGCCGGCGGAATTTTCATCGTCGGCGGCAGTCATAATCCGCAAAGACTCAAGATTGTAATAATCTACTTCGTCCGTGTTCTGTGGCTCGGCAAGATTTTCTGCAACTCCCTTTGAAATCAAAACTTCCGGGTCCGAATTTTTAACTTTTTGAGTGACAATAATTGCAGTTCCGCCCAAAATTCCAATCACAAGAGCAATAATTATAAACAAAAGTATTTTTTCTAAACTAATTTTCATTTTTTTACATTCCAGGATGCCATTTTTCCGCCGGTTTTTCATCAGACTCAGGATTTTCAGTCACGTCTTGCGATTCTTCTTCAGCTTCATCATCAGCATCTTCTTCAATTTTTTCAAAAGGAGAAATCAGTGCCAAAAGTCTACCGGTTGCCCGCGCCGTAATATGAACTCCGTCATCAAGCCACTCTTCCGACTGAATGCATCCGGCCTTGCGCAACTCACTAATCAGAAGATTTTGCGAAGAAGGCAAAACGTAATCTGCAACTTCGCCGTACATCAACTCAAAAATTTTGTCCTTAAGTTCAACAAAACCAGTTTCATCTTTTGCACTCACGCAAATTGCATCTTGAAATTTATGTCTCAAAGTAAGAAAAAGTTCATTGTTTTCTTTGGCTTTATCAATTTTATTCAATAAAATCAGCCGTGGATTTTTATCAGCGCCAATATCGCTAAGAACCTGGCACACCGTTTGATACTGATTTACCGCCTCAGGATCAGAAGAATCCAAAACCAAAAGCAAAAGATCCGCTTCAACGGCCTCTTCCAGCGTGGACTTAAAAGCGTCAATCAAATGATGCGGCAAATTACTTATAAAACCAACCGTGTCCGTTATCAATGCACCGGCACTTTCGTTCAAAGGCAGTTTTTTGGTAAGAGGGTCCAGAGTCGCAAAAAGTTTATTTTCCACAAAGGCATCTGAACCGGTCAGGGCATTCAGCAAACTTGATTTTCCCGCATTAGTATAGCCAACAAGCGCACAAGAAGGCAGTTTTCCACGCTGTTTGCGCTGAGTCTTGCGGTTCAGTTCAACTTCCGCAAGTTCCATTTTTATTGCCGCAATTCGTTCGCGCACACGTCGTTGATCAAGTTCCAGCTGAGTTTCTCCCGAACCTTTTGCACCAAATGCGCCACCACGTTGCCGTGCAAAATCTTTATTTACGTGAGAAAGTCGTGGCAGAGAATATTGCAGGCGCGCAAGTTCAACCTGCAAAGCCGCTTCCTTTGTCTGTGCCCGCTGCGCAAAAATCCTGATAATAACTTCCTGACGGTCAAAACAAGAAAGCCCCGAAAGTTCTTCCCAGTTTCGCTGTTTTCGCGGCTCAAGATTAAAATCAAAAATAATACAATCCGCTTCAATTTCTTTGGCAAGTTCACAAATTTCCTTAGCCTTGCCCGTGCCCATACCGTACGCCGGATGCATTTCCAGCCGATTCAGCGTCAAACGTTGCACAATATCCAGCCCAAGAGTAAGCACAAGGCCTTTCAATTCCTGCAAATCATTGCCAGGTTCACCAACAAGCAAAGCACGCGGAACTTTAGCCGCTTCTTTTTCAACTTCAATCATACGGATATTTTACCCCTAGTTTCCCGATTTTTCTATTGTAATTTTACGGGCGTTCGTCGCAAGCGCCGTCGCTACGTTACGCCCTTCGCTATGCGCTCATCGTCCTCACTACGCTGCGCTCCGTTGCGGTCGACTACGGGGCTTCACATCGCTAACGCAAAAGTCCGGCACAAATATCTCTTACATTTTTTTAACACATATTCACTAAAATTCTGTTAAAATAAAAAAATGGCTAGAGAAAGATTGAGAAGCAGGTTGGGATTTATTCTGCTGAGCGCGGGTTGCGCTATTGGCTGCGGAAATGTATGGAAATTTCCGTGGATGGTTGGACAGAACGGCGGAGCGGCATTTGTTCTGATTTATTTTTTATTTCTGGCATTGCTTGGTTTACCGGCATTGACAATGGAATTTGCACTTGGCAGAGCGGCTCAGGCAAGTCCTGTAAAAATGTACCAGAAACTTGAAAAACCTGGCAGCAAGTGGCATATTCACGGATACTTCTGCCTTTTTGGTAACATTGCTCTTATGGCTTTTTACACAGTTGTTACCGGCTGGTTTATTTATTACTTTGTTTCTTTTGTTGGCGGAAAATCACAAACACTTTCATTTGGAACAATGCTTTCCAGTCCTAGAATTAATGTAATGTACCTTTTTATTTCTGTTGCACTGTGTTTTGCAGTTTTGACAAGAAATTTGCAGAGCGGCCTTGAACGCATCACAAAAGTTATGATGTTGCTGCTTCTTGTTTTGATGACTGTCCTTGCAATCAGAAGTATGACACTTCCGAACGCAAAAGAAGGTCTGGCATTTTACCTTGTCCCGGATTTTTCTAAAATCAATTTGAATTCAATCGTTTCGGCAATGAATCAGGCATTTTTTACACTTTCGCTTGGCATTGGTGCCATGGCAATCTTCGGTTCTTACATTGGCAAAGAACACAGTCTTATGGGCGAAAGTCTAAGAATCATCATTTTGGACACTTTTGTTGCGGTTACTGCCGGCTTGATTATTTTCCCGGCTTGTTCAGCTTACGGCCAGGAAGTTGGAGCTGGTCCGTCACTTTTGTTTAACACAATGACGGTTGTTTTCAATAACATGGGCCCGATTGCCGGCAGAATCTGGGGAAGCATTTTCTTCCTATTTATGATTTTCGCTGCTTTTTCTACAGAACTTGCGGTTTGCGAAAACATTTTGGCTTGTGTGCGCGAATTAACCGGTTGGTCACGACTTAAGGGCTGCCTTATTTGCGGTGCCGGAATATTTTTGATTTCACTGACAACAGCATTGGGCTACAGTGTATTTAAATTCCAGCCGTTTGCCGAAGGCACTGCCTGGCTTGATTTCTGGGACTTTATTGTAAGTAACAACCTCTTGCCTTTGGGCTCTCTGGTATTTGCACTTTTCTGGTGCACAAAATTAGGTGCAGGTTGGGACTCTTTTGTTGCAGAAGCAAACGAAGGCGAAGGCATGAAAGTAAAAAACTGGATGAAATTCATTTTTGCCTGGTTTGTTCCAATTTGCATCGTCGCAATTTACATAATCGGACTGGTAACTTTTAACTGGCGATAAAAACACAAAATTAAAGGTTTAGAAACGTCTGTATAAAAATTACTGTCATGCTGAATTCATTTCAGCATCTATTTCAAAAAAACGCGTGCCCAAAATAAACTTTGAGTACGCGTTTTTTTATTTTCTTGTCTTTTGCTTATATCATATTTATAATATAAATATGATTTACGAATGGGATGATAACTATGACATTAGATGAGGTAAAAAATCTGCCCCCACTGACTGACGAGGAAAAAGAAATTATCAAAAATGCAAAGGCTACTCCTGATGACGATTGTCCTGCAATGACAAAAGAAGAATTAAAAGACTTTCGGCCATGGTACGCAAAATCAAAAAAGCCGGTTACGATAAATTTAGATACGAATGCCGTTGAATATTTTAAGCAACTTGCCGAGGAAACAGGCGTTTCTTACCAAAATCTTATAAATATGTTTTTGGTTCAATGCGCAAAAGAAAAAAAACGCCCTGTTTTTGCTTAACTCCTTCTACTTCCGTTTTTTACCAAGATCGTGCCTGCCAAAAATGCCGTGAACGGTGCGGTAGCGGCCAGGCCAAAACTTCCTGCCACAGTGTTAATGATTTCGGCGGCGACCTGATTGTTGTTCAAAATGTTGTAAACTGGGGTGCCCTGGGCCATAAAAGTCATCAAAAGGGCTATGCAAGTGCCGGAATAGGCCAGTAAAAGTGTGGTCGTCATTGTTCCCATGGCGGCGCGGGCTACGGCAAGACCTGATTTTATTGCCCGCCACCTGGTAATTTCCGGGCAATTTTTTACAACTTCATTTACAGCAGACGTGATGTCTACAGACAAATCCATAACCGAACCGCTGGCTCCAATGCAAATGCTACTCATAAAAATTCGGGTCAAATTCAAATCTTGAAAGCCGGCATACAAAAGGCTTTCCGAATAAGACATAACCGCCCCGTGAATCTTCAGACATTTTGTACAGATTATCGAAAGAACAGCACAGAATGTAATTCCAAGCATGGCCCCGCCAGCCGCAGAAAAAAGCCTGCGGTCAAAACCGTAAACCAGGGCAATAATAATCACAGTCAAAAAAGCAGTTCCAGCCAGGCCGGTAATAATAGGGTCAATTCCTTTTAAATAAAGTGGAATTATGATTTTCCAGAGGGCCAGCACCGTCACAATAAAAGAAAGCACAGACCGCACGCCAGTTGCTCCAGCAAAAATAATCAAAAAGGCCGCAAAACACAGCGCCAGAATCAACTCTCCACGCAGGCGGTAATGGTCAATCAGATTTACAGAAATAATATTTTCGTTCCCCTTTTCTTCCACACCGTCAATGTAGTCCCACTGAACCAGAGCCTGAGCCGTGTCGCCGGGGTGAAAAATTTTGTCCTGTGAAAGTGAGCCGTTCAGCATATTCCAGCCTTCCGCCGTCTGCCCCTTAAACTTGCCAGAAAGAAATTTGACCGTGCAAACCTGCTGCCCCGTGCGAATCAAACCGGTGTCGATAAAGCGCGAATTGTCCACGTCAAGAATTTTCGCACGGCATTTTACCGCATCCCTGAATTGCAGCGCCCCCTCAAAACCCGTCGGAATAAAAAGCATCGCCACCACGCAGGCAATCGAAACTAAAATTGAAATTGTCGAACGCGAAAAATTTATTTTCTTCATCTTGATTTTCCTTTTCTGGCCGTTTCCCTCGCTTCGCTCGGGTCGCTATGTCCACACTTCGCTAACGCTCATCGTCCTCACTACGCTTGCGCTTCGTTGCGGTCGACTGCTTCGCAGGTGTTCCCAGCGCTAACGGAAGACTCCCGTACGCTAAAATAAAATCCTTGAGTTAGAAATAAATTAAGGCAATGTTAAAAATGGGTAAAAAAAATCCTCAAGGCAAATGCCCCGAGGATTCTAAAATCAAAGTCAAAAAATTAGTTTAGCGACTTTCCCTTCCAATTACTTCCTGGATTTTTTCAATAATCAAAGGTTCGTACCAGGTTGCTTCAAGACGATTATAATAACCAAAGTGTTCATTTTCGTTTGGATTTGGCTTGTAATTTCCGTTATCCCAAAGAACGGCCGTCATTCCATAACGGCGACTTTCCGTCAAGAAATAATCAAACCACTTTACGCGTTCTTCAGTGTTGCCCTTATTTGTTGCACCGTATTCACCAATCACAACCGGAATTCCCTGAGAAATAAATTTTGTGTTCAAACTGTCAAATGTGCGCTTTAAAGTTGTTTTGTGCGCATTTGTAAATTCAGTTTTTCCCGGAACGTTCATCGCAAAATCCTGAGGATCATACATATGAACGGAAATAATCAGTTTTCCAGGTTCATCATCCTGTGGCAAAATAAACGCACTGTTCAGTACAGAATCAACCGCAGCCCTAAGTCCCGGAATCATTACATAACGTTTTCTGTTATTTCCGCCGCTGGCACGAATCGCATTCAATGCCGCCTGATTCAATTTATTCAGTGTCGCAGCCGCATCAATGCACTGACTGTTATTGCGGTCAAACCACCATTCGTAATTTGTGCCACGCAAACGCGGTTCATTCATCGTTTCAAAAATCAAATGTTCATCATAATCCCTAAAAACTTCGCCAACCTGACTCCAAACTTCAGTAAGATACTCAATAGACTTTTCGCAGTTCACAGAATTCGGATAGTAACCCATAATCGCCGGCATTTCGCTAGGACTATTGTAACAGTCGTGATGAGAATTGATTATTACGTACAGTCCGTCTTCAATTGCCCAGTCAACAACTTCCTTAACTCTTGCCATCCATTTTGCATCAATGACATTAGTTTTGCGGTTCATATGACGACTCCAACTTACAGGAATACGGATAGTTTTAATTCCCGACGCTGCAATTCCGTCAATCATTGCTTTTGTAGTCCGTGGCTGCCCCCATGCAAGTTCCGCACCAATTCCGCTGGCATCAGAATCAAAACTATTTCCAAGAACCCAGCCGGTTTTCATATCTTTTACCGTTTCCAGTGCAGAAACTCCGTTAAAAGGAACCGGCGAAACATAATCGCTGTAGACAAGCTCCTTTTTTTTCGTTGTTTCTTCTTCTACGGCCTCGACCTTTGTACTGGCACAACTCACCAGCAAAGAAATCATAACCGCAGACATAAAAATCGCAATTTTAGTTTTCATTTTTACCCTCACAATTTTTTAGCTATAACCAGAATATTATAGTGGACATTTTGAAATTGAAAATAAATATTTTGCATACGGCGGGTGAAGGCGGGGAAAGCGACGTTTTGTCTTCCGATTAAAAAAAATCGAAGACAAAACTCGTAAGTGAACAAAGTGAACGACCCTTCCCCTCGGCCGCACACGGTTGCGGCCTACCCCTTCTAGCGGGGCAACTTTATCGTTCCATTGCGGCCCCGCAACGCCCCGTTAGTTTTGTTTACCAATAAAAATAAATTGGAAACAAAACTAAGTAAGCGAAGCGACCAACGCTCCGTTAGTTTTGTACAACACTTAAAAAACACAGCCTTTTATTTTTTGCGAAAAATTAAAATTTTACCGTCCACTGCGCCGGAGAATTGTAGTGTGGCAAGCGTAAGCGCGGCCAGCGACCGCAAGGCTTTGCCTGAGGACGCCGAGCGGAATGAGCGAGCACGGAAATGCGACTTGGAACGATGCATTTGCGCCCTGAAAATCGTGCAAAAACTAAGTAAGCGAAGCCCCACTCTACATTTCTATGTAATTTGAAAGAAAATCAAAAATCGTGTTCCAGTAAACTTCGCCAAGCACATATTTTGACTGAGTATGTCCGGCATTTGCTGCAATTAAAAGAAGTTTATTGTCGCCGGGTTTTGCATCATAAAGAATTTTCTGCATATAAAACGGCACAAAATCGTCGGTTGTTCCGTGGATAAAAATCATCGGCTTGGTGCATTTTTTTACCTGCTCAAGCGCAGAACCCTCGCCAAAAGTATAACCCGCCCTGATTTTTGTAAAAAAACTCGCGGCATAAAGAATCGGAAAGTCCGGCAAATGAAATCTCAACTTCAATTCCGAAGAAAAAATATCCCAGACAGAAGTGTAGCCGCAATCTTCAACAAAAGCCTTTACGTTATCAGGAGTTTGTTCACCGCTGACCATCATCGTCGTCGCAGCACCCATAGAAACGCCCTGAATTACAATTTGCGAACGGTCGTCTTTTTCAATAATCCAGTCAATCCATTTTAAAATATCTTTACGGTCAAGCCAGCCCATTCCAACATAGTCGCCTTCACTAGAACCGCAAGTGCGCAAATCCGGCAATAAAACGTTAAAACCTTTTTCGTAATAATTGCGGGCGGTGTCATAATTTTCCTTATGTGAAGAACGGTAACCGTGAATTGCAATGCCCCAGTTGTGAGCCTCTGTTTCAGGTTGCAAAAAATAAAATCCGTTAAGTTTTAGCCCGTCCTCAGACAAAATCTGCGCCTGATTTTCCTTTACTTTTTCTAAAAATTCCTGCGCTTTTTCTTTTTCAATGTCCCGGGTTTTATATGCAAGCAATTGCGTTTCGCTCAACTGCGTTTTTTCAGTATTTTTTATGTTACGGTTGGCCCCAGTTCCGGAGCGCGCAAGTCCATAATTTATAAGAAAATTGCTGGCAACGGTACAAATTGCAAGAATTAAAACCAAAAGCCCCGCAAAAACGCTGATTATTATTTTTTTTGATTTTTTCATTTGTATTTTCCTTTTTTATCAGAATCTAAGGCGACGCACATGAGTTATCCGGCTTATTAAAATTGATTCAATTTGTTTTTCTGGCTCAAACTGAAACCTGATTATTGCCTCGCCAATTTGTTTTGAAATCATCAGACACTTTCCTGTGACGGTAAAAAATCCTTCGCCGTCCGGTTTTGGCAGTTGCAATTCCAATATATCATTATTTTCAATGGCCGTTTCAATCAAATAAATTTTTCCGTTGTAATCCATTCCGTCCGCTTCAAGAATTTCCGTGCGAATAGAAGCAGTTTGCAGTTGATTTTCATTTAAAATCAGGCGGGCCGCAATTCTATGCGCAAGACTTTCCTTTTTATTTTGAGAAAAATCCAGCGTTTCAAGTTTTTTCATCAGAGAATTCAAAAAGATTTCCTGATTTTGCTCAGAATTTTCAAGACTTTCATTTTGATTTTTGATTTCTTCGTTCAAAAATGAAAGTTTCTGGGCCTTTCGCAAAAGCGGGAAGGTAAAATTTTCACTTTGATTTTGAGAATTTTTTACCGTGCCCATAAAATCAAGCGAACTTTCTTCAATAAAATCATCAGGATTTGCATTTGCCGGCAAATTCAAAAGATAAATTCCGTCCGCAAGTTTTTCTTTTACGTATTTTTTTATTTTTGGAGAATTTTCAACAAGATTTATATTTTTAGAATTAACTTTTAAAACGTAACCGCAATAAAGAATTGCCGAAGAATACGAATTGTACCAGTCAATAATATTTTCTTTCAGATTTTGCGGAAGTGAATAATAAGCATATTTTTCAAGTTCAGTAAAAATTTTTTCAGGGATCCAGTCGTTATCAAAACTAAAAGAAAGCGAGCTGCGGTTCATTTCAAATTCCGTGACAACACCCCATTTTTTTACATTCATAAATGAAGTTAACGGCAAAAGTTTTTTTAAACTAAGGCCGGGCATAAGCGTTATTCCAAAAGTTGATTCAATATTCAGAACTTTTGGATTTTCGGAAGTTTTTTCTGTCACAGGCGCGACAGAATTTTCTTCAAATATGCTGCCTTTTACATAAATATTTTCATTTTTTTCGTTTTTTCCGGCAAGCTGCAAAAGTCCCATTTCAATTGCACTGTCAATCATTCTGTCCAGAAGATTTGCATTTTGGATTTCTTCATTTTCAGAAGTTTTTGCCATCTGAATCATTCGGCTAAACCGACTTTGAACCGCAACTGCTGAGCCGTCCTCGGTGTAAGTTCCGGTCAAAAACGCAAGGTGCAAAATGGAAGAACGCGAATATCCCTTTGGCGAAATTGAAGAAAAACAATCAATCAAAATCTGAGCTTCTTTTTTAAGGCCGTCACGACTAAATCTTGAAACGGAGGCGGCACATAAAAGCGCGTACTGTTGAATTTCCGGCAAATCCGCAAATTTTTCCAGGCGGGAATTTTCAACTCGCAGTTTTTTTTCATCTTCAATCACGAGCGAAAGATTTATAAACGCCGTAATCAAATATTGAAGGCATTTTTCTTTTCCCGGGAAAATTTCTGAAAGTTTTTTGATTTCATTTTTTTTAAAAACTCCGTCCGATTTGCACGAACACCCTTGAATTTTTAAAAATGAAATAAACGCCGCCAGAAAATTTGGTGTAATGTAAAAAATATCATCAACGGAAGTTTTTATAATTTCTTCTTCCGGCAAAATTCTGTCCAAAGTCAAAAGCGGCAAAAGTTCATCTTTTAAAAGCGGATTTATATAAAAATATTTATTTGAATTTTCAAGATTTTTATCAAAAGATTTATCAAAATTTGAATTTCCGGAAGTATAAATCAAAAGGCGGTCGGTAAGATTGCAAAGCGAAGAATAAATTTCAGAAAAACTGTAAGTCCCGCTAAAAAATTCACAGATATTTTTCTGACTTGCCCGCGAAATATAATTAATTGCGGTAAGAATGCAAAGATCCTTTTTATCCAGCAGAGAAATAATTGACTTTGTAGTTTCCGGTTTTCTGATAAAAGAAGCAAGTTGCGCCGTCAGTTTCTGCTTATTATAAGGAGTTTTTACCTCGCCTAAATAAAGTCGGATTGTGTTAAAAAACTGATTTTCATCTTGAGATGCAAAACTTTCTGCCCATTGTTGAATTGCATTAGAGTTCACTGCCTTCTCCATAACGAATTATTTTGTACTGATAGCCCTGTTCGGCAAGAAATTTCTGGCGGTTTGAACCAAATTCTTCTTCAACAGTATTTCTTGTAATCAAAGTATAAAAACGCGAAGTTCTTTCTTTTGGACGCAAAATTCTTCCAAGCCGCTGAGCTTCTTCCTGACGGCTTCCAAAAGTTCCACTAACCTGAATTGCAAGACTTGCATCCGGCAAATCAATGGCAAAATTTGCAACTTTAGAAACAACCAGCACGCGAATTTTACCGGAACGGAAATCATCATAAATTTTGTCGCGTTGCGCGGTCGGCACTTTTCCGGTGATAATCGGGACGTTCAGCATTTTTGCAATTTCGTTCAACTGCTCAAGATACTGCCCAATAACAAGAATCTTGTCTTCCGGATATTTTTTTACAATGTCCCGTACAACCGCCAGTTTTTCGGGATTCTGGCTTGCAAGTTTGTGTTTTTCACGGGCGCCGGCAACCGCATACTCAATTTCCAGATATGACGGCAAATCAAGGCGCACTTCTATACATTCCGCACTGGCAATCCAATGCTCTCTTTCAAGTTCTTTCCACGGAACATCGTAACGCTTTGGTCCCACAAGACTAAAAACATAACCTTCGCAGCCATCTTCGCGCACAAGAGTTGCCGTAAGACCAACGCGTCGCACCGCCTGCAATTCCGCCACAACTCTAAAAACCGGCGCCGGCAGCATATGAACTTCATCGTAAATAATCAAACCCCACTGCCGTTCATGAAAAACCGAAAAATGAGGATACGGCCCGTCTTTTTGAGGCCTCCAGGTCAAAACCTGATACGTTGCAACCGTGACCGGCTTAATTTCCTTAGATTCCCCAGAATATTCTGCAATCTGATCCGCCGTCAAATCAGTTTTATCAAGCAATTCATCAATCCACTGATGCACCGCCGAAATATTCGTAGTAATAATCAAGGTGGAAGTTTTCAGCAAATCCATGATTGTCATTCCAACAATCGTTTTGCCGGCCCCGCACGGAAGCACGATCGTACCAAACCCAGTGCCCGGTCCCTTGTCGCTGACCAGAGCCGCAGCCGCTTCCTTCTGATAGTCCCTTATGATAAACGGTTTACCGCTAAGGCACTGCTCCCGAAGCTTTACATTCAACGGTTCACCGTCAGAAAGGTTCACTTCGTCCTTTACCGGCCAACTATCCTGAATCAAAAGCTGCTTGATTGTTCCCCGATCCGTAAGTTGAAGAATAAAACTGTATTTTTTTTCATCTTCCGTCAGATTTTTTACGTCAGGCGAAAGTTCAGTATTAATTTCCGTGATTTTTTGATTTCCGGCAACCGCGGCACCAGCGTTTGTACATTTAAAATCCCCGACTTCACAAACCGCCAGATATTTTTTTACCGGCTGATAAGAAGAAATTTCCTTAAAAACCGGATACGAAGTCGTCACCAGATAAAGATATTTTTCCGTAATAATGTCAGTGCCACTTTGAATTTTTACTTCCGGGCCGGGAATAAGCTTCAGTTTTCCAAAACGACTGGAAGTTTCCCGTATCCACACGCCAATCGACTGCGGAACATCATAACGGGCATATTTTAAAAGAACGTTAACGGCATCATCAGCAGAAAATCCGGCACTCGCAGCATTCCACAAAGAAAGCGGAGTCAATTTATAAGTGTGCAAATGCTCCGGCGAACTCACAAGTTCAGCAAAAGGAATCAGCGCATTACGACATTCTTCGGCCAGCGGAGCATGAACATCCAGAAGAAGAGAACGGTCACTTTGTACAATCAGCGGATTTTCTAAATTCATAGCAACAGATAATTATAGTAGAATTTCCTGCGCTCGACCATATAACACAACTTTTTTTTACGGGCGTGTCCCTTCGCGCGCCTTGCAGTTCACCGCAAGTTTACAGTGCATTTTTACAATCAAGTGAAAAAATTGCGCTCAGGGTCGCGCTTTGCAGGGCTACGGCGTTCGCCTCCGGCTTTTGCGCTCCGTGCCAGAACAATGGCACTTCGCCTGCAAAATCCCGCTTCGCGGCCCTTACAATCGCTCACGCAGCAAAGTAAAAATTATTTTTCTTCAGAAGTTTCAGAATTTTCCGGTTTTTCAATATTTTCAGTTTTATCGCCAGGTTCAAGACTCAAGTCACCGTCTTTTATCCACCCGATTTTTCTAAAAATCAAACCAAAAGCCCAGGTCAAAACGGCCGGAAGTACAAAACTAATCAAAATAAGTCCTATCCACTGCCATGCCCCCGGAGTAATTGCGGCCGCTCCGTTTTCAATGGCTTTTTCGCTAGGTTCAAACCAACCGGTAATCACTCCAATCTGGCCTACCAGACCGCAAGTTCCCATTCCAGAACTTACTGCGGCACCGTTCATTTCCAGTTTAAAAAGACAGGTTGCAAGCGGGCCGGTAATCAAAGAAGTCAACGTCGGCGGAATCCAAACCTTAGGATTTTTAATAATATTCGGCATCTGCAACATACTTGTGCCAAGTCCCTGCGAAAGTAGCCCGCCCCATTTATTTTCTTTAAAACTCAAAACTGCAAAACCAACCATCTGAGCGCAGCAACCGGCAACAGCAGCACCGCCGGCAAGTCCTGTAAGTCCAAATGCTGCACAAATCGCCGCCGAACTAATAGGCAAAGTCAGGGCAATTCCCACAACCGCAGAAATCAACATTCCCATCAGGAATGGTTTAAGTTGCGTTGCCCAAATTAGAAATTTTCCGGTTGCATTTGCCGCAATTCCAATATATTTTGCAGTTAAAACCGTCAAAAGTGCCCCCGCAAGAATGGTCACTGCCGGCGTCACAATAATATCGACCTTAGTTTTTTTGCTAACAAGACGGCCAAGTTCACCGGCAATCACGGTAATAATCAAAACTGCAAGTGGACCGCCAGCCCCGCCGCAAACATTAGCCGCCGCGCCAATTGCCGCCATACTGAACAAAACAAGCGCCGGTTCTTTCATTGCAAAACCAATTCCAATTGCCATTGCGGCGCCAACAACGTGCGATTCCGTTGCAAAATTTCCGGCATTTACCAAAAATTGAAACACAACATTAGAATTCAGCCTCAAAAGCTGCTGACCTAAAGTCTTAATAATTGTACCAATCAACAGAGAAGCAAAAAGTCCCTGAGCCATTCCACTCATAGCATCAATCAAATAACGCTTTGCATACTTATTCATAATGCACCTCGAAAAAAAATAAAACGGCATAGACACATCATTCCCCGCAAAAAAATCAGCGTTACGCACAAAAAAACTTGCACGGACACAATTTTTCCGCCATTTTTTAGAGAAAACCGTCAAAACAAGGCACACGACCTTGCCACCGTCTGGCGCTGCCTAATAGACAGCTCAAAATGTTTTGGGTAAATTACTTGTTGATGTGTATTACGCGGTGCACCTTAGCGTCGCCCGTAAATCAGGACTCTGTGGACTCTGACAATTTGTTCATCACAATCGTAAAATCTAAAATAAGATTACAAAATTTCAGGATTTTTATCAAACACTATGTGATTATTTCACTCGGGCAACTGAGTGGCAATCTTCGTCCTTATAAAAAATCTGAGCTCAAAAAAAATCAAAGAATTTACAAAGATTTAACATTTTCTTCATATTCAAAACTAAAATAAACATTCAGACTATACTAACGGAGTTTTTATGTTTGGTAATATCATTTTACAGATTCTTGGATTTGTAGGCGCGCTTTGTCTGCTTTTGTACGGAATGAATATGCTTTCTGACGGTATTCAGAAAGGTGCGGGCAGCGGACTTCAGAAAATTCTTGGAAAAATCACCGGAAATCGTTTTAAGGCCGTGCTCACGGGACTTGGAATTACAGCAATCATTCAGTCGTCGGGCGCAACAACGGTCATGGTCGTCAGTTTTGTAAATGCCGAAATTATGACTCTGGAACAGGCGATTGGCGTTATTTTTGGTGCAAACATTGGAACTACCGCAACAGCCTGGATTGTTTCGCTTTTTGGATTTAATTTTTCAATTTCCGCGCTTTCAATCCCGATTTTTGGCTTTGGTTTTATCATCAAAAAATTCAGAAAATTAAGAATTCATGATTTTGCAGACTGTTTTATGGGCTTTGCAATTCTTTTTATGGGACTGGACCTTTTAAAAGAAACTCTGAGCCTTGGAAATGCCGCGACTCAGATTTTCACTGCAATTTCCAACTGGGGAATTGGCGGAATTCTTCTGGGCGTTTTGATTGGTGCAGTGATTACAGCGCTGATTCATTCGTCTTCTGCAATGACGGCGATTGTTCTTACAATGGCGGCAAACGGCACTTTGAGCTGGGAACTGAGTGCGGCAATTGTACTTGGAAGTAACATTGGTTCTACAATTGATGCGGTTATGTCATCTTTTGGCGCAAGTACAAACGCAAAGCGCACGGCATTGGTTCACGTTAGTTTTAATGTCGTCGGCACAATTCTTGCACTTTTGATGTTCAAACCTTTCCTTTCTTTGATTGATCTGATTGTTCCGGGAACTCCTGCTTCAAATATTACGACCCATATTTCAATGTTACATACAATTTTTAACCTCTGTGCAACTTTAATTTTCCTTCCTTTTGTAAATCAAATTGCCGAACTGACCAGAAAAATCATCAAAGATACAGAAAAAGAAAAAAACGGACACTACACTTTGCCGGCAATTCTTCCAAATTCTCACGTTTCTGCGGACGTTTATTCATTCCAGATTCAAAAAGAAGTTTCAAGAATGGCTGCAAAAACTATGGAAATGCTTGATTCTGTGTGCAATGGTTTTATGAATCCTAAGGAAATTGAAAAAGAAACGGATAACGTAAATTATCTTGAAAACTACATTGACGAAATGGACGTTGCGCTAACTCATTTTGTGCTGCACTGTTCACGACTGCCAACCGCCAACTCAAAAGACCGCGAACATTTTACGTGTCTGGCAAGCATCATTGATAATCTTGAAAATCTCAGTGACGAATGTTGTTCTTTGATGCACACGATGAAAAAATACGTTCAGGGAAATAAAAATTCCGAAAACCGCATAAAAGAAATTGCCGACTACCTTGAATCTATGAGAATTTTCTTTGAACAGGTAATTACGTTCTTTACTCTGGGAATTTCTGATGAACAAAGGATTCAGGGTAAAATTCTTGAAGAAGAAATTGACGCAAAAAAGAAAGAATTGAAAAAATCTTCAAGAAAACGCCTTGAAAACGGCAGCGATGTAAAATCTGAACTGCAATACATTGATATGGTCAAGAAAATTGAACGTGCGGCCGACTGCGTTTATGCTATAATTCAGTATGAATAAAATTCAACAGTACGATTTTTTTGAAACTGAACTTCACTTGCCACTTTTTCCCGGCCAAAATCCTTTTGACAAAAATGTGAGCGGGACTTTTACTTCGCCAGAAAATAAATCTTTTACGGTTGCTGGATTTTACGACGGCCACGACGTCTTCAAAATCCGCTTTATGCCACAAAGTTATGGCCTCTGGAAATACCAACTTTGCGACGGCCAGACCGGGACTTTTGAAGTTATAGAGGCGGACCTTTGCGAAAATAATCACGGCCCAGTCAGAGTTTTCCAGAAATATCATTTTGCCTACGCGGACGGAAAACGCTACATTCCAAACGGCACGACTTGCTATGTCTGGCACTTGCAGACGCCGGAATTAATAGAAGAAACTTTCAAAACGCTGGAAAAATCTTCTTTTAATAAAATCCGCTTTTGTATTTTTCCAAAACATTATGATTACAACTTTCGCGACCCACTGTATTTTCCTTTTGAAGGCCAGCCAATTGATAATTCCAAAATCAACAAATGGAATTTTCAGGAATACAATTGCAAATCGCCCGGCAACAACTGGAACTTTTCGCGTTTCAACACAGAATATTTTCGCCACCTGGAAAAATGCATTCTCCGCCTGCAAAAAATGGGGATTGAGGCGGATTTAATTCTTTTTCATCCTTACGATCGCTGGGGCTTTCAAAATATGAGCCAGGAAATCAATATTCGGTATTTAAAATACGTTACCGCCCGCCTTTCTGCCTTCCGCAATGTCTGGTGGAGCCTTGCAAATGAATATGATTTTAATTCTTACCGCACGCTTGACGAATGGGAAGAACTTGCCCAGGTTCTGGTGGAAAATGATCCTTATAATCACTTGCGGTCAATTCACAACGGTTCAGTTTTTTATGATTTTTCTAAAAAATGGATTAGCCACTGTTCTATTCAGCGTGTGGACGTCTATAAATGTGCGGAATACACAAATGAATGGCGAGAAAAATACGGCAAGCCTGTAATTCTGGACGAAATTTCTTACGAAGGAAACATTCAGTGGGGCTGGGGAAATTCCACAGGCCAGGAAATTGTGCGACGCTGTTGGGAAGCGGCCTTGCGTGGCGGTTACGGCAGCCACAGCGAAACCTTTGTAAACAAAGAGGATGTTTTGTGGTGGTCCCACGGCGGAAAACTCCACGGCCAATCAGAACCTCGTCTGGCTTTTCTTTTAAAAATTCTGGAAGACGCTCCGGATAATTTAAAATACGTCCAGTCTTCCTGGGACGACGTTCACGCCCTGCCAGAAAGTGACGAAATCGCAGCAAAAACCGGATACCAGCTTTTTTATTATTCTTTTATGCAGCCATCTTTCCGCGATTTTGATTTTGGAAATACTGGCGAAAAGTTCAAAGTGGAAATTATTGACACTTGGGAAATGACCATAAAAGACACCGGAGTTTTTTCTGGCAAAGCAAGAATTGACCTTCCGGGCAAACAATTTATTGCGGTGCGGGTTAGAAAAATTTAAAAGGGCGGTCCGGCAACCTCCATTTCGCTTCGCTCATTCCGGTTGCCGTCGCTATGTTCCGCCCTTCGCTAGCGCTCATCGTCCTCACTTCGCTACGCTTCGTTGCGGTCGACAAAAGGGGCTTCACAGCGCTACCGCAAACGGTGCATTTTTTTTATTTAACTTTCCATTCCACAATATTTTTTTCTTTGGAATCAAAATTCACGCCAATTTTAAAAATCTTTCGTTTATCACTGGTAAAAGGCGCGGCATAATTTTTTTCTTCAATCTGTGCTAAGGCTTCGTCCGCGGAT
>CAVHTI010000005.1:0-76398 GCA_963638805.1 Anaerobutyricum sp.
TAAAACTCGCAGGCATCTCTGAAAAAGCATTGAAAATGATTTTTTAGAGATGCCCATAGATAAAGTATGCTTCAATAGTTAAGAAAGTTCTTGAAATTGTGACAACTGGAAATTGAGGTATTTTTATGAAATTAAGACAGAAATTTTCTCTTGCAGTGATAGCTTCTGTTTTGCTGGTTCTGATTTTGACTGCGCTGACTTTGTATGGTTCGCGCCGGATGTTAAATTATAAAAATTATCAGCACATGCAGCTTGAAACTAAGTCAAATCTGAGTGATCTTATTGATTATCTGGAACAACTTGACAACTGGGGATTTAAAACCAGTACCGCATATCGTGAATGGGAAGAAATTGTAAAGGCTCTTGACGGAAATTTTGATTATTTGAAAAACGCTCCTGTTACAAAGGATTTTTCTGATGATTTTAAAGAACTGCTTTTGCAAACCGGAAATTTGTGGGAACTTCTGAAAAACCGTTTTGATCCGGTGGAAAATGATTTAAAAGCAATTCAGGAAAAGAAACTCCCGATTGGCGTAAAAACTCACGTTGAAACTAACGGTGTGCGCTACGCCGTAGAACGTCTGCCCGATGATGAAACTTTGCTTGAAATTCTTGAGCTGGTAGAAAAAATTCACGACCAGATTAACGGAATAAGGCGCTGTTATAAATCTTTGAATCAGGTTGCAATAAAAACTTCCTATCTGATGGAAGATGTCATTGCCGTGCAGCAAAAAATCGTGACGATTACTTCTATTTCGCTGGCACTTCTTGTCTGCATTTTGCTTGCCTGCCTTATAACGCTGATGACTAGTAAAGTTACCAAGCGCATTATAAAAGTCAGGAATCTTTCTGAAGTCTTGTCTGAAAAAAATTTTACTGAAAGTTTGAAGCCTGAAGGTAGCGACGAAATGCGTTCCCTTATGACTAATATGAATAATATGGTTTTGCAGGTGAACGAGTTTTTTCAGATGGTAAAAAATTCCGCGAACAAGGCAATTGCATCCGGTACTTTGATTGGCGAATCTGCGGAAACTATTGCAAATGCCACGAACGAAATTAATTCAAATATCGAAAATATTGATGCAAAATTCAGCGAAATTTCAAACGCCATTGAACGTTCCGTGAACTATATTGCCGAAATGGACGTTCAGGTTGATGTTCTTGTTGAAAATAATCAAAAACAGACGGCGGCAATTTCTGATTCAAATAATTCTGTGAATGAAGTTGTAACTGCCCTTGAAAAAATCAATAAAATGGCTGTTGAAAGAACCGGAAATGCCCAGGAAATGCACAATCTGATTGAAGATGGTGACAAGAAAATTTCTGCGGTTTGCGATGAACTTCGCGGCGTTACTGCAAAACTGGACGAAGTAAAGGGCGTTATTGAAATAATCAATAATGTTGCCAAAAAAACGAACCTTCTTTCTATGAATGCGGCGATTGAATCTGCACATGCGGGCGAAGCCGGAAAAGGATTTGCCGTTGTTGCCGGTGAAATTCGTGGTCTTTCTGATACAACTGCCGCAAATGCTGAAAAAATTGAAAATGTTATAAAAAGTATTGTTGATTCTGTTTCTGAAGCAAACCGTTCAAGTCTGGACGCTTCTTCTGCGTACGAAAAGGTGAGCGTACATGCGGACAATGTTGTAAATTCTCTGACTGAAATTACAAAGGGCGTTGGATTGATTGACGAGCAGATGCATCAGATAAAGTCTAACACGGAAGAAACGGCGGAAGTTGCCGGCCAGATAACTGTTTATTGTTCTGATATTGCAAAAAAACAGGCAAATATTTCTGATGAAGTTGAAACTGTGAACGTTCAATTCCGGAAAACGATGGAGGCTATCAGTCACATAAAAGATGAAACTGGCTCTATTGTACAAAAAATGGCCGAAGTTACAGAAATTTCTGAAACAAATAACAAAAATATGGCTGATTTGAAAAACGTTCTTGCAGAGTTTAAAACTACCGGCGCGGACACGAAACCACCGGTAACTCCAAAAACTACCTGCGCGGTACACGAACCTCCGGTTGTACCAAAGACTGCCGGCGCGGACGTGAAACCTCCGGTTGCACCGAAAACTTCCAGCGCGGCACACGAACCTGTGGTAACTCCAAAAACTACCTGCGCGGACACGAAACCACCGGTAACGCCGAAAACTTCCGGCGCGGCACACGAACCACCGGTAACACCAAAAACTTCCAGCGTGGACGTGAAGCCAGCGGTAACACCGAAAACTTCCAGCGCGGACACAAAACCGTCGGTAACACCGAAAACCACCAGCGTGGAAACAAAACCAGCGGTAACACCGAAAATTTCCAGCGCGGCACACGAACCACCGGTAACACCAAAAACTTCCGGCGCGGCACACGAACCTCCGGTAACACCAAAAACTACCGGCGCGGACACGAAACCACCGGTAATACCGAAAACTTCCGGCGCGGACACGAAAGCGCCGGTAACACCGAAAACTTTGCCCAAAACTGACGTTATGGTGGAAATTTCACTGGACGAATTTTTATGATGGGGAACTGGCGGTTTTACGGGGCAAAAAGGCCCGGTTATGGAGCACCTGTGAAGTTTGCTTGAGCAAACGAAACAGAAGCCCGGAAGGGCACAATTTGTGCCCTGAGGACTTTGAGGGCTACCGAAGTGCGGAACAACCGTTTGGCGCGGCATTGGCCCAGTACTGAAAAAAACATTTTCCCAGGTGGAAAATTTTTATATAATGGGAGCATTATGAGAGCAAAAACCTTTAAGGGTGGTATTCATCCTAAAGAGATGAAGGAACTGAGCAATAAATGTCCAATAAAGGACGTTTTTCCTTCGTCTAAAACTGTCACAATTCCTGTGACTCAGGGCGGTGCACCAAATACGCCGCTTGTTAATGTTGGGGATCTTGTTGCTAAGGGGCAGATTATTGCAAATGGCGACAAATTTATGAATTGTCCGGTTCATTCTTCTGTTTCTGGCAAGGTAAAGAAAATTCAGAAGTGTCTTGTAACCGGCAATCAGGAAGTTCCGTGTATTATTATTGAAGCTGATGATGAAAATCGTACGGCTTATATGGAAGTTCTGGATCCGTTTACTTGTACTCACGAACAGGCTATTGAACGTATTAAAAATGCGGGAATTGTCGGAATGGGTGGCGCTTCGTTCCCGGCTCACGTAAAGTTAAATCCTCCTGAAGATAAAGAAATTGAATATGTCCTTGTTAATGCGGCTGAATGTGAACCGTATTTGACTTGTGATGAGCGGACTTTGCAGGAAAATACCGAAAAAGTGATTGATGGTCTTGCGATTGTGCTTCATTTGAACGGCGCATACGGAATTATTGCGCTTGAGGATAACAAGGCTTACATAAAACCTCTGCTTGATCAGGCTATTAATGCAAAAGGTTATGCCGATGACATGAAAGTTCAGCTGGTTAAGACAAAATATCCTCAGGGCTCTGAAAAATTCATTGTTTCTGCGTGTCTTGGCGTTGAAATTCCTTCTGCAAAGTTGCCGGCGGATGCGGGTTGTATTATTTGTAATGTTGGAACTGTCTGCGCAATTTCTGATGCATTCAGAGAAGGCAAACCGTTGATTGAGCGTGCTTTGACTATCAGCGGTGGCGCGGTAGAAAATCCTTGTAACATAAGAGTGCCGGTTGGGACTTTGATTTCTGATTTGATGCCTGAGGTTTTTAACTTAAAGGAAGATGTGGCAAAGATTATCAGCGGTGGGCCAATGATGGGTTTTGCGATGATAAATGCTTCGTTCCCGGTTGCAAAAGGAACTTCCGGCGTTACATTTTTGACGGAAAAAGAAACTTATCTTGATGATGAAGATCAGTGCATCGGCTGCGGTTATTGTATAAGAACTTGTGCAATGCATTTGAATCCGTGCCTTATTTTGCGTGAACTGAAATCTGCAAATCTTGATAAAGCAAAGAAATACGGTTTGATGGATTGTATTGAATGCGGCTGTTGTGCTTATGTTTGCCCGGCAAAAATCAGGATTGTACAGCGCGTAAGACTTGGAAAATCTATGGTGCGTGCAAAAATGGCGGAACAAAAAGCTAAAGCTGATGCAGAAAAAGCTCGTGCGGCGGAAAAATCAGGAGGTGCAAAATGAGTTTTCTTTCTTCAAGCCCTCATTTTAAATCAAAATTAAATACTCAGAGTATTATGCTGACAGTGCTGATGGCCTTGTTGCCGGAATGTATTGAAGGCGTTGTTATTTTTGGCTGGCAGGCTTTAGTCACAATTCTTGTTTCTGTTGCAGGATGCGTTGGTTTTGAAGCCTTGTTTCAGTTTATTACAAAGCAGAAAATCGTTGTAAAAAATCTTTCTGCGGCAGTTACCGGAGTTTTGCTTGCCCTTGTAATTCCGCCGACTGTTCCGGTCTGGATGGTTTTGCTTGGTGACCTGGTTGCCATTGTGATTGCCAAAGGTCTTTTTGGTGGAATTGGAAGCAACGTTTTTAACCCGGCATTAACTGGCCGTGCCTTTTTGTTTATCAGTTTTCCTGCCGTTCTTGGTGCAAAATGGCTTGACCCTCAGCTTCTGGAAAGCGGAAAAACCGGACTTGATGCAGTTTCTTCTGCGACGGTTTTGAGTCAGGTAAAGGCCGGAACTTTGGAAAATTTTGATTATCTTCAGTATTTCTGGGGAAACAGAGCCGGATGTATTGGAGAAACTTCAATTTTCTGGATTTTGATTTCTTTTGCATTTTTGCTTGTTTCTCACATTATTGACTGGCGCGCTCCGCTTGCAATGGTCGGAACGGTTGTTGCCGGAACTTTTATAAAAGGACTTTGTACTGGCGGTGGCGTTTCTGGTGCTGCAAATGATGTCTTGATTGCACTTTTGACTGGCGGTTTGCTTTTTGGTGCAACGTTTATGATTACTGATTATGCAACTGCTCCGGTTACAAAACCTGGCCGCTGGTTTTTCGGTTTTGGAGCGGGCCTCATAACGTTCCTTATCAGAAGTTTTGGCGGTTATCCGGAAGGCGTAATGTTCAGTATTCTTATTATGAATGCTCTTGCTCCGCTTTTGAATAATCTGACTGGAAGAATGTACGGATACGGACGGAAAGGTCACAAACGGCCTGCGCATCCGGCAATGGTTCAGGATTTTGATGTTGAAAATTCAAAGCCTAGAAATCTTGACGGGGAGGCTGCAAAATGAGTGAAGTAAGCGCAAAAAATGACGGTTTTGGCTCAATGATAAAACTTGGACTTGTCCTTGCTCTTTATGCCACCGTTTCTTGTACAGTTCTGGCCGTTGTAAATAATTTTACGGCGCCAAAAATTGCTCATAATCAGGAAGTAAAAATCAATAATGCAATGAAAGCATTTTTTTCAGATGATAATCTGACTTTTGAATCTGTTAGTGATTATGAACCGGCAACTTCCGGAACAATAAAAATTGAACAGGTGATTATTGCTAAAGACGGTGAAAAAATTACCGGCGGGGCAGCGCAGGTTTCCGGCCCAACTTATGATCAGGGAACAATTCTTGTTGGAATGAAAACTGACGGTACGGTTACGGGACTTCAGTTTTTAAAGCTGAGCGATTCTCCGGGATTTGGTCTTAAAGCAAATGATTCAACATTCCAGTTGCCGAACGGTAAAACTTTTTACGGCCAGTTTGAAGGAAAAAATGCGGCGAAAGGTTTTAAATCCGGCGTGAATTTTGATGCAATTTCTGGGGCAACAATCACGAGTGACGGGGTTGCGGGACTTTTAAACGAAGGTACCGGCTGTCTTTTTAAGTATTTTGCAAATCATAATGGAGGACAGAATGAATAATAAACTTAAGATTTTGACAAATGGATTTATTCGGGAAAATCCTCTGTTAGTTTTGAATATTGGACTTTGTTCTTCGCTTGGCGTTACGACAAGTATTTTTAATGGACTTGGCATGGGCATGGGAATGACGTTCGTTCTTTTGATGAGTGAAATTGTAATCAGTTTGTTCAGAAAAAAGATTCCGTCATCAATTCGTCTGCCGGTTTTCATTATCATTATTGCGGCTTTTACGACGATTGTTCAGTTGTTTTTAAATGCTTATGTAGAAAGCCTTTACGATGCTCTGGGGGTTTTTCTTCCGTTGATTGTTGTTAACTGCATTATTATGGGCCGCGTAGAAGCTTTTGCTTCAAAAAATCCTGTTGGGGACTGTGTCCTTGATGCAATTGGAATGGGAATCGGATATACATTCGTGCTTGTTTTGATTTCATTTTTCCGTGAACTTCTTGGCGGTGGAACTTTAATGTCCGGTACAGCGCTGAAAGTAACGCTTATTCCGGAAGATTTCAGAATTGGTATTTTTAATTCTGCACCGGGCGGATTTATTGTGTTCGGACTTCTAGCTGCTGCGGTTCAGGCATTAAAAAATCGTTCCGGCAAAAAGCATGATGAACAAAAGAAATGCAGCGAATCTGGCTGTGAATCTTGCAAAGCTTCTTGTGACTCAAATCAAGAATCAAAAATAATTGCAGAAAAATCATCTGAATCAGTTACTGAAAAAACTGCCGTAACAGAAACAAAATCTGAAAAATCAGACGGGGAGAACGCATAATGACAGCAATTCTTTCACTTTTAATAAAATCTGCAATTGTAGATAACGTAGTATTCATTCAGTATCTTGCGATTTGTCCTTTTATTGGTATGACCAGCGAAACCGACAAGGCTGCGGGAATGGGAATTGCAACTTCGTTTGTAATTGTACTGGCAACTGCGGTTACCTGGCCGATTTATAAACTGATTATGGTCCCTCTTCATCTGGAATTTTTGCAGACACTGATGTTTATTCTTGTAATTGCATCTTTAGTTCAGCTGGTTGAATTTTTCCTTAAAAAATCAATTCCAGGCCTTTATAAATCAATGGGTGTGTACCTTGCTTTGATTACGACAAACTGTGCCGTACTTGGTGTAACAATTAACTGCATCAGTAAAAATTATAATTATGGTTACAGTTTGGTTTATGCTTTGGGAACGGCATTGGGATTCCTTTTGAGCATGGTAATTATGAGCGGTGTAAGAAGCAGAATCAAAACTGCCAAGATTCCTAAGGCGTTTCAGGGCACTCCAATCCTGTTTATTGCTGCCGGACTTTTGAGCCTTGCATTCCTTGGATTCAAAGGATTGATTAAGTAAAGGGGTATCTATGAATTCAATTTTAGCGACTGTAATAGTGGCTCTTGTGATTGGCTTTTTACTTGGCCTTTTGCTTGGGCTTTTTAAGAAAATATTTTTTGTAAAAGTTGACCCTAAAGTCAGCGAAGTACGGGAAGTTCTTTCCGGTGCAAACTGCGGTGGCTGCGGATTTGCCGGTTGTGATGCCTTTGCAGAAGCGGTTGTAAAGGGTGAAGCTCCTGTTACCGGATGTGTTGCCGGTGGTGCTGCCTGTGCAGAAAAAGTTGCGGCCGTGCTTGGTGTTAGTGCCGGGGAATCTGTTCCAAAAGTTGCATTTCTTGCCTGTAACGGAACAAATGATGTTGCACAGAACCGCGGAAATTATAACGGTGTAAAAACCTGTGCTGCCGTGCAATTAACTTCTAACGGTTCAAAAAAATGTTCTTTTGGATGTATCGGCCTTGGTGATTGTGTGGAAATTTGTCCTTTTGGCGCGCTTTCTATGTCAGAAAACGGACTTCCTGTTGTTGACCGTTCAAAATGCGTTGGTTGCGGCAAGTGTGTAAAAGCTTGTCCAAAGCATCTTTTTGCTCTCTTTCCGGCAAATACAAAAGGTCCTGTTGCTGCCTGTTCGTGCCATTCTGATAACAAACCTCAGATTCGCAAGGATTGTGCAAAGGGCTGCTTTAAATGCGGTATGTGTGCAAGAAAATGTCCTGTCCAGGCAATAGACTTAAGTTCAGGAATTCCGGTAATTGATTACGCAAAATGTACTCAGTGCGGAGCGTGTATTGTCGCTTGTCCTGACAAAGTTCTTGCAATGTTTTAATTTTTACGAAAACTGCCGGTAATTTTCTGATTACTGGCGGTCAAGAATTTCAGCCATCGCCGATGTGTATTGATTTTTTTCATCATACATTATCAGCGGTGGCTCAATTTTTAAATCCGGTTTGTAATTTGGCCGGCCTTCAATAAGTACCATTTCCGGGCTCATATTTATTTTTGGATATATGATTTTTAATCTTCGTGGAGTAAGGCGATATTTTTCCATTGCAGAAAAAATTTCAGAAAGCCGGTACGGCCTGTGAATCATATAAAAACTTCCGTTTGGCTTTAAAAGCCACGTCGCGCCCTGCACAATCTGTTCAAGATTACAAAAAACTTCGTGCCGCGCTATTGTTTTTTCGTCCGTGGAATTTTTACTTGACTGTTCAACTGTCATATACGGTGGGTTTGAAATTACAATATCCGCACTTTGAGCTTTAAAATCTTTCGTTATATTTTTTATATCTTTGTGGATAATTTTTATGCAATCTTCAAGATGATTCAGTGTCACGGATTTTTGGGCAAGTCTTACGGCCTGTTCTTGAATTTCTATGCCTGTAAAATTGGTAAGATTTTTTTGATTTTCCGTACGTTTGATTTTTCCCTGCAAAAGAAGCGGGAGAATGCCGTTGCCACAACCCAAATCAAAAATTTGCTGTCCTTTTTTTGAATTTTTGAGTTTAACAAAATCCGCAAGCAGAACGGCGTCAATTCCAAAGCAAAACGCGGAGCTATCCTGCACAATTTTAAATCCGTTTTTCAAAATGTCAGTTCTTTCAGCCATAAAATTATTATAAAGAATCTGGTTAAAAACGTCTTTGGCGATTTTTTGATGTCAATTTTTTGAGGTTTTGTACATTTTCATTCATAAAATCTGTATATTTAACGTATGAAAAAGAAAAATCAGAAAATATTTTTAATTCTTGTTGCGCTTGTCGCTGTTGCTGCGTGTGTTTATTTTTTCATTCCGGAAAATTCTTCAAAATCAAATCAAACTGATTATTCAGAATTTTATGATCAGGTTTCAAAAGGCGAAGTTACCAGTGCCGAAATTAAAGAAAATAAAATCTCTTACAAGAAAACTGGGGATGACAAGACTGTTTTTGTTACGCAAAATCCTTCGTCGCCGTCTTTGCACGAATATCTTTTGATGAATGGCGTTGAAGTTAAAGTTGAAAAAAATGCATCAGAAATTTTTGATATGATTTTTAATGTATTTTTTTATATTTTCATCATTTTCATAATTTTTATTGCCTACCGCAAAGTTTTTGCTCCTGCAAGTTTTAAAATTGTCCACAAAACCGGAGTAAAATTCGATGACGTTGTCGGTATGGACCGCCTGAAAAAAGATATGAGTCAGATTGTGGACATCATGAAAAATCCTGCCGCTTATGCCAAAAAAGGAATCAGAATGCCAAAAGGTGTTTTGATGGAAGGCGAGCCTGGAAACGGTAAAACTCTGTTTGCAAAAGCAATGGCCGGTGAAGCTAAAGTAAATTTTATTGCAACAAAGGCAACTGATTTTGAAAGTATGTTTATGTCAATTGGCCCGATGAAAGTAAAAACTTTATTCAGAAAAGCGCGCCGTCATGCTCCGTGCATTGTTTTTATTGATGAATTTGACGGAATTGGTACAAAAAGGAATTATTCCGGCTCCGGAATTGAAACTGAAAATACCCGCATTGTTACGGCGCTTTTAAATGAACTTGACGGTTTTGAACCTGCCAGCGGAGTTCTTGTTCTTGCGGCAACAAATTCAATTCATGCACTTGATGAAGCGCTCATTCGTCCTGGCCGTTTTGATTTGAAATTTTCCGTTCCATATCCGTCAACTGCAGAGCGTGAAAAACTTGTTCAAAAATATTCAAAATCTCATACCGATGAATGTTCAGCACAATTACTTGCAAAAATGTTTGATGGCTATTCATGTGCAAAAATTGAATCCGTGTTAAATAAAGCCGCCCTTATAGCTAGTCAAGATAACCGCACGGAATTTTCTCTGGAAGATGTAAAAAGGGCAGAAAAAGAAGTTTAGGCCGTGCATTACAAATTTTTTTTCCAAAATTAAAAATGCAAAAAAAAGTGCGCCAAAAGCGCACTTTCAAATAACTGGGCCGACAGGATTCGAACCTGTGGAATGAAGGCACCAAAAGCCTTTGTCTTACCGCTTGACGACGGCCCAATTCTTCTTTTTCAAGAATGTAGCCACTATTTTAATCTACTTCGCCACCAATTTCAACATGTCCAGCATTATATTCTGCAATTATTTGATCCTGTAATGCATTTCTGAATTCAGGACTGATAGGATGGGCAACATCTTTATATTCGCCGTTTGCAGTTTTTCTGCTTGGCATTGCAATAAATAACCCTGATTTTCCTTCAATGATTTTTACATTGTGAACAACAAAACAGTTGTCAAACGTAACAGTAACGTAAGCCTTTAACTTACCTTCATCCTCAACTTTTCTGATTCTCAATTCTGTAATCTGCATATTATCCTCCGCAAAGTACATTTAGACCGTTTCTACAAGTTTACAATTCCATTTTTGAGCAAGCACTTTACATATTGAGTCAGCTTCTCGCCTTGATGTAAACATTCCAAAAACTGTTGACCCTGAGCCCGACATTTCAGAGTAACAACATTCGGCTCTCTCCATATCTTTCAGAGCATTACGAACTTCAGAGAGAGAATTCATAATGACTGGTGTAAAAGAATTCTTAAAAGTCCATTTCTGAAGTGATTTATTGTAAATAAACTCAAGATCAGAAAAATCTGGACATTTTACAGAATTTCCCTTTTCAAAATAATCATCCAGTAAAGCATAGGCTTCTTTTGTCGAAGAACTGCTTTCTGGGAAAATAAGAACAAGCGGTAAACCCGTCCTGCCCTTAATTTTTTTTATAACTTCGCCCCGTCCACTGACTAAGGCACAGTTTTTACCATCATCATCTGAATGCATAAAGAAAAAAACATCACTTCCGGTTTTGGCGGCAATAAAATCTTTTTCTTCTTCAGACAAATGGATTTTACAAATCTGTTCCAGTCCGCGAATCAAGGCCGCTGCATCTGCAGAACCACCGCCCAATCCGCCACCGGAAGGAATTCCTTTTTTCAACAAAACATTTACAGAAGGAATTTTGATTTTGTTTTCAAATAATTGTTTAAAAGCACCGTAGGCTTTTGTAAGCGTATTTTCCGAAGGTAAGTTCATCTGATCGCAAATGACATTACAAAAAGGCTCAGAGTTTGTTTCTGAAATAATCAGTTCATCAAAAAGACTGATTGTCTGGAAAATACCTTCAATATTGTGAAATCCCTTATTAATTCCGCTTTTGCAAACAGGCAAAACTTTCAGTCCAAAATTAATTTTTGCATAAGCTTTTACCCTGATTTCACTCATTTATTTAATTATAGTGCAATTTTCCCCAAAGTCAAAAAAAACAAAAAGATTTGTAGAATGTACAAAATAATGGGAGTGTCTAAAAACTGTAATTTTTAGAGAATTCTAAATTAAAGTCTTATCAAAAAGAGTTGAGGGATTACGACGACTGCAAAAAACAAAAGACTTATGATTGTAAAAGTTTTTATAAAATTCCAGGCGTTTTTTGCGCCTTTGAATTCGCGGTTGTAAATCCTCAAATTTATTACACTTGCAAGGCTCCCGATTATTGAGCAAAGTCCGGCGCTGTCCAAACCGTAAAGGAGCGCTTTTAAATTTGAAATTTCAGTGCCGGTAAATGGCCACAAGACAATACTGGCCGGCACGTTGGAAATTATCTGACTCAAAAGAATGCTCCAAACGTATTCGTGATTTTTTACAGTTCTGCTCAAAAAATCTGCGACTTTTGCGTTTGAACAAATTGAAGAAGAAAATACAAAAAAACAGAAAAAAGTTAACAAAAGTACGTAATCAGTTTTTAAAAGAATTTTGCGGTCAAAAATCAAAATTATGATTGCCGTAAAAAGCGTTACAAATGGCCATAATTTTGTGCGGGTAACGACGGTTAAAATCACAAGGCAAAACAGTAAAATGTATAAAATTCTTTTTCCTTTGCGTTCTGCAAGCCATTCTTGAGAAACATTTTCCTTTTGAATTAAAATTTCTTCTTTTTCATCTTTTCTAAAAAGGAACAGAATGAACAAATAAAGCAGAAAAAAACTGAAAAT
This sequence comes from Anaerobutyricum sp., assembly GCA_963638805.1. GTDB lineage: Bacteria > Spirochaetota > Spirochaetia > Treponematales > Treponemataceae > Treponema_D. Next base: position 12,124 of record CAVHTI010000005.1, read on the forward strand.
CCACAGCGGAATCATAAGTTTTATGAAATTCCACGCAGAAATTCCACTTTGACTGAAAATATAAAGATTTTGCGGGCTGCCAAAAGGCGTTAAAAGTGAACCTCGGATTGCCGCAATGTTTTCAAAAGTCAAAACCGGCAGAATGTACCTTTCTTTATTTCCGGCCTTAAAAAGCAAAATTGTGAGTGGCACAAAAATTATTAGCGAAACGTCATTTGTAACAAACATTGAAGTGAAAAAAACGCCGTACACAAGAAACATTGTAAGGTGGCGCATTTTTTTTAGATTTGCGCAGCGCTTTAAAAGCGGAGAAAAAATATTTTCGTTTTTAAATCCTTCAAGAACGGTCAGAAGCATAAAAAGCGTCGCGAGAGTTTTCCAGTCAATGCCGGCCATAAGATGCGGGCCCGGCGGAGTTATAAAAAGTGAAATCACGGCTGCAATCACGGAAACGGTCAGCATAGGTTCTTTTTTTAAGAAATTTTTAACAGAAAACATAGCAAGAATAATAGCGTTAAAAATGACTCGTTTAAATAGAGGCCTAAAAATCTGTTATTCACAAATTAAAAATTGAGTTTTGAAATTTTAAGGTTATAATTTTAATAATTCCACTTAATCACAGCTTAACGGAGGCGTTTTCTTGGGAATTGAATTATTTTCTTTAGGTGCAGCACAGGAAGTTACGGGTTCTAAACATATTTTTTCCATTGATGGACGTATGTTTATGGTTGATTGCGGTGCGTTTCAGGGCAAACGTAAAATTTCTGATGAAAAAAACCGTACTTTTGATTTTGATATAGAAAAACTTGAGTCTGTAATTTTGACTCACGGGCATCTTGATCATTGCGGATTGCTGCCGGTTTTGTGCAAAAAAGGATATCAGGGAAATATTTATGCAACGCCGGCAACAAGAGACATCGCGAATCTTGTTATGATGGACAGTGCAAGAATTCAGGCACGGGATGCGGAATATCTTGCAAAACAGGCTGCAAAAAAAGGAAAAAAATTTACCTGGCGCCCACTTTTTGATGAAAATGACTGTGTTTCTACGGCAAATCAGATTATTTCACTTTCTTATAATCGAAAAATGTTTATTGCGCCGGACGTTCAGCTTGAATTTTATGACGCGGGACATATTTTAGGCTCGGCATTTGCTTCAGTCACAATAAATCCGAATGTTAAAGAGCCAGAAAAAGAAACAAGAATTCTTTACACCGGCGATATTGGACGCAACTGCAAACCGATTATCAGAAATCCGGCTTTGAATATGCCATCTCCGGATTATATTTATCTTGAGTCCACTTACGGAAACAAACTTCACGAAGATCATGTTTTTGCAATGAAAGAACTTGAACGCATTGTTCGGGATACTTGTGCCAAAAAAGGAAAAATCATTATTCCGTCATTTGCGATTGAACGTGCCCAGGAACTTGTGTTTTACCTGCATCTTCTTACTGATAAGAAAAAAATTCCGGTACTTCCAATTTACGTTGATTCTCCAATGGCTTCTAATGCGACTTCCGTTTTCCGCGTTCATCCGGAATGTTATGATGAAAGTGTAAACGAGGCATTTTTAAAGCATCACAAAAATCCTTTTGGATTTAATTCACTTTCGTACACGACTAGCGTTGAAGAGTCTAAGGCTTTGAATAAAAAAGAAGGCCCGATGATTATAATTTCTGCGGATGGAATGTGTGAAGCGGGCCGAGTTCTCTATCATCTGGCAAATGAAATTTCTAATCCTAAAAATACAATTTTAATTGTCGGATATATGGCGGAAAATACTCTTGGACGAAAAATCCGGGATGGTCAGAAAGAAGTCAACATTCTTGGCGATTTGTATCACGTAAATGCAAAGGTAGAGCAGATTAACGCTTTTAGTGCTCACGCGGATTACAGCGAAATGATAACCTGGCTCAAAAATATTGATACGTCGCGTTTAAAGAAAATTTTTCTTGTTCACGGCGAAAAAGATCAGCAGGAAGGCTTTAAAAATCACCTTGCGGAAGCGGGATTTTCTAGCGTAGAAATTGTTGAAGAAGGCAAAAAGTACACTATATAGGGGATTTTGATTAATTTTCCGCATTCAAATGTTGTTGCGGGAAGTTATAATTTATAATAGTATGTAACCGTTGAATGGAAAGTTTTTCCGTACTTTTGGTTTTGAAAATTTCATTCAGGACAAAAGATTCAACGTCAATTTTATCTGGAGAGAATGAAAGCGAGTACTCTCTGGAAAGAGGTAAATAATTATGGCTTTAAGACCAGAATGGGAAGGATTTAATTCTGAAGGCTTATGGACTGGCGAAATCAATGTTCGCGACTTTATTCAGGCTAACTACACTCAGTATGATGGTGATTCATCGTTTTTAAAGGGTTCAACACCAGCAACAGATAAGTTGTTTGATGAACTTCAGAAATTGCAGAAAGCTGAGCACACAAAAGTTTCTGTTGGTCTGGATGGTAAGCAGAGAACTGGTGTTCTTGACATGGATACAGATGTTGTAACCGGTCTTACTGCTCATCCTGCTGCATATATTTGTCCGGAAGGAAAAGAACTGGAACAGGTTGTCGGATTGCAGACTGATAAACCTTTGAAACGTGCATTTATGCCTTTTGGTGGAATTCGTATGGCAGAACAGTCTTGCGAAATGTACGGATACAAACCAAATCCTGAATTACACAAAATCTTTACTGAATATCATAAAACACACTCTGATGCAGTTTTCCAGGTTTACACACCTGAAATTCGTAAAGCGCGTTCTTCACACATTTTGACAGGTTTGCCTGATACTTACGGACGCGGACGAATCGTTGGTGATTACCGCCGAATTGCTCTTTATGGTATTGATTATCTTATTGAACAGAAACAGAAGGATTTTGCAAACATCGGTTATGGAACAATGACAGAAGATGTTATTCGTCTTCGTGAAGAAGTTGCTGAACAGATTAAGGCTCTCAAGGGCATTAAAGATATGGCAGCAATTTACGGTTATGATATTTCTAAACCGGCAACAACTGCAAAAGAAGCTTTCCAGTGGCTTTATTTTGGTTACCTTGCAGCAATCAAAACTCAGAACGGTGCTGCTATGTCAGTTGGACGTATTTCTACATTCCTTGACATTTATATTGAACGTGACCTTAAAAAAGGCATCTTAACAGAAGAAAAGGCACAGGAACTTGTTGACCACATGGTTATGAAATTCCGTATGGTTCGTTTTGCTCGTATTGAATCTTACAACAACTTGTTCTCTGGCGATCCAGTTTGGGCTACTCTTGAAGTTGGTGGTCTTGGACAGGACGGTCGTTCAATGGTAACAAAGAATGACTTCCGATTCCTCCATACCCTTGAAAACATGGGACCTTCTCCAGAACCAAACATGACAGTTCTTTATTCAAAGAGACTTCCAGAAGCATTCAGAAAGTACGCTGCAAAAATTTCTATTGATACATCTTCTATCCAGTATGAAAACGATGATATTATGCGTCCAATCTGGGGTGATGATTATTCAATCTGCTGTTGTGTATCTGCTACACAGACTGGTAAGGAAATGCAGTTCTTCGGTGCTCGTGCTAACCTTGCAAAAGCTTTACTTTACGCTATCAACGGTGGTCGTGATGAAGAAGCCGGACTTACACCAGGTGTTCAGGTAGGACCTGCTTATGCTCCAATTACTTCTGAATATCTTGATTACAAAGAAGTTATGGCAAAATATGACCTTTACCTTGAATGGCTTGCAGATTTGTATGTAAACGCTTTGAATGCAATTCACTATATGCACGATAAATATTACTACGAAGCTGCTGAACTTGCCCTTGAAGACACAAATATTAAACGTACATTTGCAACTGGTATTGCAGGATTCTCTCACGTAGTAGATTCCCTTTCTGCAATTAAATATGCAAAAGTAAAGGTTATCCGTGGCGATGTTGAAGTAAAAGACAAGAAAACTGGCGCTGTAAAAGAAGTTGTAAAAGGCCTTGCAAAAGACTTTGAAATTGAAGGCGACTTCCCACGCTATGGTCAGGACGATGAAAGAGCTGACGAAATTGCTGTATGGTTGCTCAAGACATTTATGTCTAAGATTGCAAAACATCCTACATACCGCAATGCTGAACCAACAACATCTATTCTTACAATTACTTCTAACGTTGTTTACGGTAAGGCAACAGGTGCTCTTCCTGATGGACGTAAAGCACACGAACCATTCTCACCAGGAGCTAACCCTTCTTACGGTGCAGAAACAAAAGGTTTGATTAAGTCTTTGAACTCTGTAGCAAAAGTACCATACAAATATGCTTTGGACGGTATTTCTAATACTCAGACAATCAACCCTTCAGCACTTGGTCACTCTGAAGATGAACGTGTACAGAACCTTGTAAACGTTCTTGACGGATACTTCTCTAAGGGTGCTCATCACTTGAACGTAAACGTATTCGGTGTTGAAAAACTCAAGGATTGTCAGGCACATCCAGAAAAACCTGAATATGCAAACTTCACAGTTCGTGTATCTGGTTATGCTGTACGATTCATCAACCTTACAAAAGAGCAGCAGGACGATGTTATTGCTCGTACTTGCCACGCTGCATTGTAGGATTTATAAAGGTCGTTAAACCTTAAAATCAAAGCCGTTTCAGTTCTGCTGGGACGGCTTTTTTTTTATAATCAGAAGATGTGGCAGACGACAATTTAAAGTCATTTTTCATAAGGGAGTCTGGAAATTGCAATTTTAAGAGGCAACTCTGCCCATAAATTAAAAAATCTGCTAGATTTACTAGGCATATTTTTTTTGAGGTGTACAAAATGGAAGGATATATTCATCAGTTGGAAAGTTTTGGTTGTGCAGATGGTCCTGGGTCAAGATTTATAATTTTCTTTGCCGGATGCCCGCTCCGCTGCCTTTATTGCCACAATCCAGATACATGGAATATGACGGACGGTAAAAAATACACTGTTGATGAACTTTTGCGCGAAGCCGAAAGTTGCCGTTGCTACTGGGGAACCAAGGGCGGAATCACGGTAAGTGGCGGTGAACCGCTTTTTCAGCTTGATTTTCTTCTTGAACTTTTGACTGAAGCAAAAAAGCGCGGAATAAATACCTGCATTGATACTGCCGGCGGTCCATTCAAAAAAGATGGCGAATGGTTTGAAAAATTCAAAAAACTGATGGAAGTCACGGACGTTCTTTTGATGGACATAAAGCACATTGACGACGAAGAACACAAAAAATTAACCGGTGCGGGCCGCGAAAATATTGAGCAAATGTTCCGCTACCTTGACGAAATAAACAAGCCAATCTGGATTCGCCACGTTCTTGTTCCCGGAATCACGGATAACGATGAATATCTGGCGCGAACCCGAGATTTTATCCGAACGCTCCATAATGTTTACCGCGTGGAAATTCTGCCGTATCACGGACTTGGTGCCATAAAATACAAGGAACTTGGAATCGACTATCCGCTCAAAGATACCGAAAGTCCGACCGCAGAAAGAATTGAAAATGCAAAAAAAATCCTGGAATGCGAAAAATACAACCGTTGGAAAGACTAATCAAGGAGGGGGGGGAAAGCGAGTTTTGTTTACCAACGTCTATTTTTTCTGCAAAACAAGAACCGTCAAGTCATCTTTCAATGGCACGGAACTTGTAAAATTATTGAACGTTCCAAGTACATTATCAAGTTTTGACTGCGCCGAACCATTGCCACTTTCCGCAAATGCTTTTGCAACGCCATCTTGAGTAAATTCATCGCCATTTTTGTTATGAGATTCCGAAAGACAGTCCGTGTACATAATCAGGGCATCTCCTTCACTCATATTGAACTGAATGGCCGAAAAATCAACGTCAAATCCCGGAATTCCTATAATGCCGCCGGACATTGCAGAAGAACTTTCTTCATCCTTTTTTTTCAGCTGAACCGGGTAACACTTTCCATTTTTCGCGCTCCGGAAAAAAACTGCCGGGTGGCCTGCGTTTATCAACTGAACTTTATTTCCGTCAGCCCTGAGCAAAAGCCCAGTAAGATAATTTTCAACGTCACCTTTTTCTGAAACAATCGCATTATTGATATTTTTCATTACAGTGCCAAGTTTTACACTCATGTCCGAAGTAAAATTTCTTGCAATAACAGTTTTGGCAAGCATTGTTACAAGTCCAGAAGAAATTCCGTGCCCCGAAACATCAAAAAGTGCAATTCCGTCCAATTTTGTGCCCGTGTAGAAAAAATCATAAAGATCACCAGAAACCCCAGACATTGGTTTAAAAGTATAGGCAATTTCCCAATCCTTTAACTGCGGCACTCTTCTTGGATAAAACGACTGCTGAACCTGAACCGCAAGTTTCATATCATTATCCGCGGTCTGTTTTGCAAGTTCCAGTTTTTCGTTTAACTGAGTTAACTGCTGATTTGATTCAGATAATTCCTTAGTTCTTTCTTCAACTTCATCCTTTAAATGAACGTTCAGATATTCGGCTTCTTTACGCGCATTTGAAAAACGTCCCGCAAGAATAAAAAGAAGGGCAATCACAACCAGTTGCCACCCGATTGAAGTAAAGTACGGAAGATTATAAAACGCCGCAAAATTATGAAGAATCACATCAAGAAGTCCTGTAAAAATAAAAGGCGAAAATCCCCACAAAAGTGGCAGGGCGTCCTTCTTTTTTTGAATAACTCCTTTTATTACAAGAAAAAACACGTAAAGCATCGGCGGAATCAAAAACAACTGCGTCCAGGTTCTCATAGCGCGCAAGTGAACATAATCTTTGGCAAACAAAATCGCAATTACAGGAATTACAAGACAAATCCAGCGGACACACAAAACCGCAATATGATCTTTTTGTTTAAAAAATGCGTTAACAAATGACGGAATAAAGAAAACCATGAAAAACACAAGTCCGCTAGAAACAAGTTTCTGGAAAATCAGAAAATTCAAATTACTTGTGATGACAGACGGCAATTCCGGAATAAAAAATACACTCATATAAGCCGCCGAAACAAAATTTATAATCGCAAAAAACAAATTTTCTGATTCAACCTTGTGTCTGAGCCAGATCATAAAGTGGTAAAAGGCAATAATCACCATGAAAAACGCAATCAGGAAATTTAACTGAGAATTCCAGAATCTTGCGGCAGAACTTGCTTTTTTTACGTCCTCGTGAGTGCCTATAAACGGCGACGAAACAATGGAACCTTCGCCATTAACCCAGATTTCTACCAGAAGTTCGTTTTCTGACTCATAATTTAAAATTGTTTCTGGAATTTCGTAGAGGCGGACGGTGTTCCAGGCGGTAAATTCTTCCGGCGGAAAATATCCTTCGTTACCAATTAATGTTCCGTTTAAATAAGTTTTGTCGGCAATTGTAATTCTTCCCAAAAATGCCGATAAATCTTCGTTTTTTAGTGATTCTGGAATTGTAAAAGTTTTTTTAAGCCATAAAGTTCCGTGTTTTCGTGGAACTAAGGTTTCCAGTTCTGATAATTTTGAATCATCAAGATTTTTAAAACTTTCAGGATTGAATTCCGGATTTTTTACCGTGTATTCCCAGCCTTTTGTTAAATCAATTCTTTCTGATTTTTTTGAATTCTGGCAGCCAGTAAAAACAAACGCCGTCAAAATAAAAAACAGAGCGAAAAATCGTAAACTTTTCATAAATTACCTCATTAAATCACTTTACAAATCTTAAATTGTAGTAATAGTTATTATATCTTTTTGATAGTTTAACTATCACTACAAAAACATTATTATTTGAAAAGAGTTTATTGTCAAACAATTTTTCGATATAATCTTGATTTATGGAAGAAAATACAAACGAAAAACCTTTAAGAACCGGAGTTGTTGCAATTATTGGACGCCCCTCTGCCGGAAAATCTACTTTTTTGAACACTGCATGCCAGGTTGATGTGAGCATTGTTTCGCCTATTCCTCAGACAACACGAAACGCAATTAAAGGAATTGTAAATACTTCGTATGGTCAGCTTATTTTTATTGATACGCCGGGCTATCATAATTCGGATAAAAAACTGAATCTGCGATTAAAAAATGTTACGGAAAGTCAGCTGAACGGAATTGACTGCGTACTTTATGTTATAGATTCAACGCGAGATATTGGTGAGGAAGAAATGCTCACCGCCGAACTTGTAAAAAAACTTCAGGCAAAAACAGTCGTTGCCATAAATAAAATTGACGACAGGCAAAGTCACCCGGAAAAAGTCCAGAAATTTATTTCAGAAACGCTGCCATTAATTCCTCAGGAGCGGATTTTTACAATGTCTGCAAAAAATGATACCGGAATTAACGAAATTTTAAAGGCGCTTTATATGATTTCGCCGGAAGGCCAGCCGGTTTATGATGAAGAAACTTACACGGATCAGAATTTAACTTTCCGCATTGCAGAAGTTATCCGCGGAGAAGCAATAAATCGTCTGCAAGATGAAATTCCTCACGCAGTTTATGTTGAAGTTGCGGACGTTGAACATCGCAGTGAAGGCAAAAAACTGTGGATTCGGGCATTTTTGTGCGTTGAACGTGACAGTCAAAAAGGCATTGTAATTGGCAAAGGTGCCTCAAAAATCAAAGAAATCCGAGTTGCCGCAATCAAAAAACTCAGCCAGATTTATATCCAGAAAATTGACCTTGATTTGCAGGTAAAAGTTGACAAAAACTGGCGTCAGCGAGATTACACAATAAATCGTCTTGTGCCGGAAAATCAGTAAAGGGAAGATTTTACAAAGTACGAGCTAATTTCCCCGTGATTGTAAAAAAACTTGCATTCTTCTAAAATCAGTGATATGAAAAAAATTGATATTCTTGATTCGACTTTGCGTGATGGTTCCCAAGGGGAAGGTATTAGCTATTCTGTCCAGGACAAGATTCATATTTGTCAGGCACTGGATGAACTTGGAATTCAATATATTGAAGCAGGAAATCCCGGAAGTAATCCTAAGGATATGGAATTCTTTCAGGAAATTAAGAAAATTCAGTTTAAAAATTCACAGATTTGTGCTTTTGGCTCAACTCGCCGTAAAGATATAAAATGTTCGGAAGATTCTAATTTGCAGAGTCTTCTTGCTGCGGACACTAAATATTGCGTAATTTTCGGAAAATCATGGACATTTCAGGTTACTGATATTATCAGAACGACTTTGGAAGAAAATCTGAAGATGATTCAGGAAACTTGTGCGTTTCTTAAAGAAAACGGTCGTACAGTTTTTTATGATGCGGAGCATTTTTTCACGGCATACGCAGAAGATCGTGATTACGCATTTAAAACTTTGCAGGCCGCAATTGATGGTGGCGCCGAAGTTTTGTGTCTTTGCGAAACAAAAGGCGGTTTTATGATTGACGATTTGCGAAAAGCTGTCGCCGATGTCGTAAAAACTTTTGGTTCAAAGGCAAAAATTGGAATTCATACTCATAATGATTCAGGACTTGCGGTTGCAAATTCTCTGGTTGCGGTTTCAGAAGGTGCCGTTCATGTTCAAGGTGTCCTTCTTGGATTTGGTGAAAGAACCGGAAACGCAAATCTTTCGACAATTATCCCTGATTTGCAGTTAAAAATGGGGTACGACTGTATTCCATCAGAAAATATAAAAAATCTTACGGCAATTTGTAAACGTGTAAGTGAAATTACAAATATCAGTCTTGGTGCTCAGTTGCCTTATGTTGGTTCTTCTGCATTTGCACACAAGGCGGGAATGCACATTGATGCAGTTCTTAAAAATCCGGAAGCTTATGAGCATATTTCACCGGAAACTGTAGGAAACAGTCGTGTATTCCTTATGAGTGAAGTTGCCGGCCGAAGTACGATCATAGAAAAAGTCCAGAAATTTGCACCGTCAATCAAAAAAGATGATCCTGTTGTAAAAGACATTATTGCAAAAATGAAGGAACTTGAATTCCAGGGTTATCAGTTTGAAGGTGCCGACGGCAGTTTTGAATTAATGGTCAGAAAAATGATAGGTCAGTATCAGCCGTTCTTTAAATTGCATTATTATCAGACTAATGGTTCTAATCCGCGCCCTGAAGAAGGCGTTTGCTGTTGTGCCCAGACCAAAGTTGAAGTTGACGGTCAGATTGAAATAACGGCCGGCGAAGGTGACGGTCCTGTAAATGCTTTGGATATTGCGTTGCGTAAGGCTCTTGAACATTTTTATCCTGCTGTTTCAAAAATCCGCCTGGTTGACTTTAAAGTTAGAGTTTTGGACGGAAAATCTGCGACGGCGGCTAAGGTCCGCGTAATAATTGAAAGTACGGACGGCGAGGCTAACTGGACGACCGTGGGCGTAAGTCAGGACTTGATTGAAGCTTCATGGATTGCTCTTGTTGATTCGTTTGAATACAAACTTATCCGTGACATTGAAAAGCGATACAAAAGATTTTAAAAAAAAGGAGATGTAATAAAAACTTTGCCTGGAATAGCGTCAAAGTTTTTATTCACAAGTTTGCGTCGCAAACTTAATTATCTACTGCACATTCTCATTTCATTGCGAATGTGCTTAAAAAGTCAAATCGGAAATTGATATTTCCTCATTGACTTTTTATGGGAGATATTTTTATGGAAAAGACAATTGCTCTTATTCCAGGTGATGGAATTGGTCCTGATGTTGTTGCAGAAGCTGTAAAAGTGCTTGATGCAGTTGCAAAAAAGTATGGTCACAAATGGAACTATACTCATGTTCTGGCAGGCGGATGTGCTATTGATAAATTTGGTCATCCACTTCCAAAAGAACAGCTCCAGATTTGTCTTGATTCTGATGCTGCATTGCTTGGTGCCGTTGGTGGTCCAAAATGGGATAATCTTCCATCTGAAATTCGTCCTGAAAAGGCCCTGCTTGGAATGCGTGGCGGAATGAAAGTTTTTGCAAATCTTCGTCCGGCTGTAATGTTTAAGCAGCTTAAAGATGCTTGTCCACTTAAAGACGAAATTGTCGGTGATGGACTTGATATTCTTATTGTTCGTGAATTAACTGGTGGTATTTATTTTGGCGAAAGAGGAACTTCTGAAGACGGAAATACTGCCTGGGATACAGAAAAATATACTCGTCCTGAAATTGAAAGAATTGTAAGAATGGGTTTTGAATATGCAATGAATCGTCAGAAAAGACTTTGCGTTGTAGATAAAGCTAACATTTTGAACAGTTCCCAGTTGTGGCGCCGTGTTGCAGAAGACGTTAAAAAAGATTATCCGGAAGTTGCACTTTCTTATCTTTACATTGATAACGCTTCTATGCAGATGGTAAGAAATCCTAAACAGTTTGATGTTATTGCAACTTCAAATATGTTTGGTGATATTCTTTCTGATGAAGCTTCGCAAATTACAGGTTCAATTGGTATGCTTGCGTCTGCATCTTTGGGCGATGGAACAGGTCCTGGCCTTTATGAGCCAATTCACGGTTCTGCACCGGATATTGCCGGTAAAAACCTTGCAAACCCACTTGCAACAATTCTTTCTGCAGCAATGCTTTTGCGCTATAGCTTTAAACTTGAAACAGAAGCTAAAGCAATTGAAGATGCAGTTCAGGCCGTTCTTGATGAAGGCTGGAGAACTGGTGATATTGCGGGTTCTCATCTTGCAGAAGTAAAAGCTGCCGGAAAACTTCTTGGAACTAAAGAAATGGGCCAGAAAGTTGCTGATAAGATCTAAAAACTGAAATTTTTAGAAGATTTATGAAAAAGACCGTTCTGATTTTACTTACAGGACGGTTTTTTTATTGAAGGTATAAAAGTACCTTCAAAATGGCGATGTCAAGGCCCTGAGTGAAGCGTGCCTTGACGCGACTTATTGAAGGTATAAAAGTACCTTCAAAACGGCGATGTCAAGGCCTTGAGCGAAGCGTGCCTTGACGCGACTTATTGAAGGTATAGAAGTACCTTCAAAATGGCGATGTCAAGGCCCTGAGCGAAGCGTGCCTTGACGCGACTTATTGAAGGTATAAAAGTACCTTCAAAATGGCGATGTCAAGGCCTTGAGCGAAGCGTGCCTTGACGCGACTTATATAAGGTATAAAAATACTTTCAGCGTAAGCGATTGTAGCAGCCGCGAAGACTGTTTCAACAGCCGAAGCGGAAGCCCGGAGCGGCACTATTTGTGCCGCGAGGACTTTGGAGCGAACAGCGGAATTGCGCGATGTTTTGTTTTCCTTACGAATGTAAAATAGAAAACAAAACTCGTGAGTGAAGCGTAGATAGCGCGACCCTGGCAGGCGGTTTTTACAAAAAATTAACGGTTTTCTGTAGATTCCGCCGGACAGGGGATACGCCCATATTAGGAATGGGAGAGAAAATGAATAGTTCTTTGCTTGATTATATTTTGTGGCGCGGAGATTTGAGTTTTGAACAGTGCGAATTTGGCGAAATTGACGCCTGCATTCTTGCTCATCTGGCGTATGAACATATTGAAGGTCTTGTGAGTTCGTCTTTTTCGCAGGGAATTACGCTTGCTGACCTTGCGGAAAATTTTAAAAAAACGGCGAATTTGCGCGAAAGAACGAGCATGGGCTATGGAATTAATCCTAAAACACCGGAAATTTTGTATAAATGCGGAGAATCAAGGCGTTTTGGCGGAATAAAAGTCTGCGGTTTGTGCGAAAATTTAAGTGAAGAAAAAAACGAACAGTTTGCGGCAATGACTTTTGTGATTGATAAAACTGCCGTGATTGTTTTTCGGGGCACGGACGATACCGTTACCGGCTGGTGTGAAGATTTACTTCTAGCAAAAAATCCGGTTTTGCCTTCTCATACTGACGGTTTAAACTATTTTAATAAGGCGGCGTCATTTTTTAAGAAAAATCTGATTATTCTGGGACATTCAAAAGGCGGGACTGTTGCCGTTTATTGTGCCGTAAAAACTTCTGCGGCGGTTCAAAAAAGAATTCTTGCGGTTTATAACATGGACGGACCGGGCTGGCCAAAAGATTTTTACAAAACTGATGAATATAAAAAGGTGGAAAACCGCATACTTTCGGTTTATCCGGAAAGTGATATTGTCGGCAAAGTTTTTTATCCTACGGCAAAATATAAAATCATAAAGTCGGACGGGGTGGGAATTCAGCAGCACGATATGTTGAACTGGCATTGTGAAGGAAAATTTCTTTGCGAGGCGGAAGATTACACGGAAGACAGCAAAATTTTCTTTAAAAGCGTTAATGAATGGTATGAAAATGTGAGCGAGCCTTCCCGCCAAAGATTTATAGATACTCTGATAGAAATTTACAGGGCGAGCGGTTATAAAAATAATTTTGATTTAATGAATAATAAAATTAATGCAACAAAAAATATGCTCGCTGAATATAATAAACTTGATAAAGAAACTAAAGCGGTCGTGAAAAAGGTTCTGTCAACGCTTGGCAAGGTACTTGTTTCTGAACTGCCGATTTTTAATTTTTTCAGGGAAGATTTTATAAAACTTTCCGCCAAAAAAGGCGTTGAAAAAATTGCTCAGATTGTAAAAGAAATTAAAATGCAGGGCACAGAAAATCAGCCGGATTCTGAAAATTCAAAACTTTGCTTGCCGGATAATACAAATAATGATGACGAAAAATCCCATCAGGATTATTGCGGCGACTAAGTTTTTAAAAATGCGGAGAAGGGTGGTTTTGTGCCGTGCGCTTACTTACTTCCGTGTGCCTTACTTTACTAAAAGGCGGAATTCTGATAAAGTTTTAAAACTTTTAGGATATAAGGAGCTTTAAGAAAATGGGTAAGTTAGTTATTGAAGCTAAAACTCGAACGGTAACAGGTAAAACTGCTGCTAAAAATCTTCGCAAAGTAGGTCGTATCCCAGCTGTAGTTTACAATTCAAAAGGTGAAGCTACATCTATCGACGTTGACGAAGTTGAATTCAACAAGGTTTGGAGAAACATCACTCCATCTACATCAATCGTACTTAAGGTTGACGGAAAAGAATCTGCAGCTTTAATTAAAGACGCTGAATACAACATCAGAACTGACAAAGTTCTTCATGCTGATTTCTTTGCACCAAACGCTGATGAAAAATTAATTTACAATATTAAGATTCATTACACAGGAACTCCTGCTGGTCAATTGAAAGGTGGTTTCAAGAAAGAACGCAACAATGTTGTAAAAGTAAAGGCTGTTATTGCAGACTTGCCAGAAACAATCACTGCTGATATTTCTAAAATCGGAATTAGTGAATGTCTGCGCGTAAAAGATCTTGATCTTGGAAAGAAAGTTGAAGTTCTTACAGACCCAGAACTTCCATTAGTAACTGTTTCTCCAGCTCGCTAATAGTTTTTTCTGATTTATGAAAGGCTGTCATTTTTTAAGTGGCAGCCTTTTTTTTTAAGGAAATATTAGTACTTTTATGGAAACTGATTTTTGTGCTGATTTTGAAAAGAAGATTTTTTCTCAACTTGTAAAACTTACCGGCTCTAACAATAATTCGCTGTCTTCTGATTTGAGGCTTGGTCTTGCAGTTAGTGGCGGCGCGGATTCCGTTTCTCTTTTTGTTTCTGTAAAAGAAATTTGCCACAACTTGAATATTCCGCTTTATGTTGTAACCGTGAATCATAATATTCGGGAAGCGGAAGAAACTGACGGCGATGCTGAATTTGTTCGGGAATTATGTGAAAAAAATCCGGATTTTGACGTTCATTTTACGCTAAAAATTCTGGAAAGAGGTTTAGTGGCGCGGACGGCAGAGGAGCGTGGTGGCGGAATAGAAGAAGCGGCGCGGTTCTTGCGTTATCAGGCTTTTGAAGATTTTATAAACGAAAATCATCTTGATTATCTTTGCCTTGCGCATAATAAAAATGATCAGATTGAAACTCTTTTGATGCGCTTTTTGCAGGGAAATGGACTTGAAGGTTCGTGTGGAATTTCTGCAAAACGAGGAAAATTTATTCGGCCGTTGCTGGAAACTTCCCGCGCGGAAATTGAAAAATATCTGAAAATTAAAAAAATCACGTGGCGAACAGATTGTACAAATTCTGATACTCAATATCTCAGAAATAAAATCCGGCTGAAACTTGTTCCTTTTTTGTCTGAAAATTTTACGGGCTGGCAGAATGCTTTAATTCACGGAGCAAAAAAAGCAGAAATTGACTGTCAGTTTATAAATTCTCAGGTCAACATTGCTCAAAATCTGATTGATAATAAAAATTCTGTAGAAATAAAATCATTTTGTGCCCTTGATGATGCCGTGAAATATCGTATTTTGCTGCGGATGTTTAATAATGCGGGTGAAAATAATCGTGTGCCTTCTGTGCTCGTAAATGAAATAATTTTTCAGCTGAAAAAAGGCGACGTTAAAAAATATTATGGAAATTCGGAAATTATTAGCGACGGCGACAGACTTTTTATAAAAAAATGCAGTAAAACTCAAACTGATTTGTGGTTTTCTGATATAATAAAAAAAGACGGTGTTTATGAATTTCCTTTTGGGGAAATTTGTTCTGTCCAGAAGTTTAATGGCTTTAATCAAAGTGAAATTGAACTTTCGTGCGGTCAATTTTCTGTTTCGCTGAAAATTTCTTATCCTTTTTGCATAAGAAACTGGCAGACTGGGGACTGCATCAAAACAAAGTCTGGAAATTATAAAAAAATTGCAGATATTTTTGCAGACTGGCAGGTCAGTTTACAAAAACGTTCAATGATTCCTTTAGTTCAGGAACTTGAAACTGCAGAGCAGGAAATTCTGTGTATCTTTGGAAAATCTGCCGGGTTTTATAATTGGGTCGTAAATGAAAAAATTAACAATTAGTATTTTTGCAGTTTTCTTTCTTTTTGCAGGGCTTTACGCACAAAAAGCAAATCGTAATACGGCAGTGCGCTGTTTAAAACTTGCAGAAAGTTCTTTAATCGGTCAGGACTGGTCGGCCGCGTATGAACAGGCTGAACTTGGTCTTTCTTATGATGATTCAATTTCTGATTTATATTATGTAAAGGCGGCTTCGCTTGCTCATTCAGAAAATTCTAAAACTGAACTCATAGAAATTATGAATCAGGCTTTTGAAAAAAATGATTGGGTGGATTATTCCAAAAACGGCGCGCGAATTTTACTTGCAGATTTACTTTGCGATATCGGTTCTTATGAAGAATCCTTGAAAATTCTTGACGAAGCGCCTTTTATTTATTCCGCAGATTCAGAATTTATCCGGATAAAAAATTATTACAGGATTGCAACTCCCGCTTCTTTAGAAAAAGCCCGCGACAAAATAGAAACTTCCCGCCGTGTTTATTCTTCAGATTCAAGATTCCCACAGATTTTCTTTATGTTTGAATTTTATCACAAAATGAATGCGGAATTTTCTGATGAAAATTTTAAAATTCCTGCAAAAGTTCAAAAAATTGCAGATTCCTATATCATAAAACTTCCCGACTACAAAGGCGAAAATACGGTAACGGAACTTTTAGCGTCGTTTTTTGCAGAAGAAAATCTTGCCAGCCGGCTTATAAAGGCGATTGATTCTAAAAATCAGACAAAAAATCCGCTTTTGGTGCTTGCCGGCTTGCAAACTGGACTTTATTCACAGCAAAAAGCTTATGAACTGTTTTTTGAATTATCGCAGGACAACGTGAATCTTTTTTATCTTGAATGTCTTGCAAAACTTATAACAGAACCGGCGGTGCAGGAAATGCTTGTTGAACGCCTTACGAATTTTGGCGGCACGGTTTTAATTGACGAAAACGGCGATTTACAAAATGAAATGTCAGTGAAATATTTTCTTGGCCGCCCGCAAACCGTAAATTACGATTCAAATAATGACGGCGAACGGGAACTTTACGCGCTTTGCGATAATGGCGCGCCGTATTATGTTCTTTTTGACAATTCTGAAATTGAATTAAATTACGATGTTTACCCTCAGATTAAAAAAGTTTTATTCAAAAATAATAATTATGCCTTTAATTTTCTTTATGATGATTTTGAATATTCTCCGCTGCAAATGACTCCTGATTCGGTGTTAAAAAATTACGGCCTTGATTTTTATATTCCGGAATCTGTGCACAATCCTCAAATTTTTGATTATCAGAATCTTTCAAAATTGTGTACGACCCTTGAAATTCCGGTAACTGAGCGCGAAAATGCAAAAATTGTCTATACAATGCAAAATGGTGGCGCGGTTTTTGCTGATTTTTATGAGGACGAAAAACATTATGCCTTTGCAGATTTTGCTCACGGCCTGCCTTTTAAACGTTTTGCAGATTATGATGAGGACGGTTATTTTGAAACTGTCGAGACTTTTGACGTTTTGTCTGGAAATTATGAAAATCAAGATTCTGAACTTTCGGATCCTGAGTATATGACTTCAATTTTTAGTGAAGCCGCAAATGGAACGGACATTGTTCTGAAAAAAATCCAAATCGACAGAAATCAAAATACATTTTTTGAATATTCTGAAGAATATCTTGCGGAAGAAAACACGAAAATTTGTTATTGGGACGACAACGATGACGGAATTACCGACTGCAAATATACTCGTAGCGGTCTTTCGGATAATTTGCGTGAAGAAACGGTTTATTATAAAAATGACGGCACGGAACTTGTTTGTGTTACTTCGCTCAATTCAATTCCGTTAAAAATGCGTTTTGAAAACAAAGAAATGATAATTTTTTCGGGCAAAAATCAAAATTTTTACTGGATAAATGATGAAGGAACTCCAAAAGCGGAAGAAGAAGCCTTAAAATTTGCAGAATCTGGCGCAATTCAAGGCAATGTTCAGGTTATAAACGCTGACTCTAGCAGAGTTCTCATTATAAAAGTTGGTGACAATTATTTTTGCAGAATGCTTGCGCCACAAGATTATTACGATATTGAACTTGAGAATCCGGAGACTAACGAATAATGAAATTAAACAAACTTTTTTGTGCGGCTATGATTGTCCCGTTTTTCTTTATGTCCTGCACTTCAATTCAGCAGCCTCAGGAAGTTTCAAAGCCTCTTGATTATTCTGATGAAGATGTAAAAAAAAGTGAAATCGCAAAAATTCGCGAATTGCAATTAACGGAGCCCGTAAAAGCATTGTGGCGCGCGCATCTTTTAAATGACGAAGAAATCATCACGGAATGTACGGAACTTTGCAAAAATAAAATGAACGAATATATCGCGTCAAACGACGTTTTGACAGCTCAAAGATATTATTCTTCCCTGGTGGCTAGCGGTTGGGACGATGAAAATTCAATTCAGTTGCCGCAAATAAGCGATGTTCCGGGCCTTGCTCCAGAAAATCCTTATGCGCCAAAAACAATAGAAGATTGTATGAATACGACCGTCACAATCTGGGTTGACCGTGGCTGGAAGGTTACAAACGGCGCCGGCACGGTTGATATTGTAATCGGGTCGGGATTTTTTATTGATCGGCGCGGATATTTAATTACGAATCATCACGTAATTGAATCAATGGTCGATGAAAAATATGAAGGCTACACAAGACTTTACATCAAGCTCCTTTCTGATCCTGATACAAAAATTCCTGCAAAAGTGGTTGGCTATGATCCTACAATGGACCTTGCTCTTTTGAAAGTTGAAATTACGCCGGAATTTGTTTTTAGTCTTGGAAGTTCTTCTGATTTGCGCATTGGCGACAAAGTTTCTGCAATCGGAACTCCGGTTGGCCTTGAAGGCACGCTGACTTCAGGCATTATTTCTTCAACGGAACGAAAACTTTTGACTTTAGGCAACGTTTTTCAAATTGATGCCGCGGTAAATTCAGGAAATTCCGGCGGTCCTTTGATTGACGAAAAATTAAACGTCCAGGCAATTGTTTTTGCCGGAATGGTTCAGCTTCAGGGCTTGAATTTTGCAATTCCTGTTGAATATTTAAAGCAGGAACTTCCGCTCCTTTACAATAATGGGGAAGGCGGCCAGGTTATTCATTCGTGGACTGGCTCTTACGGTCACACAAAACGCACCGGAAATAAAAAAACTGGACTTGAAGTTCAGTATGTTATGCCCGGTGGTTCTTCTTTTATGACCGGATTACGCGAAGATAACGTTATCACGGCAATTGATGGCAAAAAAGTAAATTCCCTTGAGGACTTTCAGTTCATTATGCTAGCCCTTCAGCCTCAGTCAATTGTCCGCTGTGACTATCTTGATTCAGAAGAAAATGAAAAATCTTCGCTGCTTTATCTTGATATTCGCCCGGATCAGCCGTTGAAAAAAATATTCAGTTCAGATTTCTTGAATAATTCGTTTGTGCCGATTGTCGGAATGAAACTTGTGCGCAATTCTACGGAAATGCGAAATTCTTATGCCGTTCAAAAAGTAATAAAAGGCAGCGTCGCAGATCAGATGAGTTTTTCAGAAACTGATATAATTATTGTGCGCGAAGTAAAATTTGATGACGAAAATGAACAGTTCTATGCTCAAATTTACTGTAAACGCAAACAAAAAGGCTTTCTTGATGCGTCCCTCGTGGTTGGTTCATCTTATGATTCGCCTTATTACTTTTAAAAATTAAAATTGTACGGAGTTTTTTATGGATATGAAATATAAGCGCAACTTTTGTATTGTTGCACACATTGATCACGGAAAATCAACACTTTCGGACAGGCTGATTCAAAAAGCAAAAATCATTGATGACCGCAAAATGGTAAATCAGATTCTTGATAACATGGATATTGAGCGCGAACGCGGAATCACAATAAAAAGTCAGGCGGTAACAATTCCTTATCACGCAAAAGACGGCCACGACTATGAATTGAATTTCGTTGACACTCCCGGCCACGTCGATTTTTCTTACGAAGTAAGCCGTGCAATTGCCTCGTGTGAAGGCGCTCTGCTTTTGATTGATGCAACTCAGGGGGTTGAAAGTCAAACCGTAAGTAATATGTACATGGCTTTGGAACAGGATTTGACGATTGTGCCGGTAATAAACAAAATTGACCTTGCAAGTGCCGATATTCCGTCCTGTTTAAATCAGATTGATAAAGAACTTGGCCTTGATTCTTCCGAAGCGCTTTTAGTTTCCGCAAAAACTGGCGAAGGCATTGACGAGCTTATGGAAGCGATTGTTACAAAATTTCCCGCTCCAAACGGAAATCCGGACGGAAAACCTGCCGCTTTAATTTTTGACTGTCATTATGATGCCTACCGCGGTGTAATTGTCCATGTTCGTGTAATGGAAGGCAGATTCAAGACTGGCGACGCAATCAAAATGATGAGCACGGGAACTCAGTACAAAGTAGAGCAGTGCGGAGTTTTCAAAATTGATTATGAAGAAACTGGCGTCCTTGAAGCCGGCGATGTTGGCTATATTATTTCCGGCCTTAAAACCGTAAGCGACGTAAAAGTCGGCGATACGATCACTTCCGTAGAAAATCCTCTGGAACAGCCACTTCCGGGATTCAAAGAAGTAAAACCGGTCGTTTATTCTTCAATTTACCCGATGGATTCAAACGACTACGAAGAACTTAAAAGCAGCATGGAAAAATTAAAACTGAACGACGCGAGTCTTGTTTACGAAAAGGACAATTCCCTTGCGCTTGGAAACGGTTTCCGCTGCGGATTTCTGGGACTTCTTCATCTTGAAATTATCCAGGAACGCCTTGAACGCGACTTTGACCAGGCTGTAATTTTTACCGCGCCGTCCGTTCGTTACAAGCTTGAACTTACAAGCGGCGAAGAAACTTATATCGATAATCCTTCCGAATATCCTCAGGGCAGAATAAAATCCGCGGAAGAACCTTATATCAAGGCTTCTGTAATTACTCCGGCGACTTATCTTGGTTCAATTATTGCACTTTGCACGGAAAAACGCGGCGTCCAGACAAATATGCAGTACCTTGACGAAAAACGCGTCGAACTCACTTACGAAATGCCACTTGCCGAAGTTCTTTTTGATTTTTACGACAAATTAAAAAGTTACAGTCGAGGTTATGCCTCTTTTGACTACGAAGTTATCGGTTATCGCCCGACAGAACTCGTAAAAGTTGACATTCTTTTGAACGGAAAAATGGTCGACGCGCTCAGTCAGCTTACTTTTAAGCAAAATGCAGTTGAACGCGCTAGAAAAGTCTGTGAACGTCTCAAGGACGAAATCAGCCGTCAGCAGTTTAAAATTGCAATTCAGGGCGCAATCGGTAGTCAGGTAATTGCCCGCGAAACCGTAAATCCTGTGCGCAAGGACGTTCTTGCAAAGTGTTACGGCGGCGACATTACCCGTAAGCGCAAACTTCTGGAAAAGCAGAAGGAAGGTAAAAAGCGAATGAAGATGATTGGCGACGTTGAATTGTCTCAGAGTGCTTTCCTCGCCGTTCTTAAAGAAAAGGAAGAATAGATTTTTCTGGGCGTATCCCTCCGCTGCGCTCCGGGTCAGGCTTTTTACGCTTCGCTCACGAGTTTTGTTTTCTATTTTACTTTCGTAAGAAAAACAAAACATCGCGCGGTTCCGCTGTTCGCTTCAAACTTTTGCAATTTACAGTCAATTATAATTCGATTTTATGTGTTTGTGGGAGCTCGATCTTATGTCAGCCCGAATTTATTTCGGGATCTCGGTGTAACAGATGCTGAAATGAATTCAGCATGACTTTTTGAAGAACTTTTCAGTCCAATTGCAAAAGTTCGGCTTCGCCGCCCCTCCAATCCTTTACGTGTCCCACTAATTTAAAATTTTCAGAAAAAAATCAATTTGTGCTCTGATTCTGTTTAAAAAACTCTGATTGTATTGAAATTTCCAACCGTCAGGAAAGTGCAGATAAAGATATTCACGGTTTTCTGCGGTTTTTGAAATTTCTTCTTTTAATTTTTCTTTACTAAAGTCTGTTTTTTCAGTTAACAGGGATTTTAAATACAAAAGAGCATTTTTCTCCTGCAAAATCCATTTTTCTGTATCATAAAAAATGAAATCAGAATTTTCTTTGCCGTTACCACAATTATTTTCCGCATCAAAATTGCAAGGTTCTGGAAATTTCCGCTCAATTTTCAGCGGAATTCCACAAATTCCGGCATCAAAAAGATTTTCTGTATCGCAAAAAAATGAATTAAAAAGTTCAGAATATTTTTTCATAACCGGCATTGTGTAAAAAATATTTCCGTTTTTGTCCGCAAATTTTGTGCTATGAATATTAAAACAAGAGCCGTAATTTTGAATCGGATTTAGTTTTGTATTTACTAACATTTGCGTTTTGTAGGCTAAAGTGCCTTTTGCGTGGGTTTTGCCGGCAGAATAAGAAAAATCAAGACCAGTAACATAAATCGGCACTGAAGAATTTTTGCGGAATTTCAATGCAAAGTAAACGGCGGTAAGTCCAACAGAACCAAACGGCGGAATTGAAGGCGGAATTATTTTATTTTGCAGGCAGTTTTGTAAAAAATCACAATCAGAATAAAGTGTCGTAAAAAAACTTATTTTGTTTAACGCAAAAATTCGTGCAAGCGAAGAAACTGCAGAAAGTCCCGCAAAAATATGAAAATCATATTCGTTTTTATTTGTGCCAATAAATGCTTTTGTAATAACTTGCTGTGTTTCTTCAACAAAAACTCCGTCCGGAATAATTTTGTTGGCTAAAAGTGGCTGCAGGGCAGTGTCAGCGCATAAAATACAGAAGTTCTTAGCATTTTTTTTCAGTTCAGGAATGGAAAAATCAAGACTTTCGCCGGCACCACAAACAACAATTGGTTTTGAAATTTTTTCAAAATAATTTTGAATGGGCACGGTTTTGTTCAAAACTTTCAGATTTTTAAAAAAATTTTCTGAATATTTCCTTCCAAATTTCGTGAGTGTTATGCGGTTTGACCACCAGGTCATAATTGCGTTTGTGCAGGCGCTATAAAGTTCTTTGTAAAGCGCGTCGTTAAAAGTGCTGCCTGCCGAAAAATCAATTTTTATAACTCGTTTAAAAGTTCCGGCCGGCGGAAATTCAACGCCACATTCAAGAATGTACTTTTTTTTGTTTAAAATTACCGGCAAGTTGTAAATTTCATTAAGATTTAAATATCCCAAGCCGGAAGTTTTTAAATATTCGGATTTTTCAAATTCTAAAAGTTCTTTTTCTGCTTCGCACACAAGAATCATACAGTTTTCTTTTAATTTTTGATTTAATTCTTTTAGTCCGTAGGGCAGCACTGGCGAACAGCATAAAAATAATGTGCCGGGCAAAATCTGCAAATTTTCTATAGTTCTTAATATTGTTCCGGCCGGATTGTATTTTGAATAGAGAAATTTTTGTCTGTAAGAAACTGAAAAGCCCTGCGGTGTATTTAACAGGCAGGGCTTTTGATTATTAATTTTGTTCAACTTTAATTTTAGTTATTATTGCTGCTGAAATTAGCAAAATAAGTTTCTGCAAAGTTATTTTTTAATTTTTTGCTCTGCATAATTGCATTCTGTGCAGAAGTTGAATCAAAGTTTTCAATCTGTGTTAATGCGGCTGAAGGTTCGCCTTCTTCTGCGGTTGTGTACTGAAGAACAACTACATTATTGTTCAATACAACAGGCTCTGAATATTCATTTAATTCAAGAGAGAATGCTGTTTTTAAGAAGTTTTCGTTTGATTCAGCACCGCTAAGTCCTGTAACAGATGTGAAAGTATCTGCGATTGAAGAATTACCGTAATTTAATGGGAAAGGCGCAATTGTTTCTGCTGTAATGCCAGTAGCTTCGCAACCGTTTTCAAAAGTTGAAGCCTTTGCAACTGCGGTAAATTCCTTAGCTTTGTTTGTAAAATAATCTTCAATTACTGAATTTTCGTAAGTTGAAATGTAATTTCCTACGATGCGCAAAATTTCACTGTTAGTAAAATCAGCTTCTTTGACTGCCGAATTTGCCTTGAAAATTGCAAATGTTCCGTTCAAATCAATAACATCACTTACGCTACCTTCAGAAAGTTTTGCAAGAACATCAATGTCAGATTTGTTTGTAAGGAGATTTTCAATCTGATACTGGTAAGGATTTATAAGTTTACCTTCTGTGTCAGTGAAAGATTTTGTAGAAACTTCTGAAACTTCATCTTCAAAAGTTTTTGTTCCGTTTTTAAGTTCTGCGGCAACTTTATCAGCGGTTGCTTTATCAGAAAGTGTAATTGCAGAAAGATCATACTGAGTGAATTTTGCAGCGTTTTCTTTTCCGAATTTTGCTTTTTCTTCATCAGGATAATCAGCTGACTTAAAAATTGCAGCCTTAAAACCACGTTTGTTTGTGTTCAAAGATGAAAGGAAATCAAGTTCGGCATCAGATTCTTTAAGACCGTACAAATTATTTTCAGCGCCAAAAACATCATCGTAAAAGCGCTGAACTAAAAGATCCTGTTCAACAGTTTTTGTGTAATTCTGAACTTCTGAGTTAGAAGCCTGATTGTAAAGTTTTGCAGAAAAATTACCGTTTTCATCAGAATAAATCTGACGGAGCTGGCGGTTTACTGCAGCCTGAGGAACTGTGTAGCCTGTCTGTTTTACAAAATCCTTGAAAGCGGCACGCTGAACGCAAGTCTGGAATGCATTGTTGAAAATGTAGTAAAGGTAAGTATCATTCAATTCAATTCCGTAATTCTGATACATTGTTGCCATTTGACTTACATTGTTGGCAAGTTCAGTTCCATTACCGTATTTTATTTCCTCTTTACCGTATTTTCCGAACACCTTGTCTTGATTCTGTTCTTTTTCTAGACTACATTGCTGTATAGTTTGTAAAAATACGAATACGAAAGCAGAAATTAAAAGAATAATTAATGTTCCGATTGTGTAAGCAGTTTTCTTTTTCATTTTTAAAATCCTTATACTTGTTATTTTATATGGGTAGTAATTTTAACATTTTATCTTGATGTTATCAATGTTTTCTTAGACTTGTATTTTTCAAGCGCTTCACTGATAAGAAGATCAATGAGTTCCGGGTAGTTTAAGCCGGCTGCATCGCACATTTTTGGGAACATACTGATTGAAGTAAATCCCGGCATTGTGTTGATTTCATTCAGATAAACCTGACCGGAATCCTTATCAATAAAAAAGTCAACGCGCGAAAGGCCACTTGCATCCAGAGTTTTGTACGCGGCACAGGCAGTTTTTCTGATTTTTTCAAGATCATTTTCGCTAAGATTTGCAGGAATTTGAAGTCTTGCGCCGTCCGGGTCATTGTATTTTGCATCAAAATCATAAAAAGTGTGGGTTGGCACAATTTCGCCTGGAATATACGCAACAACGTCTTCAACTTCGCTTTCTGGCGCGAAAGTCACGGAATTTCCTGTGACGGAACATTCAACTTCGCGGGCGTTAATTGCTTTTTCAATCAGAACTTTATCGTCCCACTGAAAAGCCTGCATCAACTGATAAGACAATTCGCGGCGGTTATTTGCTTTTCCGGCGCCATTTGAACTTCCGGCACAGCAAGGTTTTACAAACAGAGGATATCCACCAAGTTCTTTTTCAGTTTCTTCAATAAAAGAATCATACAAAACAGAATCAAGCATGACAAAACGTTTCATGCAGACATAAGGAACGACCGGCAGCCCCGCACTTTGCCAAATCATTTTGGTTTTTTCCTTGTCCATGGTCACGGCACTTGCAAGAGTTGTACATCCAACATACGGAATGTCTGCCATATCAAAAAGTCCCTGAATTGTTCCGTCCTCGCCGTAAGTTCCGTGAAGGGCAGGGAATACAACGTCAATTTCCAGAGGTTTTCCGCAAACAGCAAAAGCATTTTTTCCGTTGCCTGGAATAATGCTGACTGCAGATTTTTCATCTTCCATGATTTTTAAAGTTGCACTTGAATCTTTGCAGATTCTTTCGTATTCAGATTCTGGCTGAAGATACCATTTTCCGCTTTTAGTAATTGCAATCAGAATGACATTGTTTTCTTTTTTAATGTTTCTGACAATTGATGATGCAGAAATGAGGGAAATTTCATGTTCTCCGGATTTTCCGCCATAAATTACACAAATGTTCATATTTTTCCTTTTATTTTTTCAGCCGGAAAAATTCCGGCGATTTTATCTTAAGGGAGCCTCTAAAATTGCAATTTTTAGAGATGTCCTTAAATTAATTTTAAATCCTTCAGGGCATTTTCTGCTTCCGTGATTTCATCATATTTCATCGTGAAATCTTTGTAGATAATGCTGTTTTCGTGAGATTTTCCAAGAAGCAGGACAATATCATTTTTGCCGGCCATTTTAAAAGTTTCGCGGATTGCCTGCGGTCTGTCGTGAATTATAAATAAATCTTTGTTCATGACTTTGCCTTGTTTTTCGGCGCCCACGGCAATCATTTTTAAAAGCTCCACAGGATCTTCACCGCGCGGATCTTCGTCAGCAAGTACGATTGTGTCACAATATTTTGCTGCAATTTCCCCTTGCAAAGGACGTTTTGTTAAATCACGTTCACCGCCACTGCCAAATACACAGAACATTTTTCCTTTACAGCGTTTTCTTAACGGAGGGAAGATAGTTTCAAAACTTGACGGGGTATGAGCGTAATCTACAATCAGTTCAAAATCCTGACCTTTTTTGATTTCTGTCATTCGTCCTTTGATAGGATTGAGTTTTGCAATGAGCGCGCTAAGTTTTTCAAAATCAATTCCGGTGACAGAATTTACCGCAATCATTGTTGCCATAATGTTATAGGCGTTAAAACTTCCCGGAAGTTTAGAATCCACGTGAGTAGAAACTTTTTTGTTGCTTGAAATAAAATCAAACGAAAGACTTTCGTCATCAGATTTTATATTTTGAGCTTCATAATAAAGCTGGATTTTTTGAGGAACGGGCGGTAAATCAATTTTTTTGTCCGTAACGGCAGCTTTTCCGGCAAGTCCAAGGGACGTAAATCCTGTAACATTTTGTTTTGTTGCATTTGCAAAAAATTCTGCAGATGGATCTTCAAGATTTACAATTCCAAGTGACGGAATTTTTACTTCGCGGCCACCGATGATTTTTTTGTGGTCGTGTTTATCAAGGGCGCGGAAAAGATTTGCCTTATCACTTCTGTAAGTTTCAAAATTCTTATGAAATTCAAGATGTTCAAGGGTAACATTCATAAAAATGCCGCAGTCAAACAAAATATTTCCGCATCGGTTTAATTTTTCAGAAAGTCCGTGGCTTGAAGTTTCCACAACTGCATATTCACAGCCGTTTTTGAGCATTTCGTTTAAATGATGCTGAATAATCGGGGCTTCTGGAGTCGTCTGATGCTGAGGATTTGGCAGGGCTTCTCCTCCAAACGAATATTCAACTGTGCTTATAAATCCACATTTTTTACCGCAGGCTTTAAGCAACTGCCATATAAAACTTACCGTACTTGATTTGCCTTCCGTGCCGGTAACGCCAAAAACAACCATATGAGCACTTGGATTATCATAAAATTCAGCAGAAACCGGTGCCATGGAATGACGCGCAGACGAAACCTTTATGAGAACCGGCGCAAATTTTGGATTTTCGTCACTCAGGCCATTTTGCAATGTGCGGGAAACAATCGCTTTTGCAATTTCTGACTGAAGATTTTTGTCATCATTAAGATTTCCTTCAAAAACAATTGCGTTGGCGCCTTTTTTAATAGCAGCTGGAATAAAAGATTTTCCGTCAACGTGAGTACCCGGCAATGCAAAATAAAGAGAGTTTTTTTCAATCTGACGGGAATCAAAAGTCAAAGATGAAATTGAAATGCCGTCAATTTCCGGGTCATTAATTTCTGAACCATCTGCCGCAACAATTTTGTGCTCAAAAGCAGGCAGTAACTGTGAAAGATATTTTGTCATAACCGCTATTCTAGTACTTATTTTTTAAAAAGTCTTTAGAAATTATCTTAGTATGAAGAGGGGGCCAGATTCAGAAGAATTAAATTGTTGAAGTTCAACTAATATCAAACGAAAAATTTGCTTATGACCGGAAGAATGTATAAAATGTGGCTATGTTTAGTGTACGGGTTCAAGCGGATTTTAGTGCGGCGCATTTTTTGCGGGATTATAACGGTAAGTGTGAAAATCTTCACGGGCATAATTATAAGGTTTTTGCTCATGTGCGGGGAAATGAACTGAACGAAGGCGGTATGCTTCTTGATTTTTCAAAATTGAAGGCTGTGCTCCGGCAGTGCTGCAAAACGCTGGATCATACAAATTTAAATGATTTTGAAATTTTTAAACAGAATCCAAGTGCAGAACGGATTGCGCTTTATATTTACGATCAGATTATTCAGGAAATGAAAAATCAGGGGCTGGATTTGACTTTTGAAGAAGGAAAACAGAGTGCATATCTTTGGGCCGTTGATGTTTTTGAAACGGAAACCAGCCGCGCAAGGTATTCGGTTTTGCCGTAGAAATAAAAACAGGCCGTCTAATATAGTGTAGATGCTGGAATAAATTCAGCACGACACTACTTTTTGAACAGCCTGTTTTTTAATTTTTACTCTTTGTGAGCATTTATCACGGCCCAGAAAGATTCGTTTGGAGTGTAAGAATCACCGACGTCGTAAAGTGGCAGTTGTTCGGTGCCGGTTTTGTAATTTGCAGACTTTGTTGATTTTGAAACATTGTCAATTAAATTAAAAAGCAGAGGATAAGTTTTTTTGCCATTTGAAGGATTTATCCAGGAATTTTCGTCATTTAAACCCCACACTGTAACACATTCAATTTTATTTGTGCCGGAATAAGAATTTCCGTATTTTTGGAAAAGTGTGAAATAGTCTTTGTAGGCTTTTACGGCATCGGAACGACTTGTTGCAGTAAAATCCATTTCTGAAACATGAATGTCGCAGCCTAACGCAAGGAATTTTTTGATTGCAGATTCATAAGCGGTTGTTCCAGGCCATGAAGTGCCAAGATGCGACTGCATACCGACAACATCGATGCGCGGTTTTACTGATTTTCCGTTTACCGTCTGTTCTTCGCCGTTTTGAATGTCTTTGACAATCTGGCAAATTGCAGGAGTTTTTGAGCCCATGTACTCGTTATAGTCGTTGTAGCACAGTTTTACGTCTGACGGGGCATAGGCATTTGCAAAACGGAATGCGTTTACAATAAATTCGTCGTTACCATAAATCTGATACCACCGTGAACCGCCATTGCCCGGAGCCTTATCTCTTGTGCCGTCAGTTGACCCGCGCAGGAAATTTGCAGAAGAACCGGAATAAATCTGGCCCGCGTCATCAGCGGCCGCTTCGTTTACAACGTCCCAAACCCAGATTAAATGATTGCCTTCGCCATAACCGTTTGCTTTTTCCCATTCAGAAACACATTCCAAAACTGATTTGATGTACCATTCGTGACGGGCTGTCATAGTTTCTTTGTCAACGATATTAGAAAGAAGTTCCCCGTCAAATTTTGCACTGTAATTTTCCGCAAAAAAATCATCTGGAGTCTGTGAATGCCAGGTGAGGACGTGGCCACGCATTTTTACCCCGGCATCTTTTGCGGCATTCAGTGTTGCATAAATTAACTGTTCATTATTTAAATAGGACGGTACTTTTATAGTTTTTCCGTTTGAGGCGGTAAAATCTGTCATAGATTGTTTTGCACCGTTGCCAATAGACCACCAGGCAAGTACAAACTGAGGTTTTAATTCATTGCCAAGCGTTATGGAATTTGCGTGTTTTGCAATGCCGTTTCTGATTTCTTTGTAATAAAGTTCTGATGGGCTGCCCCAGCCCCAGTAAGTATATTTTGCGGTGTATTTATTTGAACCGTCTTTTTTTAATCCAAAGTTTCCATATTCTGCGGCAATTCCGATGTAGTCAAACTGATCTTTGTAAGTTTGGTAAAGTGAAGGCACGGAAGAGTCCAGCCAGGTGACAGTTCCTGAATTGTCTTGAGATTGAATTGTGCTGCAGGAAACAAATGCGCACAAAAGTAAAATCTGCGGTAAAACTTTTATTAACCTGTTGATTTTGATTTTTTTCATAAAAACTCCTGAAAAAATTTATATTTGGCGGCAAAATTTTATTTTTTTGCTCGGCGCGTAAGCGATTGTAGCAGCCGCGAAAGCGGGCCACGGCCTATGAGCGCCATTGTTCTGGCGCGGAATGCCGGGGCTGGAGCGAACAGCGGAACTGCGCAAAGCGCGACCCGATAGGGGTACGCCCTGAAAATTCCTAAAAATAGTCTGATTGTAAGTCTTAAGAATTTTAATAGGTGAAATTCTGTAAAATGCCGGCGCGGATTTTTGGATTTTCTGATTTTCTTGTAAAACGCTTTTCTTTACATTAATATTAGAAAAAATTAATTATAGGAGTAAGAGAAATTATGGCTCGTACACATTATATTGCCGGTAACTGGAAAATGAACACTTCTAAAGCAGAAGCTGTTGCATTAGCAAAAGATTTGGTTGAACAGTTGAAAGGAAAAACAAACAAATTTATGATTGGCGTTCCTTTTGTTTATCTTGATGCTGTTGCTCAGGTTGTAAAAGGCTCAAATATTATTTTGGCTGCTCAGGATTGTGCTGCAACTTCAAATGGTGCTCACACTGGTGAAGTTTCTACAACTATGCTCAAGGATATTGGATGTCAGTGCGTTATTCTTGGTCACTCAGAACGTCGCCACGAAATTGGTGAATCTGATGAATTGATTAACAAAAAAGTTCGCAAGGCTTTGAACGATGGTCTTGAAGTTGATCTTTGTATTGGTGAACTTCTGGCTGAACGTGAAGCTGGCGAGGCTGAACAGGTTTGTGCATTCCAGCTTTCTGCTGACCTTGCTGGCGTTACAGAAGAACAGATGAAAAACGTTACAATCGCTTATGAACCTGTTTGGGCTATTGGAACTGGCAAAACTGCTACTCCTGCTGATGCTGAAGCAATTCACAAGTTTATTCGTGGTTATATTGCAAAACTTTACAACCAGAAAGTTGCTGATGAAATTATCATTCAGTACGGTGGTTCAATGAAGGCTTCTAACGCTCCTGAACTTTTGGCTCAGCCTGATATTGACGGTGGCTTGATTGGTGGAGCTTCCCTTAAAGCTGAAACATTTGTTCCAATCTGCGTGCTCTAATCTTAGAAAAATCGTAGTAACGTGATTAAAATCCCTGCCCCCTGGAATTTATTTTTAGGACAGGGATTTTTTTATGGCCCCGTGTCACTCTAAACACGCAACCATGAGAATATACAAGATTTAAGGTGGTGGCACTAAAAATGAGTAACGGAAGGCGTGCTAAAACACACGATATTAAGAATATGCGTGAGAAAAAGCAATATAATGTGAACGGTACTGAAAATTAGTAACGGAAGGCGGGGTTCCGACCCTGAAAAAAAATCTGCACAAGCGAAGCGCGGAAGCCTTTTTTTCAGGGCGGGTTCACGCCTGAAGTTTACTGTAGTTACCCAGCGGGCCCCGTGCTTTTTCGTAAGCATATTCGACATTTATCACGCAAGTTCACGCCTGAAGTTACTGATAGTTTCATCACCCGCACCACGCTTTTTCGTAAGCATATTCGATTCAACTATGGACAAAAATATTTGATTTTATTAAAATGACAGAACATTTAAAATGATTAAAACTATATTGGAGTAAATAAATGAGTACAGTTGGTATTGTTCTTTTAGTATTTTTTGTCATCGTTAGTTTGTTGCTGGTTCTTC
Source organism: Anaerobutyricum sp. (assembly GCA_963638805.1). GTDB lineage: Bacteria > Spirochaetota > Spirochaetia > Treponematales > Treponemataceae > Treponema_D. The sequence continues at coordinate 43,578 of CAVHTI010000005.1, forward strand.
TTGTTGCAATTCAGGACGATGGCGAAAGTGGAATGGGCGGACTTTTAGGTGGTCGTGGAACTGCTGCATTCGGTTCTCATTCTGCAAGTGTACTGACAAAAGCAACTGCTGTTCTGGTTGTTCTTTTCTTTGTATTGGCTTTAGGTCTTGCTCTTGTGAATAAACCAAAACATAAGGCAGCTGCAATTGATGAAGTAAAAACTACTGCAACTTCAGAAGAAAGTATAACAGAAAATTCTTCATCTACTTGGTGGACAGAAAATTCTGAAAATGCTAACATAACGGCAACTGAAGAAACTGTTCCTGCTGAATCTGCAGAAACGGAGTAAAAATCGGCTCACTAAAGAGGAGCTATTTTGACGAATAAAAATACCCTGAAAATATGGTCCGGCCGACAGCCAGAAATGTTTTCAGGGTATTTTTTTTTGGAAAATCTCTAAAAAAAATCAATTTTACGAGGTTTTCATAAAAGACGGGAGAAATGTTTATGATAAGCGAATTAATTACACCTGGCGATATTAAAGTAAATCTTGACAGTACAGAACGGGACGAATCTTTTGCAGAACTTCTTGAAATTGCGGCTGTAAAAAATCCTGAAATTAATCGTAGTCAGGCTTTGAATGCACTTCTTGAACGTGAAGCGAAAATGAGCACGGCAGTTTATCCTTTTGTTGCTGTTCCGCACGTTGTTTTAAAAAATCTTCCAAAAACTATTGTTTCTGTGGGAATTGACCGCCGTGGAATTGAATTTGATTCGATTGATTCAAAGGAATATAATCCAGTGAAAGTAAATGTCATCTTTGAAATCCTTTTTGATGAAAAAGAAACTGATGCACATTTGAATATTTTACGTGATATTTTACAACTTGCTTCAAATCCTGATTTTGTAAAGAGAATCAAGGAGGCTTCTAATCAGCAGGAAGCATACGATATTATTGCTGAACTTGAAGCATAGAGCTTTACAGGAGAAAAATATGGCTGACAATGTTGAACTTGAAATTATAAATCATTTGCTGGATGTAGAAAAAAATGCTTCTATTTTGATTGACGATGCAAAAATTGAAGCGGACAGACGTACCAGCGAAGCTAAGGCAAAGTACAATCAGGAATATAAAGAAAAAATTGACGTTCTTGCCGCAGAAAAGGACAAGGCATATCACGAAAAAATGCAGCAAATTAAAGAAAAACACGCTGCCGCAATGGAAGAATTCAAGAAAAGTTATGAAAATCTTCCGCAAAATAAAGAAAATTTAAAGGCTCTTCTTGAAAAACTGTTGTTTCAAAATGCTTAATTTGAATAAGGCTTAAGACGGAGTAGATTTGCAATGGACAAGAAAGCAGCTGAGGCTTACATTTATGCAAAAGCCAGCGGAATTATAGGAAAATCTTTTGTTGATTCAAGGTCAGCGGATATTTTTGAAGCAAAGTCTCTTACAGATTTATGGACTTTGATTTTCAGAACTCCGGCGCCTGCAATTCCTGAAATTATGCTGGCAGAGCGGATTGAAAAAGAAGCGTTCAAAAGATTTGTAGATCAATACACGTATTTTGTTTCGCTTTACGATAAACCGGATCAGATTTTAATTGATCAGCTTTTTATTTATGAATCTGAAAATTTAAAGGCAATTGGTTCTGCGCTTTGTGCAGGCGACAAGGAATGTCCTCATTTAATCAATTTTGGTAAATTTTCTCAGTTAAATTACAAGGCCTGGCCGGATGTTGCAAAAATCACGGCAAAATCGCCTTACAGTTGGTATGATCACGTGCCTTCAATTCATGAACAGCAGAGTCTGGAATTTAAAATTGACTTGCAGGTTATCAGACATTTGTGGAAGGCAATTCAAAAAACTACCGGCGAGACTCGCATTCAACTGGAAGACTTGTATCTGAACGAATATTGCATAAAAAATATTGTCTGGGCATTGAGACTGAAAATAAATTACAAGTGGGATAAAGATAAAATCATCGAAAATCTGATTTATGTTACGGATTCGCCTTCGGCTTCTGATCCTATTGCGGGGCCGGCAATTCAGATTTTGAACAAAGAAACTGACGTTTATGAACAGTGGGCAGACTGGAAATACAGGGCACTTTTAAATCCTCATATTGCAGGTGAAGTGTGGTCTGTGCAGTCAAGTTGGATTGAACGAAAAAATCGTGTAAGAATGGGAAGACTTGCGAGTCACGTTTTTCACGCTTACCCGATGAGTACCGTTGCTTTAATCGGCTGGTATAAAATGAAAAATTTTGAAATGAGTTGTATTCGTACGGCGGTTGAGAGTTTACGAATGGGAATTAGTTCCCAGGATGCAAAAGATGCCGTTGGCATAAATTAGTGAGGTGGAAATGGCAAAAACTGCAAAAATGAAACTTGTAGAACTGATGGTCCTGAAACAGGATATTTCCAAAGTTATTGAGTTTATTGGAAAAAAAGGTTCTTTTCAGTTTCAGAAAAAAGACAAAAAAACTAATAACGCTGGCGCGGAAGATGCCCAGAAAATTCTGGGTATTTCCAATGCGGATTCTCAATATTACGCAGAAATCAAAAAAATCTGTAATATTCTGGAAATAAAGGATTTGCCGGAAAATTTAAATGATTTTTCCGCTCCGGATGATCAGACAAGGGCAATGGCAAATAATCTTATTGCAGCCTATAAAGAACTGGAAGACAGAATTTCTGAGGCAAGCGACAATGTTGCAAAGGTAAATAATACTTACAAAGAGGCAATGGCATTTTCTAATCTTCAGGTTTCTTATTCTGAACTTGAACATCTTTCATTTCTTTCGCTGAAAATTGGAAAAATTCCGTCTGAAAATTTTGATGATTTGAAGGAAAGTCTTGAATCTAACGCGATTGTTGTTGCTCTTGGCGATGATAAATCTCATATTCTGGTGGCTTCTTCAAGGAAAGGTCGTTTTGCACTTAACACGGAACTCAAAAATCATGGTTTTGTGGAAATGGAAGTTCCTCATGATTTTAAAGGTGTGCCGGCTGATGTTCTTGAAAGTTTAAAAGCTCAAAAAGAACTTGCAGAAAAACAGATTGCTGAACTCCAGGTTGAAAAACAGAATTTTGCAGAAACTCACAAACAGATAATTTTAAAATTGATTGGAACTTTTGCGATTGGTGTTCAGATTGCGGAAGTTGTAGATAATCTTGAGTCAACGGAACTTGTTTATCGTCTTACAGGCTGGATTCCGGAAGCTGAATCTGAATCTTATATGAAAGGTCTTGACGAAATTACGGAAGGCAGAATTGCAATTCGTGAATTTAGCCCGATGGAAGTGCCGTCTGTAATCAACGGAAAAGAAAAAGTGCCTGTAAAACTGAATCACGGAAAATTTATTTCAAGTTTTGAACGAATGATTTTCAGTTACGGTTCGCCGGTTTACGGAACAATTGACCCAACTCCGTTTGTTGCAGTTTTCTTTACAATTTTGTTTGGATTTATGTTCGGCGATTTGGGACAGGGCCTTGTGTTTGTCCTCGCCGGAATTTTAATGCACTTTAAAATCATAAAAGTTGGCGGCTGGAACAAATTTGCCCCGATTTTTATTGCAATTGGTTGTACTTCCTCTGTGATGGGACTTTTGACGGGTGAATTCTTCAGTAATGAAACCTTGCTTGAACCGTTTGCAATGTGGGTAACTGGACTTTTTGGAAATCCTCACGCCCCGATTTTGAAGGTTATGCCGTCTTCTGATCCTAATTCAATTAAAACAATGTTTGGTGTTTTTGGCGTTGCAGTAGCGGTTGGATTTGTAATTAACAGTATTGGTCTTGTAATCAATTTTATTAATAATATTATCCGTCGTAAGTGGGCAGATGCTTTCTTTGGAAAGAACGGTCTTGCCGGTGCAGTATTCTTCTGGTACGTTGTTGCAACAGTTTTGCGTGTTGTTCTTGCAAAACACAAGATTGCACCTTATGACATTGTGATTTTAGCTGTTTCTTTGTTCTTTGCAGCGTTTGCAAGTCCTTTTGAAAGAGCTTTAAATCATGAAAAACCTCTGTTTGAAAATGGATTTGGAACATATCTGATTAGTTCTGTTGTAGAAGTAATTGAAGTTATTTCCGGATACCTTTCTAACACGGTAAGTTTTATTCGTGTCGGGGCATTTGCGTTGTCACACGCGGTTTTGGATTATGTAATTTATCTGTTGACCGGACTTTGTGGCGGGGCAGGTTCACCAGGCGGAATTGCAGTTCTGATTGTTGGTAACGCGCTGATTGTTGTTCTTGAAGGAATGATTGTTGCAATTCAGGTAATCCGACTTCAGTATTATGAATTCTTCTCGAAATTCTTTAATGAAACTGGCGAAGAATTTAAACCTTTTGTATTTGAATATAAATAATAGTTCTTTGAACTAAAATAAATAGGAGAATTAAAATGAAAAAGAGAATTTTTTCAATCTTGGTTGTATTTGCATGTGTAACTGGAGCAATCTTTGCACAGGAATCTGGTGAAGCTGCCACAGTAGCCGTAAATCACCTTGCAATTGGTGATGGTCTTAAATACATTGCTGCTGCATTTGCCGTTGCATTTGCTTGTCTTGCCGGTGGTGGAGCAGTTGGAAAAATTGGTGCAGCAGCTATGGGTGCTATGAGCGAAAATCCTGAACTTTCTGGTAAAGCCCTTCCATTCGTTGGTCTTGCCGAAGGTATTTGTCTTTGGGGAATGCTTGTAGCCGTATTGATTCTGGTACTGTAGTTATAAAGCAAAAATGAAATTTTATATAATTGGCGAGCGGGAGCTTGTCCTGGCTTTTAAATTGACTGGCGTAAGCGGAAGTGTCGCAGAAACTCGTGCGGAAGTTCTTGATGCATTTAATCGTGTAACAGGAAAAGGCGGTTTTGCAAATCTTCCGTCCGGCGAAGTTCCGCGTGTTCTGATTTTGACGGAGCAGGCAGCCAGTCAAATTGAAGCCGAAGAAATTGAATGGCAGAAAAGCGGTAAATTTCCTCTGATTGTTGAAATTCCGGGACTGAATGGTCACGTGGAAGGCAAAAAAACGTTGTCTGATGCAATTCGCGAGGCAATTGGGGTTAACGTTTAGTTTTTGTTCTGCCAGTTTACAGGTGTGTTTTTATTTTTTTACAAGACACACTGTTTCTTCACCTTTCTAAAGGATTTTAATATGAATGAATTAAGATCAACTGAGATTCTGGATAAAGAAATTCATGCTGATGCTGTAAAAAAGGTTGAAAAAATTTTACAGAAAGCTGACTCAGAATGTAAGGAAATTCTTGCTTCTGTAGATGCGGGAATTCAAAAAGCCAGCGCAGATAAAGATGAATTTTATGCAAAAAAACTTGAAGCTTTTGAAAAAGATCAGACGGCTTCTATTCCTCTTGAAAAAGAACGTTTTGAAGTTTCTTTTATTCAGAGTGAAATTTGCAAAAATATTAATGAATATTTGAATACACTCGGCGAAGAAAAAAGAATTGAACTTGTGTTAAAGCAGTTTGATTTTTCATCTGAAGCTGTTAAAGATAAAAAAATTCGCGCTTATGTTTATGGTTTTGATGTAGAAAAAATCAAAAAGGTTCTGACTGAAAAATTTGGAAAAAATCTGACTTCTTGTGAAAAAACTGAATTCGGAAAAATCAGTATTGAAGCAGAAATCTTGGACAAACCGGAAGGAATTATTCTTGAAACAGAAGATAAATCTTTGCGTTTAAGACTTACTTTAAGCGAAGTTATTTCTAATCTTCTGGACAAACATCGTGGCGCTTTGAGTGAAGCTTTGTTTGGTAGTAAGGGAGGTGCGGCATGATAGAAGGTAGAATTACCCGTATTTCAGGTCCTATTGTTTATGCTGAAGGACTTGACGGCTGCGGTCTTTACGACGTTGTTGACGTTGGCGAAAAAAAACTTATTGGCGAAATTATCCGCCAGAATAAAGGAAATGCCACGATTCAGGTTTACGAGGAAGACACCGGTATGCACATTGGGGAAAAGGTTGTTTGTACACAGCGACCGCTTTCTTTGCGACTTGGACCGGGCCTTGTAGGAAATATTTACGATGGTATTCAGCGACCTTTGCAGTCAATGTATGAAACTTCCGGTGATTTTTTGTTGCCGGGTGAGCGTACTGAACCTCTTGCTGTAAATAAAAAGTGGCATTTTGATGCAGTCGAAGGCATTGGCGAAGGTACAGAAATTGTGCCGGGCTTTGTTCTTGGAACTGTAAAAGAAACTGAATCAATTACTCAGAAGATTATGGTTCCTTCTGATATTCGCGGTAAAAAATTAAAAAGTTTTACCGGAAGTGGTGATTTTACGGTTGATGAAGTAATTGCCACTACAGAATTTGATGAAGAAATCAAACTGTCACATTATTGGGCGGTGCGTGTCCCTCGTCCATATTCTGCAAAACTTGCCGTTACAGAACCTTTGATTACCGGTCAGCGTGTTATTGATGTTTTCTTCCCGCTTTCTAAGGGTGGAACGGCCGCAATTCCTGGTGGATTTGGTACAGGAAAAACTATGACTCAGCATGCCATTGCAAAGTGGTGTGATGCAGATTTGATTGTTTACATTGGTTGCGGTGAACGTGGAAACGAAATGACAGAAGTTCTTTCTGAATTCCCGGCCCTTATTGACCCGCGAACCGGTCGTTCAATCATGGAACGTACAATTCTCATTGCAAATACTTCTAATATGCCGGTTGCGGCGCGTGAAGTTTCACTTTATTCGGGAATTACCCTTGCAGAATATTTCCGTGATATGGGAATGACAGTCGCAATCATGGCAGATTCTACTTCGCGATGGGCAGAAGCGTTGCGTGAACTTTCCGGCCGTATGGAAGAAATGCCGGCGGAGGAAGGATTCCCTGCATATTTGCCAACTCGACTTGCATCATTCTATGAACGTGCCGGCCGTGTAAAAACTTTAAGTCAGGTTGAAGGTTCAGTTTCCATTATTGGTGCAGTTTCGCCACCGGGCGGTGACTTTTCTGAGCCGGTAACTCAGCATACTAAGCGTTTTATCCGTTGTTTCTGGGCGCTGGACAGGGAACTTGCAAATGCCCGTCACTATCCTGCAATTGGTTGGATAGATTCTTATTCCGAATATGCTGATGAAGTAAAAGACTGGTGGGAAGTTCACAATCCTCTTTGGGCACAATTGCGTCAGGAAGCTCTTGATTTGCTCAAGGAAGAACAGAAATTGCAGCAGATTGTTCGTCTTGTTGGACCGGATGCTTTGCCGGACAGTCAGCGACTTCTTCTTAAAGTTGCAGAAATGATTAAAAACGGATTTTTGCAGCAGAATGCTTTTGATGATGTTGATAAATATTGTTCTTCAGAAAAACAGATTAAGATTATTGAACTTATGATGCTTTACTACAAACGAGCTCTTGAGTGCGTTAAAAATGGCGCTCCATTGCCAAATGTCGTAAATCTTCCGGTTTGTGAAGAACTTGTCCGAATCAAAACTGCTTACACAAATGAAGAAATGGACAAAATTGAAAGTGTAAGGGATCACCTTGATGCCCAGCTTGGTGAACTGGAACGCACATATTGCAGATAGAACTGCATAGGAGACTATTGAAATGAAAGGAATAGAATACAGAGGCGTTACATCAGTAGATGGTCCAATTGTTGTTCTAAAAAGAACCGAAAATGTTTTTTATAACGAAACGGTTTATGTTCGCGACCGTTATGGCCAGAAACGAACCGGAAAAGTTGTTGATATTTCTGGTAAAGCGGTAATTGTACAGGTTTTTGGAAGTACAACCGGCCTTGATCTTGATGATTCTACTTTTGAATTTTTGCAGGAGCCACTTGAACTTCGTGTTGGCGAAGGACTTTTGGGACGTGTTTTTAACGGTCTTGGCGAGCCAATTGACGGTTACCCTCCGATTATTTCGGATAAAAAACTGAACGTAAACGGAAATCCTATAAATCCGTTCGCACGAGTTTATCCGCGTGACTTTATTCAGACAGGAATCTCTGCAATTGACGGTATGAACTCGCTTGTTCGTGGTCAAAAACTCCCGATTTTTTCTGGAAACGGACTTCCGCATAATAAACTTGCCGCTCAGATTATTCGTCAGGCAAAGCTGCGCAACAGTGATGAACAGTTTGTAATGGTTTTTGCCGGAATGGGAATTAAATACGACGTTGCAAAATTCTTCATTGATACTTTTGAAGAATCTGGTGTTCTTTCAAAGGTTGTTATGTTCCAGTCTCTGGCTGATGCCCCGTCCATTGAACGAACAATTACTCCGCGTTGTGCTTTAACTGCGGCAGAATATCTTGCGTTTGAAAAAGGAATGCACGTTCTTGTAGTTATGACTGATATGACAAACTATTGTGAAGCGTTGCGTGAAATTTCTACAACTCGTGGTGAAGTTCCTGGACGAAAAGGTTACCCAGGATACCTTTATTCTGACCTTGCCGAACTTTATGAAAGAGCCGGCCGTGTAAAAGGTTCAAAGGGTTCAATCACTCAGATTCCAATTTTGACAATGCCTAACGACGATATTTCGCACCCAATTCCAGACTTGACCGGATACATTACGGAAGGTCAGATTGTAATTGGCCGTGAATTAAGTCAGCAGGGAATTTACCCGGGCGTAAGTTCATTGCCATCGCTCAGTCGTTTGATGAAAGACGGTATTGGCCCAGAAATGACTCGCGAAGATCATGCAAATGTTTCTTCCCAGCTTTTCGCGGCATATTCAAAGGTAAAGTCAATCAGAAACCTTGCTGCAATCATTGGTGAAGAAGAATTGAGTGACCTTGACCGTAAATATCTTAAATTTGGCGAAAGATTTGAAAATGAATTCCTTTCTCAAGGTGAATATGAGGAAAGAACCATTGAAAGAACTCTGGAAATTGCCTGGGATGTTTTAAAAGAACTTCCGCGCGAAGAACTTACCCGAATCAAGCCTGAGTTCATTGATAAATACGGAAAATTTTAGTTTTTAGAATTTTTTGTGAGGCAATGCCTTGTTGTTTTTTGAGTAAGGAATGTATTTATGGCAAAACTAAATGTTGCACCAACAAAGTCAAATCTGCTTTCCATAAAAGAACAGCTTACAGTTTCTACAAATGGATACGAATTGCTTGAAGAAAAGCGAGAAATTCTTGTCCGCGAGCTTATGCATCTGGTAGAAAAGGTTAAGCTTCTGGAAAAAGAAATTGACAAGGTAATAGGCGAGGCTTATCCTGCATTTAGAAGGATGCTGATGCTTGACGGTGCGGATCAGATAGAAAGAATTGCACACGCAGTTCATTATGAATTTGATATGACCGAAAAAAAGATGGTTATTGGGGGTATGCCATTTTCTTCAATGGACGTTGTTCTTCCAGAAAAAGAACTGTTTTATTCGTTCATTGGAACTTATGCTAATACTGATGAAACCATCAATAAATTTTTTGAATTGCTTTCCCTGCTTACTCAGATGGCTTCAATCAGAACAATTGTATGGCGCCTTGCAGAAGAAGTTAAAAAAACTCAGCGACGTGTAAACGCACTGGACAAAATGATAATTCCGCAGGCAGAAGAAACAAAAAAATACATTGAAAGCGTACTTGAAGAGCGCGAAAGGGATAACACTTTTGTCCTGAAGTCTCTGAAAAAGCGCAATAATAAGATGTAAAAGTCTAAAAAAGCATCGGGGTGCATAAGAATATGGCAAAAAAATTTTTTAAGAAAATTATAGTTGCAGTCAATGGCCGTCAGTCTTCCGTTCATGCGGCAATGTACGGAATTATGATGGCTAGGACTTATGGTCTTGAGCTGAAATTTGTTTATGTAGTTGATACAGCTACCATAAAATATCTTTCTATGAACAAACTTTTGATTACAGACGAAAAAGTTGATTTTGAAGAAAGATTAAAGGATGATGGTCAGCACTATTTGAATTATGCCAGCATGATAGCCGCCACAAAAGGTGTAAAATCTGAAACGGAATTGAGATGTGGCGGCGTTTTTACGGAAATTATAAATGCTGCAGAAGAATATGAAGCAGATCTTATAATTCTTGGTGGAAACGAAAAAGAAAGTCAGAACGGCGGAATAAGACGGGCAGTTGTTGGTAATGACAAAAATGATATTCTGAACAATGCAAAATGCCCTGTCCTAGTTGTTCAAAAAGATGATATTGAGGCAGTTTTCAAAATTTTCTAAAATAAAACAATGATAGATTGTTATAAAATTCTGAATGTCAGACAGAATGCAACGCTAACCGAAATTAAGCGCGCTTACCGCAAAAAAGTAAAGCTTTTGCATCCTGATTCTTCTGGGGATGTCAGCAAGAGTGAAGAATTTAACGAAGTTGTGCAGGCTTACAGAATTCTTTCTGACAGTCGTGAACGGAATATTTTTGACGAATCCTTTTTTTCACAACTAAAGCGCAAGAACGTAAATTTAAATTCCTTTGATTATTATAAGTGGCTGAATGAACGCCAGGACGAAGAAAGTCGCGCAAAGTTGATTTTTTACACTTTGATGCATGGGCGCGAGGACGAAGCCGTTGCAGAATTTAAACGAATGCAGATGAATCACAGTGATTTTAGTTTAAAAAAATGGTTCAGCCGTGAAGATTTTATGGATTACGGTTATATTTTGTGCGAAGAACTGGTTTTGCGCGCGGAATATTACGACGCCTTTATCCTTCTTGAGCAGATAATCAAGATGGAATATTCATATTCTTATTTTTATATATTTTTTCCGGAAGTTATTGATTTTACTTTGAATATTTTAAAACACAATATTGACGGCGTTATTTCTGATGAACTTGCCCTTGATGTTTATGAACGCGCCCTTGATTTGCAGTTTGGCAAGACAAATGATTTGTTTTTTCTGGAAAAAATGGCAGAAGAATACGAACGTCTTGGTGACTTTGCAATGGCCGAAGCTTGCAGAAAGGTGCAGACGAACGGAAAATTTGTTTAAAATCGTGCTGGTTAGTGCGAACTAACATAAAAATCTAGTCATTTATTTTAATTAGTGCTAAAATTGGGGCGTTGCGGGGCCAAATGGAAAATAGATTGCCCCGCTAGAAGGGGTAGCGAGCAACGAAGTGCGAGCGAGGGGAAGGCTTTCCCCGCCTTTGCAAATTATAAGTTGTTTCTGAAAGATTTATGATTCATTTAAAGACAGAAGAACAGATTAACGGAATTAGAAAAGCTTGCCATTTGACGGCGGATATGTTTAATGAGATTATCCCAAAAATTCACAGCGGAATGAGTACTTGGGAAATTGACCAGCTTTTTAAGAAATTTATTGAAGGTCACGGTGGAACGCCGGCGTGGTATCACGAAGATTATCCGGGGGCTGTTTGCATTAGCGTAAATGAACAGGTTATTCACGGTTTGCCAAGTAAAAAACGCATTGTGCAGAATGGCGACCTTGTGAGTCTTGATGTTGGAATTGATTTGGACGGATATATAAGTGACACGACTCATTCGCTTTTGATTGGCGATAAGGTGCCGGCAAAGGTTCGGGAATTGCAGAAAGTTACGGCAGAATGTCTTAAAGCGGGAATTGAAGCGTGCAAAGTTGGAAACAGAATTAGTGACGTGGCAAATGCGGTTTATGATATTGCGGTTGCTCACGGTTATGGCGTTGTTTCTGATTATTGCGGACACGGAGTTGGCCTTGATGTTCACGAAGATCCTAGTATTCCAAACTGTCCGTTCCGCGGAATGAATCCTAGAATTAAGCCGGGAATGGTACTTGCCATTGAACCTATGATAAATCTGGGCACTGCCGATGTTGAAGTTTTAAAAGACGGTTGGACGGTTGTGACTTGTGACAGAAAAGTTTCTTGCCACGAAGAGCACACGGTTGCGGTTTTTGAAGATCACACGGAAGTTTTGACTGCCTTGGATTACAACGGAAAGAGTTATTTAAAAGACAATTCTGATATAAGCGTTACTTATTTTTAATATTGGGCCTATGACTGCTGTAGAAATAATGCCGTTTCTTGCATTTTTGACTGAAGATTGCGACCGTAAGGCGTATATTCAGCAGTTTTTAACGCAAAACGGAGTTGATTCTGCAATTCTTTCGCTTGCCGGAAAAAATCATATTTACGTGAAGTTTCCTCAAAATCAATATGATTCAATGTTTAAAATAAAAACCGTGATTGCGCATTATGACCGGGTTGAAGGAAGTCCCGGTGCAAATGATAATTCGGCGGCGGTTTTTTGCATTATGAACTGGGCAGTACGACTTTTTAAAATGAATTTTGCCCATAATGTAAGGATTATTTTTACTGACGGCGAAGAACTTGGCGAAAACGGAATTCAAGAGCAGGGGGCCTTTGAGCTTGCCAAAGTTTACAAAAAACTTGGAATTACGGACGACGAAATTTATGTTTTTGACAGTATGGGGCGCGGAAATGTCCCGATTATCTGTCAGTATGATTTGCCGCCCGCAATGGATAAAACTTTTTTGAGTCATCTTAATTCTCTGGAAAATAAAGTTACAAGACTTTTGAGTTCTGCCTGCAACGGCCGTTATTTTAAACTAAAGTGTAATTACAGCGACAACGCAAGTTTTCTTGTTAACGGGATTCCTTCTGTGGCCGTGACCATGCTGCCGTCTTTGGAAGTTGAAAATTATGTTAAAAACGGCGAAATTCCTTTGACCTGGCGGAAATTTCATACAAAAGATGATGATTTTTTTAGTCTTGATAGTGAAAGTTTTGATTTATTCGGAAAGATTCTTGATAATCTGGCCGTGCAAAAAACAATTACAGAAATCTAAAAATTACAATTATTGACTTTACGTACTTCTATATTTAAAATTAACGATACGACTTTTTAGTGCAAACGTCCAAAAAACTGAATTTTTTTGAAGGTTTGCTTTAGTCACAAACAAAACGGGTGGGAAAAATGGCTGTAAAATCAAAAAGTTCTGATGATGAAAAAAAATCTGGTGCAAAAACTGAAGTAAAAAAGACTGGGAGCGCAAAGGCCGCGTCAACTACTGTAAAATCTGAAAAATCAAAAACTCAGGAAAAGCCTGCAGAAAGCGAAAAAAAAACATCAGAAACTGCAAAAACTAAGACTACACGTGCAAAAGCCACAGAATCCGCTCCGGCTGAATATAACGAAGATTCAATTTTGCACCTTGAAGGACTTGAGCACATTCGTCTTAGGCCGGGAATGTACATTGGTTCGCTTGGGGACGGTAGCAACGAAAATGACGGAATTTATATTCTTTTGAAGGAAGGAATTGATAATGCCGTTGATGAATTTTCGCAAGGTTTTGGAAAACGCATTGACATAGAAATTAAAGATGGCCGTGTAAAAATCCGCGATTATGGACGAGGAATTCCGCTTGGAAAACTTGAAGATTGTGTAAGCAACGTAAACACCGGCGCAAAATATAATAATTCGGTTTTTAAACAGGCAATCGGAATGAACGGCGTTGGTATAAAAGCTACTAATGCCCTGTCATCATATTTTAGGGCCGCTTCTATTCGTGACGGAAAAATGGCGGTTGTGGAGTACGCAAAAGGCGAAAAAACGTCATCAAAAACCGGACGTGCAAAAGAAGGTGTGCCAAACGGAACTTATCTTGAATTTGTGCCTGATTCTGAACTTTTTGGAAATTATTCCTACCACATGGATATGGTAGAAAAACGTCTGTGGAATTACGCTTATTTAAATCCTGGACTTTTGATTAAATGCAACGGCAAAGAATATATCAGTCAAAATGGTATAAAGGATCTTTTGATTCACGAAATGGGCGGCGAAGCAAAATCACTTTATCCGATGTTTGATTACAAAGGCCAGAATCTTCAGTTTGTTTTGACTCACGCGTCTTCTCTTGATAAATGTGTTTATTCGTTTGTAAACGGCCAGAGTACTGAGGACGGCGGAACTCACGTTACGGCATTTCTTGATGGATTTACAAAGGGTGCTAATGAATTTTTCAAAAAAGAATATGATATTAAGGACGTTACCGCAGGCCTTTTTGTAGCTTTAAAAGTTGGACTTGATAATCCAATGTTCACTTCTCAGACAAAAAATAAACTTGGAAACGTAGAAATCAGGGCTCCGATTATAAAAGAAACTCAGCTTGCCGTTGATGACTGGCTGCGCCATAATCCCGAAATTGCCGGCCAGCTGGAAGAAAAAATCATCAAAAATCAGAAAGCGCGTAACGAAATTAATTCTGTTACGGATAAACAACTGCGCGAAGCCGAAAAATCTGTAATGCTCAAAATCAAAAAACTTCTGGACTGCCGCTATCATTTGCAGGACGGTGCAAAGGGCGCAAATTCTATGATTTTTATTACGGAAGGAGATTCTGCCACCGGTTCAATGATTCATGGCCGCGACGTTTCTTATCAGGCAATTTTTTCTTTGCGAGGAAAACCTGCAAATATGTTCGGAATGAAAAAGTCCGCAATTTTTGATGTTGAAGAACTAAAAAATCTTACTTTTAGTCTTGGCGTTCAAAAGGACGTTGCAAACCTCCGTTATGATAAAATTGTAATTGCAACCGATGCCGATAACGACGGGTACCATATCAGAAATCTTGTTTTGACATATCTTCTTTCGTTTTTTGAAGAACTTGTGCTGGGCGGGCACGTTTACATTCTTGAAACTCCGCTTTTCCGTGTGCGCAACAAAACAAAAACCGTTTACTGTTATTCAGAAAAAAGCCGTGACCGCGAAGTTAAAAAACTCGGAAAAACTGCCGAAGTTACGCGCTTTAAAGGTCTTGGAGAAATCAGCGACAAGGAATTTGGAATGTTTATCCGTCCGCGCAAAGAAGGCGAATCCGAGGATGTTGGAATCCATCTTACTCCTGTTTCCATTCAGACGCTCAAAGATATTCCCGAAATTCTTGAATTTTACATGGGCAAAAACACTCCAGAACGCCGTGATTTTATTGTTCATCACCTTGCCGCAGAAATTGACGTTTAATTTTACGGGCGCATTTTTGCTCCGCTACGGCTTTGCCTTCGTTTCGCAAAAAACGGGCTTTTCAGGGTTCCGCTATCGCTCCAAACCTTTGCACTTCGCGCCAGAACAATGTCGCTACGTTTGCAAATGTTCACGCTTCGCGTGCCCTTACAATCCCATTGCGCAATTTTACACTGTTCAATGTTTATTTATTTTGTTAAAATGTTGCTTTCATTATCATTTTGCGAGGTGCTTTTATGGCATGTGATTTAACAGGAAGAAATTTTCTTACACTAAAAGATTTTACTCCGGAAGAAATTATCAGTCTTTTGGATTTAGCTGCAGATTTAAAGGAAAAGAAAAAGAAAAATATTCCCGTTGATATTCACCGTGGAAAAAATATTGCCCTCATTTTTGAAAAAACAAGTACAAGAACTCGCTGCGCTTTTGAAGTTGCCGCTCACGATTTGGGAATTCAAACGACATATCTTGCGGAAGGTTCTCAGATTGGCAAAAAAGAAAGCATTGCAGATACAGCGCGCGTGCTTGGCAGAATGTTTGACGGCATTGAATACCGTGGCTACGAACAAAAACTTGTGGAAGATCTCGCAAAATATTCAGGCAAAATCGTCTGGAACGGCCTTACAAACGAATATCACCCGACACAAATGCTTGCCGATATGCTTACAATCCGCGAACATTACGGAAAATTAAAGGGCTTGAAATTAGTTTATTACGGCGATGCTCGTTACAATATTGGAAATTCTTTGAGCATTGTTTGCGCAAAACTTGGTTTGAATCTTGTTCTTTGTGCTCCATCAAAATATTGTCCTTCAAAAGAATTATTAAAAGAATGTGAACCGTGGTGCAATGCAAGTGGCGGTTCAATTACTCTTGAAAGTGATGTTCAAAAAGCAACAAAAGACGCTGATATTCTTTATACGGACGTTTGGGTAAGCATGGGTGAACCTGATGAAGTTTGGGCAGAGCGCATTAAAGATTTAAAACCGTATCAGGTAAATATGGATGTCTTGAAAATGGCAAAACCGACTGCAATTTTTATGCATGATTTGCCGTCGTTCCATGATTTAAACACAAAAATCGGCAAGGAAATCAATCAGAAATTTGGACTTACGGCAATGGAAGTTACCGACGAAGTTTTTGAATGTCCTCAGTCAGTTGTTTTTGATGAAGCAGAAAACCGAATGCATACAATAAAAGCTGTTATGGCAGCAACATTAGGAAATAATTTTTAATTTCTGGGAGGAAAATTTTATGAACGCGATTATTACAGTTGTTGGAAGCGATAAGGTCGGCATTATTGCAAAGGTCAGTGCATTTCTTGCAGAACACAAAATCAACATTAAAGACATTTCACAGACAATTCTTTCTGGAAACT
Source organism: Anaerobutyricum sp. (assembly GCA_963638805.1). Lineage (GTDB taxonomy): Bacteria > Spirochaetota > Spirochaetia > Treponematales > Treponemataceae > Treponema_D. The sequence goes on from CAVHTI010000005.1 coordinate 59,858, forward strand.
TTGTCATGATGATGATGGTAGAATTAAACGAATCAGATATTTCAGTTGATGAAGTCAGAAAGGAACTTGAAAAAATCAGTTCTGAAATGGGCGTCGAAATCAACACTATGAGCGAAAAAGTTTTTTCTGCCATGCACAGAATCTAATTTCCAAAAATTTAAAAAACGAGGCACCGTCAAACCGTCAGTGCCTCGTTTTGCGTTTTAAAATGTAATGATTTCTTCGTAGACCTTTATTGCGTACAGGTCGGTCATTCCCGAAATATATTCAATTACACATTTTTTATAAGATTCTTCGTCGGCTATGTCAAAAACGACCGGCGTATTCCATTTTTTTCCTTTCTTGATATTTTCAAATTTTCCGGTTGCCTTGTTATAAGGCTGATAAACCGTATATTTTATGAGCCATTCTTCAAAACTTTCGCGCAGGTTAGGGTAGCGCTTTAGTGCAATATAAACCTTGCCAGTTTTTACGTACGCGTGAGTCTTCATAAGCAGGCGGAAAATTGTCTGAATTATATTTTCTGCATAGATTGCAAATTCCTGAAGCCGCCAGTGATTGTAAATAAAATTAAAGTTGAATTTTTTGATTTCCTGCAAAAACTTAAAATAATTTTCAGAAAAACAAAGTCCCTTTTCCGGAGAAGAAGAATTGCACAAATCAACAATCAAATCATTTATCAAAACTGAAGGATTTACGGCCCGTCCACTGCGCATGGACTGGGTTCCTTTCGCCGGAATTCCGAGCGTACTACCGACAATTTCGCGCATCTGGCGGTAGGCCGTCATATTATTGATTATTCCGTAAGTAAATGCGTCCTGAATGTCGCGTCCCAAAAATGCAATTTTGTCAGAAACTTTAACAACGCAGGCTTCCCAGGTAAACGGCTGCACAATTCCCGGACGTTTTATTGAATAAAGGTCAATGGCCTCGTCTCGCGGTTTAATTCCCTGCTGATCAATTTCGCCACAATGACAAATAAGTCCATCGCGAACGGCGTAAGTTAAATCAAGAGGACGTGCAACGCCGTCAGGGTCGTACAAAGTTTCAATATAGTCTGCAAAAAATAAAGAATTCCGTTCATGCCAGAATTTTTTGGGAGCATTCGCGCCCTGTTTTTGTTCCAGAAGTCTGTTCAGACAATCCTCTCCGTGATGCCCAAACGGAGCGTGCCCAATATCATGACCAATGGCCGACGCCTGAGTGAGCTGTTCATTTAATCCCAGAGATTTTGCAATGGTCGTTGAAACAGAAGCAACGTGCAGAACATGCTCCATTCTTGTACAAATATGATCATTGTGCGGTGAATAAAAAACCTGAGTTTTATGCTTAAGCCTGCTGAACGCCTGCGAATGTAAAAGCCGCGTGTAATCCCTTTCAAATTCCGAACGTATAGAGTTATTTCTGTTGTAAAGCGAGTTTTCTCTTTTTATTGCCTGTTCCCACTTAGGATTTTCCGGACAGCATTTTTCTTTTTCAAATAATTTTTCCATGCAATTATTTTAATGCAGAACACTTGTCTTGTCAGAATTTGTTTTCTGAAGATGGTTCCGTTTTCTGAAAATAAAATGTTGACAACAAAATTATTAATGTTTAAATTAAATGTGTGAGTGTATCTCGGCTCAATAAACGAGAACTGTATAAGTAGGTGTATCTCAGCCTTATAAATGAGAACTGTAACAGCGGGGATGAGAAATCATCTCTTCCGTTTTCTAAAAATCATAAAAATTATGACTCCGCAGGCCAGGACAAAAAGAAAAATGCTTATCCACTGTGAAGTCGAAAATGCCCCGTAGATTTTTCTTTCGGCGTCGCCACGTAAATATTCAAGAAAAAATCTGGTTACGCTGTAATATAAAACGTAAAAAATCACGGAAACTTTTTTGTCCTTAAAATATCTGAAAATCATAATGAGCGCAAAAATAATCATCAAAAGCGATTCTAAAAGCTGGACGGGAAAAATTCCGGTGTCTGGTGGCACGTTTGTAATTGGATTGTGATAGTAAACTGCAAATGGCCCGTCATATAAAATCCCGTAACAGCACCCGCCACAAAAACAGCCCAACCTTCCAAAAGCATGGCACCACGGAATAAGAAAAGTCAGTTCTTCAAAAAAATAATTGATTTTGCACTTAGCAATCAAACTGCCAAGAAAATATCCAAAACATCCAAAAATCAATCCTCCGTAAAAAACAAAACCTTCGCCCAGTTGCGTTTGTTTTGGTTTAAAAAGCATATAAAAAATAATTTTTGGAATGTCCTTTAGCGGATATGTTATGACCAGAAAAAGAAGTTTTGCGCCAATAAAACTAAAAAAAGTAACAAGCGCCGCAATTATAATAAAAGAATAAAAATCTTTTCCCTTTTTTTTGCATCCTTTAAAAACAATAAAAGCCCCGGAAAATATTCCAAGAACAATGCAAAGGCCATAAAGCGGGATTTTTATAAAACCAAGATTAATAAAGGGAAGCATATCAAAAGTGAAGATTGCAAAAAAAAATGAGCCGTATTATTTCAACGGCCCATCCTAATTCTTTTGTATTTTAGAACAGACTAGAGAAGTCTATAGCTGCTGCGCTGGCACCAATGCATATAGCGCAAACAATTGTAGCAATAATACCCCAAGTAAGTGCAATAATTCCAAAAATCATTCCGACTTTTCCGGCTTTACTTCGTTTTGCAGAAATTGCACCAAAAATAATTGCAAAAACACCAAGAATCGAACCAACCCATCCAAGACTGAATGCTCCACCAATAGTACTGCTGAGTAATGAAAGAATACCAGCAACCAATGCAAATGCGCCCATACGAACTCCTTTTTTTTTATAATTTACATATATTTTAAATGAGAATACTGAATTGTCAAATTTTTATTTTTTTACGGGTGGCCCGGCAATAAATTGCCGTCGGGCTTTCCGCAATTCCGCTGTTCGCTCCAAAGTCCTCGGCGTGCAAATGGCACGCCTGTGGGCTTTCGCTTCGGCAATTGAAATTGCCTTCGCGCTTGCTACAATCCCTGCCACAGGTGTACATTCAAAATTAAATTTCAGAAATAAAATGAAACGTGGTAAAATAAATTTTATGTCTTTAATTCGTGCTTTTAACTGGTTCACAAAAATTACTGCGTGGCCAATTTATAACTTTCTTTCCAGGCCAAAATATTATTACGAAGATAAAAAAATCCAGAACAGAAAAATAAAAGGCGGAGCAATTATTGTTTCAAATCACACGGCATTGTTTGATTATCCGGTTTTTATGTTTACGTTTTTTTGCCGTACGCTACGCTACCAAATGGCAGAAGTTTTGTTTGAAAAAAAAGTTCTGGGCTGGCTTTTAAAAAGACTTGGTGCCATTTATGTTGACCGCCGGACTTTTGATTTTTCCTTTATAAAAAAATCAGAAGATATTTTAAAAAATGGCGGAGTAGTTGGAATTTTCCCAGAAAGCAGGCTTCCCCGCCCACAAGAAGAACGGCCGTTGCCATTTAAACCAAGTTTTGCTTACGTTGCATTTTCTTCCGGTGCACCGCTTATTCCTTGTTTTACAAATGGTTCATATTTTTCAAAAAAAAGAACACGGGTCATAATCGGAAAACCTCTTTATCCTCAGGATTATTTTGATAAAACAAAAACTAAAAAAGAAAATATGGCGGAACTTTCAAAAGTTGTACGCGAAAAAATCATTGAATTAGGAAAATTATTAGATGAACAGTGCAAAAAATAAAAAAAGCGGATTATTTTCATTAAAGTACCTTATGTATGATTTTTTGCGAATTATACTCTGGTTTCCGGGATTCCTTGTGTGGCGCCCAAAATATCTTTACGAAAACAAAACTGCCAGCAAAAAAATAAAAGGCGGGGCCGTCGTAATTTCCAATCATCTGGGATTTATGGATCCGGTTTATTTAATGTACGGACTTTGGTACAGAAGACTTCATATCGTGGCACTTTCGGTGCTTTTTAATACAAAAATCAAAAATTTTTTCTTCCGGCATTTTTTGTGCATCCCGGTTGATCGCGAAAATTTTAATATGTCCACTTTCCGCGAAATTATTTCGGTTTTAAAACAAAATCAGATTGTCGCAATTTTTCCGGAAGGCAGAATAAATTTTGAAAACAAAGGACTTCAGACTTTTAAATCCGGAATGGTTTTAATGGCAATGCAAAGTGGCAAACCTGTCGTCCCGGTTTTTATAGAAAAGAAAAAAGGATTAATTAATCGCCTCGTCGTTGTCGTTGGTGAGCCGATATTAATTGACTCAAAAAACTCAAATCTGAAAATGATTGAGAATGTAACATCTGAAATATATAATAAAGAAAATATACTAAAAAAAATCGCAGAAGATTACAGGAGTAAAAATGACTAATTCTGATGTTTTTAAAAAGTACACGGATAAAGAAACTTTTGAAAAAATTGTAAATTATGATTCAATATCTCAAATGTGGCAGAATTGTATTCAAAAATATTCTGAACTGAATGCAATTGATTTTGACGGAAAAAAATATACCTTTGCCCAGCTGGAAAATGATGTTTCCGCTTTTAGATCGTTATTGAAAAGTCTTGAAAGAGGGCAGCGCGTCGCTTTGTTCAGTTCAAATTCTTACAATTTTGTAAAAGTTTATCTTGCAATTGTAACTTCCGGACTGTCTTGTGTGATTTTGCCAGCTCATCTTGATGAAATGTCAGTTTTTGGCTGTTGTATGAAATTTGGCGCAAAAACTCTTGTAACTTCGCCGGAACTTGAAGAAAAAACAAAAATCGCGGCAAGCAAAGGCATTAATATCCTAAAAACTTCTGATTTTGGTGAAGAAAAACTTCCGCCTGTTGAAGTAAAACCAGAATCAGAGGCCGTTTTGATGTTTACTGGCGGAACAACCGGCAAAAGCAAGGCCGCAATTTTAAATAATCGTGCAATAATGCAGGGCACTGTGAACGGTTGCTACGGATATAAAGACGTATTTAATCAAAAATATATTCTTGTACTTCCGCTTTCTCATGTTTTTGGTTTAATCAGAAATCTTATGACTTCGCTGTATACCGGCAGTGAACTGTTAATTTGTAAAAATAATAAGGATATGTTTAAAGATATTGCAGTTTTTAAACCTACAATCCTTGTTGCTGTCCCGGCCCTTTTGGAAATGTCGCTGAATCTTTCTCGTCAGTTTGGAAAAAATATGCTTGGTGAGTCTATGAAATATGTAATTTGCGGGGCCGCTGCAGTTCCTCCGTATTTAATTTCTGAATGGAAAAAGTATAATGTCACGGTTTTTGCCGGCTATGGCTTAACGGAATCTGCAAATCTTGTGTGCGGAAATCCTGAAAGTGCCACAAAACCTGATTCTGTTGGATTTTTGTATCCGAATCAGGAAGTTAAAATTGTTGACGGTGAACTTTATCTCAAGGGTAATAATATGTTTACCGAATATGCTGCCGAACCGGAAGAAAATAAAAATGCTTTTGACGACGGTTGGTTTAAAACCGGAGACCTGGTTCGCCTTGATGATGACGGATTCCTTTACATTACGGGCCGCATAAAAGAAGTCATTGTTCTGACAACTGGCGAAAATATTTCTCCGGCGGAAGTTGAAGTTCACTTTAATCAGCTGAATCTTATCCAGGATTCTCAGGTTTACGAAGATATTGATGAAAGTGGCAAACATTTTCTGGCACTGGAAGTTGTTCCGCGCGCTACGGAAATGGCAAAACTCAAAGAAGAAAACAAGGCCGAAGTTCTTACAAAGGAACTTGAAAAAATCAATAATTCGTTGCCTTTATTTGAACGCGTTTCAAAAATCATTATCCGCACTTCAGATTTTGAAAGAACTCCAAGCATGAAAATCAAGAGATACAAAAAATGCAATTAAATAAAGATGAAATTGTTAAAAAACTGGTAGAAATTCTTATAAATCAGGACGAAAAATATAAGTCCCTTGAATCAAACGTGACGGACGATATGTCTCTCACGACGGATTTGGGGCTTAATTCTGTGGGAATGCTTTATCTTGTGATTGTGATTGAAGAAACTTTCGGTATTCATTTTGAAGACATTGGAATTGATGATTTCAAGACTTTTGGTGATATGGTCAGTTATATTCAAGAAAATCAAAAATGACGACTTTCGATTTTTTTTCTGTGTTTAAAAAAAAACTTCCGGTTCTTGACGTTTATATTTCAAGAATCCCTGAAAATTTGCAGATAAAACCGGTTTTTCCGCCTGAACGCTATGATGAAATTCAAAATGTAAAAAATGAAAGCGTAAAGTGCCAAAAATACTGGTCGTGGAAGGTTTTAGAAAATGCTTTGTCAAAAAGTTTTGGTTTAAAAATGGAGGACATCAGGTTTTCAAAAACTAAAAAAGGAAAATGGCTTTGCAATAAATGCTATTTTTCAATTTCAAACACAGAAAAAATTGTTGCGATTGCCGTTTCAAATAAAACTGTCGGAGTTGATATAGAAAATATTGAAAAATTTTCTTCAAAAGAGCACAAAATAAAAAATCTTTTTGAAAGAATTGCAAATCCGACAGAATTAAAACTGGCAAACGAAGAAATTTCCGTAAAAGATTTTCTTGAACTCTGGACTAAAAAAGAGGCCGCGTATAAATCTGAAAAAAAACAGAAAAATTTTAATCCGCAGAAAATGGTTTTAAACGAAAATTACGTTTTTACAAAATTCGGCGTCCTGGAAAATACCGGATATTGCCTGTCGCTGTATTCTCCGCTAAAAAATTCTGTTCAGTTTTTTGATTTCACCGAGGAATAAAAATGATTATTTTTCTTATAACTTTGTTTTCTCTGATTATTCCCGTCATTCTGGCGCCTTTTGGTTTTCCGTTCGGCGTTTTTTTTAGTCTCCTTTTTCGGCATAAAAAATTTGTAAAAGATGATGATTTTGAAATTCAGTTTGATAAAGAAATCCTTGAGTTAAAAAATTATAAAAAGATTAAAGCTGAAATAAAAACCCGCGATCACCTAAAATTAAAAGCAGAATATTTTGATTTTGGTTTTAAAAAAGCTGTAATTTTGATTCCGGGTTATAAAAATTCTCCATATTTTAATTTTTCGGATTCTGCAAAAGTTTTTGTTCAAAATGGTTACAATCTTCTGATGACTCATCAGCGCGCTTACGGAAAACACACCGGGCATTATTGCGGGACGGGTTTAAAAGAACAGTACGATTTGCTCCAGTGGATTGACTACCTCAGTAAAAACACGGATTGCCAGAGTATTGTCATTTACGGAGTTTCTATGGGCGCTGCGACCGTTGCCTATTGTTCAGAAAAAATCAAAGATGAAAAAGTAAAAACACTTTTGATTGATTCGGCGTACACGTCTTTTTATGATATGCTTTATTTGTCCGCTTCAAAAAGAAAAATTATGGGCCCGCTTGTTTTAAAAGTGATTCCTTTTCTTGCAAAAACTTTTTTAAAAATCAATTTAAAGTCGCAAACTTCTGATTGTTTAAAAAATAACAAAATTCCTTCGATTTTTCTGGCCGGCTCTGAAGACAAAACGGTTCCGGTATCTAATTTTTTAAACTTGTATTATAATAATAGTTCTGAAAAACTATTAATCATCGTGCCGGGTGCTTCTCATATAAAAGCGTTTACAGTTGGCGGGCCGGTAGTTCAGAAAAAAATATTTGATTTTATAAAAAAGGTGGATTGTTAAATGTCTGATTTTGCGATTGTAACAGATTCTTTTTGTGAACTGAGTAAAGAAATTCGTGACCGCTACGATATTGATTTTGTTCCTGGCCATATTGCTTTTCCGGATGGAAGGGAAGGAAAATTAAATCTTGAGTGGGATTTAATGCCGGAAGAAGAATTTTATTCTAATATCAAAAAAAATCCGGATTTTTACAAAAGTTCACCGGCAAATGTCGCAGAAATGGCTCAAAAATTTGAATCTTACGCAAAAAATAAAAAAGGCGTTTTGTTTATTGCAATTTCCACGGCAATTAGTGGCACTTACAATTTTGCACTTCAGGCTAAAAAAATCGTTCAGGAAAAATATCCCGAATCTCAAATAGAAATTATTGATTCTATGCGTTATGGTCACGGACACGGCCTTATGTGTGTTCATGCTTCGCAAATGCGGGATTCTGGAAAATCTTTGAATGAAGTTTACGAATATATGAATTCAAACAAAAACACTTATCATCAGGGGGGCTGGCTTGATGATTTGTCTTTTGTCGCAAAAAAAGGCAGAATTTCTAATTCAAAGGCATTTTTTGGAACTTTAGTCGGCATTAAACCAATCGGTGAATTTGATGATGCCGGCCTGACAACAATTCTTGGCAACGTTAAAGGCGAAAAAACTGCATATAAAGTTGTCCTGGATTACATTGAAAATACAATTCTTGATGCTCAGAATCAGACAATTATTATTGGTTACACAAAACGAGAAAAACAGGCGGAAATTCTTAAAGCAATGATAGAAGACAGATTTCATCCAAAAGAAATTCTTATGAGTAAGTTTTTCTGCGGTTGTGGAATTAACGTTGGCCCTGGATTAATGAGTGCCTACTATTCTGGAAAACCTATTTCTAAAGGTCTTGAAACAGAAAAAAAACTTTTTGCAGAACTGATTGCAAAAAACAAGTAGGACAAAAATGAGCGTAACAAGTTTAAACGGCGAAATTTTACGGGGAATGTTGCAAAACGGATTAAATAATATCCGTGTTCACGAAACTGAAGTAAATGACATGAATGTTTTTCCGGTCCCTGATGGTGATACCGGTACAAATATGCGCCTGACCTTGCAAAATGGCCTTGCAAATGCACCTGCCGACCGGGATTTGGGTGCTTATCTGAAAAAAGTAAAAAAAGGAATGCTTCTTGGTGCGCGCGGAAATTCCGGAGTAATTTTATCTCAGTTGTTTTCCGGCCTTTCTGAATCTTTGGAACGAGACAGCATCGTCAATGTCGATGAATTTCGTGATGCTCTTGTACAGGCATATAAAACCGCCTACAAATCTGTTATAAAACCCGTTGAAGGTACAATTTTGACGGTGGCGCGGGAAGGTATTGAGCAGATAAAACATCAGATTAGCCGCAGAATTACTTTTGAAACTGAACTTTCTATGTATATTGCTCAAATGCGAAAAAGTTTGAAATTGACGCCGGAACTTCTGCCGGTTTTAAAAGATGCCGGCGTTATGGACAGTGGCGCGACCGGCTATATTTATATTTTTGAAGGTATGCTTTCGTATTTGAACGGCGAAATTATTTCTGCGGAAGAAAAATCTGAAAAAGAAATACAAAATCCAGTGTCAAATTTAAATACTCAAAGTTTTACTGCGGACAGCAAATTTGAGGACGGATATTGTACGGAATTTCTTCTGCAGCTTTTAAAGGACGAAAAATACAATCAGGATTTTAACATTGATGATTTTATAAAAGAAATTTCTTTGCTTGGAAATTCTCTTGTGGTTTTGCAGGAGGACGACCGCGTAAAAGTTCATATTCACAGTTTAAAACCTGCTGCCGTTATAGAAAAAGCTCAAAAATACGGCGAATTTGTTACATTCAAAATGGAAAATATGCAGTTGCAACACAACGAACATATTGTTCACATGCAGGAAATTCAGCAGCGCGCAGAACATAAAGAATTTGCCGTAATTGCAGTTGCAAACGGAGAAGGAATCACAGAACTTTTTAATTCTATGGGTTGTGACATTGTGATTGACGGTGGCCCGACGATGAATACTTCTGCGGAAGAATTTTTGAACGCTTACAAAAAATTAAATGCAGATTTTATTGTAGTTTTGCCGAATAATAAAAATATTTTCCAGTCCGTAAAACAGTCAATTGAACTTTCCGGAAATTCCAATATCAAGATGCTTGAAACTCAAAATCTTGTGGAAGGCTACTATGCACTTGCAATGGGTAACGTTGAATCTTCCGACCGCGACTATAAACTTTCGCTTATGCAGGACGGAATTGACGGTGTGGACGTTGTTTCCATCACGGTTGCGTCGCGCGATTATTCTAACGACGGAGTTTCCTGCCTGAAAAATGATTTTGTTGCCCTTTTGAATGGAAAACTTATTGCGTCTGCAAATGAATTAAAAAATCTTATAGAAAATATTTCTGATAAAATACCTGACATCAAAGAAAAAGAATCCTGTGTTGTGTTCAAAGGCGCCGAAGCTGACGATGATTTGCAAAATCAATTGCAGGAAATTCTTTGCGATGCCATTCCTGACACGGAATTCAGTTTTGTTGACGGTGGCCAGAAAATTTTTTACTTTTTGATGGGATTTTAGGATTTTCATTATGATTTCAAGAATTTTTTTAATCATTGCTGCTTTTATTATTTTTTCGGCAGTAGTTTTTATTTTGGTTCCGCCGTTTATTGTTTATAAAATTCTGCTTGTTCGTACAAAAAAATCAAAATGGGGACGCGAATGCAGCATGACGACGGATAAAGAACAGATGGAAATGTTTTCTACCGGCGAACAATGGCTTGAAACTTATAAAGAATTTTCCTCAGATGTAAAAATTAACAGTGAAGGTTTTAATCTTGCGGGCATTTATTTTGATTTTGGTTTTAAAAAATCCGTAATCATAATTGCCGGAAGAAGTGAAAGCTGCCTGTACTGCTGTTATTTTGCCGAACCTTACAGAAAAAGCGGTTATAACGTGCTTGTAATTGATAATCGTTGTCACGGATTGTCTGACGGAAAGTACAATACCGTTGGTTATAAGGAATACGCCGACATTCTTGCCTGGGGAAAATTCCTTCATGATGAAAAAAATAACGAAAGTGTAATTTGTCACGGAATTTGTATTGGTTCAACGACTGCGTTGTATGCGCTCATAAGGCCTGAATGTCCTGACTATATGAAAGGTTTGATTGCGGACGGAATGTTCACGACTTTTAAAGAATCTTTTAATAATCATCTTATTGATCAGCATCGCCTGCAATTCCCGACTACTCAAATTGTGATGCTTCTTCTTTCCATTCATTCTGGGGAAAATGCGTTTAAAAAAGGCCCCGTGACCGTAATTCAAGATTATAAAAAGCCGATTTTGTTTTTGTACAGCAAGCAGGATAAATTTTCCCTGCCCAAAAATGCCGAAGAACTTTATTCAAAATGTAATTCAAAAAAGAAACTCGTGTGGTTTGAAAAGGGCGTGCATTCACATTTGCGCATAAATGCACCAGAAAAATACGATGATTCAATCTGCGAATTTGTAAAAGAAAATTTCTAAAAGACTAAATATATGGAAAAAACTGCTTTTATAACAATGGATGTTGAATCTTTTTATGATACAAGTTGCGTAAAGGCAAAATTTCCTTGTGAAAATCAAAAGCAAAATTTTTCCTGTGCGGAAGAAATCCTGAACTTTGCGGAACTTTTACAAAAATATGATTGCAAGGCCACGTTTTTTATAACCGGAACTTTTATTGACGAAATTAAAAAATATTTTCCGGCCTTAATTCAGTCAAAAAACGAAATTTCACTGCATTGTTATAAACACGTTTCGCCATTAACTCAAAATTTGGATGAATTTGATGAGGATATAAAAAAAGCGTGCCGTTTGATAAAAGAAAATTCTGGAGTTTTCCCGGCCGGCTACAGGGCGCCTTGTTTTGGAATTGATGACGAGAGGCTCAAAATTGTGCGTCAAAATCAGATGAAATACGATTCATCATTTATGGACACGAGTTTGTCGGTTTACAACGGCCGGATTAATATGGACGGTTACAAAAAAATCAATGATTCGCTTTATGAAAAAAACGGATTTTATGAATGTGTGCCGTCCGTTGTAAAATTTCTTGGCATAAAATATCCGGTTTCTGGGGGAGCATATCTGCGCATTCCGCCTTATTTTTTTGTGAAAATTCTTTTAAAAAAATATTTGAAAAACGCGGACAGTTATCTTTTTTACGTTCATCCTTTTGAAATTTCAAAAAAACGCCTGCCACTTTCTAAAAAATTCAGTCTTGCAGAAATCCTTTATATAAATCGTGGGCGGCGCAGATATTTAAAAAGAATTGAAAAAATTTTTATCCTTTTGAAAAAATACGGTTATACTTTTTATACAATTGGTGACTTTGCTGAAAAAATCAAAAATCCGGAGGAAAAAAATGTCTGATGATAAGAAAAAATCTGGATCTGAAACTGCAAAAAAAATTTTAGGCGCGGTTGCAGTCACGGCTGGAATTGGAGCGGGAATTTACGGGGCAACATCACTGTACAATTCATTTTTTGGACGATACGAAAAACTCGACTACAAAGTAAATCCGGGCTTGTATGATTACGAAAAAGTAAAAGATAAATTAAATCGCGAAGAAATTTCGTTTTATTCAGATAACGTAAGACTTCAGGGATATTATTATTTTGTGGAAGGTGCAAAAGGTCTTGTGGTTATAAGTCACGGGCTGCACGCCGGCGGGGACGATTACCTTCCGATTACAATGTTTTTTGTAAAAAATGGCTACGATGTTTTTTCTTTTGATTACAAGGGCACTTACAATTCTGACGGAAAATCGACGGTTGGAATGAGCGAATCTCTTGTAGATTTAAATAATGCCTTGAATTTTATAAAATCTGACAACAAATTTTATGGCCTAAAAATATTTCTTGTTGGACATTCCTGGGGCGGTTTTGCAACGGCGGCGGTTTTGTCTTTACAAAAAGGAATCAGTGCGGCCGCGTGCATTGCAGGATTTAACAGCGGTTACACTTTAATCCGCGAAAAAGGTTTTCAGTACGGCGGAGAACTTGCCGCAAACGGAATTCCCAAAATGTTTCTGGACACTTATCAAAAAATTTTATTTAAAGATTATGCAAAATATGATGCGGTTACGGGAATTAACGCTCAGTTCATTCCGGTTTTGCTTGCGCACGGAAAAAAGGATTTTGTAATTGATTTTAATCTTCAGTCAATTGTGTGTCATGCAAACGAAATCAGAAATCCTCAGGTTCAGTATTATATTGGCGAGGAAGAGCAGGCCGGTCATGATTCAATCTGGCATTCAAAAAATTCTGTTGCTTATAAAAAATCCGTGGATAAAAAAATCAAGGAAATCAAAAAAAACGGAACAGAGGAAGATTTAATAAAATATTGTTCAACAATTGATGATGAACTTTACAGTGAAATAAATTACGAGCTTTTTAATAAAATTCTGATAATGTTTAATAATGTGTTATAATAAGAACAATCTGAAAAAAAAGGTGAAAATCAATGTATTGTAGAAATTGCGGTAAAGAAGTTGAAGGCGACAGAGAATACTGTCTTGAATGTGAAAAAGAACGCTTGATTTTTGGAACAATGCCAACTCCGCCAAATTCCGGAGAAATCCTTGCGCAAACTAATGTTCCTGCGGTTGTGCAGCCGGTAAAAAAAGGTTATTCGCCAAAAATTATATTTTTGCGGGCATTATTTTCAACAATTTCGGGTTTTTTGAGTTTTATTCTGGGCATTTGCGCTTATGTAACTTCCGTCGTGCCGGCAATTGTGGACAACAGTCCTTTTAGCGTTGCAGATTACAGCCGTTCGGGAAGTTTAAATTTTAAGGCGACAACTTCAACAAGAGTACTTTTTATTTTAGCCGTGATTTTTTTAGTTTTTGCGTTGATTTGGGGAATCAAATCGATTGTCATTTTTGCAAAAGCCGGAAAATTAAACATTAAACGTTCGGCTTCTACGCTTGTACTGGGAATTGTCGGCGTTTATTTTTCAATAATGTCCGCTTCGATTTTGTACACAAGCGCGGTTATGATTTTCTTGGGAAAATTTACTTACCTTTTTGAATTTTTGAACTAGGAATTTTTATGCCGCTTTATAATCAAAATTTGTATCCTGTGATAATTCCTTCTTATGAGCCCGATGAAAGGCTTATAACTCTTTTGGAAGATTTAAAAAAGAATAATTTAACCAAAATAATCATCGTGAATGACGGCAGTTCTTCTGACTATGATTCTATTTTTGATAGGGCAGAAAAAGAATTTGGCGTGATTTTATTAAAACATCCAGAAAATCAAGGAAAGGGCGCGGCATTAAAAACGGCGTTTTCTTATTGTCTTGAAAATATCAAAGATTTAAAAGGCTGCATTACCGCCGATTCTGACGGCCAGCACACTCCCGCATCAATCATTAATTGCATAGAAGCTCTTGTTAGTAATCCGGAAAGTCTTGTTATGGGCGTGCGGGATTTTACAAGGCCTGGAATTCCAAAAGCCAGTTTGATTGGAAACGTTAACACAAATAAAATTATTGCCAGAATGTATGATAAAAATCTGACGGATACTCAAACGGGGTTGCGCGGACTTCCGCCGTTTTTTATGAAAGAATGTCTTTCGCTGAAGGGCAACCGTTTTGAATATGAAATGCAGATGATTCGGCGGGCGCTTGAAAAAAATGTTGATTTTTATGAAGTGCCGATTGATACCGTTTATGATTCTGAAAAAAATCACGCGACACATTTTAGGCCGCTGATTGACACAATAAAAATATATAATTCTTTGGGATTATTTAAATCATTGAAAATTATTTTAAAAAAATAATTATTTGAACATAATCAGGAGGTAAAATTATGTCAGATGAAGTTTCTGTAAACACAGAAGTTGAAGAAAGCGGACCTTGGAAAGTTTTTGCAATCATTGGTTTTGTAATGGGCATTGTCTCTCTCGTATTTTTCTGGTGTCCGTTTGAATGTTTTTACATTGCACCATTTGGAATTGTTTTTTCTGCATTAGGAAAGAAAAGTCCAAGCCGCTTTGGAAAAGCAAAAGTAGGTCTGATTCTGTCAGTTGTTGCAGCCATTGTGAACTTTATTTTTACAATTGTTTTGCTTGCACTTGCAGTTGTAGGAGCATCTATGTAAAGGAAATGGGGCTGTCTAAGAGGTTCATATTTTAGTCAGTCACGTTTACTAAATAAAAATCCCCGGAAAGTTTTTAATTTTCCGGGGATTTTTTTATGAAGGTAAGGAAGATTTTACTCTTCTACTTTCTTTTCTTCTGGTTCGTCATCCTTTTCTTTTGAAAGAATAAGGTTTGTCAAAATACCAAGAATCAAAGCACAGGCAACAGTTGTGATTTTAACTTTTCCAAAAGAAACTGACATTCCGCCAACACCTGTGATGAAAATTACAGAAGCAACGAAAAGGTTTTTGTTTTTGTTCAAATCAACATTCTGGAACATCTTGAATCCAGATACGGCGATAAATCCGTAAAGTGCAATACAAACACCGCCCATTACACAGTTAGGAATTGTTTCAAGGAAGCAAACCAAAGGAGTAATCATAGAGAAGAGGATACAAGCAATTGCACAACCCCAGATTGAAATTGATGAGGCGTTTCTTGTGATGGCAACACAACCGATTGATTCACCGTAAGTTGTATTTGGACAACCGCCGAACAAAGCACCAGCCATAGAACCAACACCGTCTCCCAAAAGTGTATTTGCAAGACCAGGTTCAACCAGCAAGTCTTTATTGATGATTGTAGAAAGGTTTTTGTGGTCAGCAATGTGTTCTGCAAAAACTACAAATGCTACAGGAACGTAAGCAGAGAACAATGTCAAAAGATAAGTTCCAGAAATTGCTTTAAGACCATCCGTACCGCCAAGCATAAACGTGAATGTTGGGAAAGACAAATAAGAAGTGAACTTGTGCCAGTCAAGAGAAGTCAAAGCAGAATAATCAATAACTGTCAAAGCCTTTGCTACTTCAGGATTACCAGAAAGTTTTCCGATAAGTGCAAAAATTGAAGCCAAAAGATAACCAGCCAGAATACCAATGATAAAAGGAATAAGTTTTCCGATTTTTTTACCGTAAGTAGAGCAGAGCATTGTAACAGCAAGAGTTACAAGACCGCAGATAAGTGCAACGTAAACGCTTCCACCTTTTGGATTCAAAACATCACCAACAGCGTTTCCGGCAAGCGAAAGTCCGATGATAGAAACTGTAGGTCCGATGATTACAGGTGGCATAAGTTTATCAATCCATTTAACGCCACAAATGCGGATTATGATGGAAATGACTACGTAAACCAAACCAGCCATAACGGCACCGATGATTAAACCCCAGTAGCCGGCAGCCATAGAAGCAGCACCGCCGAATGCAGAACACATTGAACCGATGAAGGCGAATGAAGAGCCCAAGAAAACAGGGCTGGAACTTTTTGTAAAAAGCAGGTAAACAAATGTACCTACGCCGGCACCGAATAATGCAGCTGAGGCAGAAAGTGCTGTGCCACAAGAGCCATTAACGATTGCAGGAACAGCGATTGTAGCTGCCATAATTGCCAAAAGCTGCTGAATGGCAAAAAGTACTGTTTTGCCAAAACCTGGTCTGTCCTTAATGTCATAAATAAGGTTCATGATAACTCCTTTTAAAATCCAAATAACGAATTTTTATAATTATAATGACGAGGAAACAAAATTTAAACAGTAAAATTCCTTTTCCAAAAAGCGTGTTTTCCAAAAATTATTTTCTGCATTAAGGTTGCGTGTAAAATCGTTTCGACGAGAACCCGCCCTGAAAAAAAGGCTTCCGCGCTGCGCTTGTGCAGATTTTTTTTCA
>CAVHTI010000006.1:0-65447 GCA_963638805.1 Anaerobutyricum sp.
TGTAGCGTAGGCGGTAAGCCGTAGCGGAACAGACACGGAGCGGGCACGGAAGTGCGGAAGCGAGTTTTTGCGATTTTTTTGGAGATTTTATGGCATTATTAACCCAATTTATGACATTTTTTATAAGTCCTTTTAGCGAACCTTCTAGTCATGCGGAATTGAACAACTTTTTAAAGTCTCACCGCATTATAAATGTTGAAAAACGCTTGATTGACGGTGAGCGCGGCACTGGCTGGGTTTTTCTTGTGGAATATTCTGATAACGAAGGTGCAAAAACTTCCTATACCATGAGTGCAAAAGTTGATTGGCGCGATGTTTTAACGCCGTCGCAATTTGCAATTTATGATTTACTCAGAAAAAAACGCAAGGAAATTGGCGATAAAACCAAAATCCCGCTTTACGGAATTTTAAATAATGAACAACTTGCATTGATGGCACAAAATCCTCCAAAAAATAAAGATGAATTTTTAAAAATCAAAGGCATAAACGAGGCAAAATACAAACAATGGGGCGAAATTTTCCTAAAAACTATTGAAACTGCCTTGCTTTCTGCCTCGGAAATTAAAAATTCAGAAAACAAAAGTCCGGAATCTGCCGGGCAAGAAAATCAAAAATCCGCTGAAGTTCAAAATCAGCTGGATATATTTTAGGAATAAGCCGTTAGAAAATCTGCAGTTTTGGGTCTGGGATTCCAACGACAACAACAACGACAACCGCTATAACTGCGGTGGCAGCTACAACAACAACGACAACAACTGCGAGGTGGACAACAGGAACAACAACAACGCCAACAACCGTAACAACAATCTTGGCTTTCGCCTGGTCTGCCCCTCTTCTTGCAGCTCTGCAATAAACATGATGTGTCAATTTTGCAGAACCGGTTTATTCCTGAGAATGTCTAATAAAGCGTCAGAAACAGCTATTGTTATAGATTCTGAGACAAGCTCGGAATGACGAAACTGTCCGTCACCCTGAATTTATTTCAGGGTCTGAATTACACTGCAAAAACGAATTTTTTAGACATTCTCGAACAATTTTTTTTGCTGCTTTGTGCTGGTAGCGTTTTTAGCGAAGGTTCAAAGCAGTTTTTTTTTTGATTTTAGATTTTTGATTTATGAAACGTACTGCTAATTTGTTTGAACAGATTTCTGATTTTAATAATTTGCGTCTTGCCTATTTAAAAGCTCTGAAAGGTAAACGCCATACTCCGGCCGCCTTGATTTTTGACCTTAAAGCAGATGAAAATCTTTATAAAATCAAAACAAAGCTTGAAAACGGTAATTTAAAAATCGGGACTTACCGTCAGTTTAAAATCTATGATCCAAAAGAACGCATTATAACCGCTGCATCTTTTGAAGACAGAATTGTTCACCACGCGGTAATGAATATTCTGGAGCCGATTTTTGAAAAACAGTTTATTTTTCACACTTATGCCTGTCGTAAAAATAAGGGCAGCCACAAAGCAATTTATTATGCTTTTAAAAAGGCAAAATCCTGCAAATATTTTTTAAAACTTGACGTAAAAAAATATTTTGATTCAATTTTTCACGAAAAATTAAAAATTTTGCTAAAAAAAATCTTAAAAGACGAAAAAACTTTGAATATTTTGTTTTTGATAATTGATTCCTACCAGGTTACCCCTGACCGAGGCCTGCCTATTGGAAATCTGACCAGTCAGTTTTTTGCAAATTATTATCTTTCGCCATTAGATCATTTTGTTCTGGAAAATTTAAAGCCCGCCGGCTATGTGCGCTACATGGACGACATTATTATTTTTGCATCATCAAAAAGTCAGTTGAAAAACATATTTTTGCAAATGAAAAATTTTGTTTCTGATTTTTCATTGACTTTCAAGCAGCCCGTAATAAATTCCTGCAAAAACGGCATTCCCTTTTTGGGCTATTCCATTTCTGACAAAAAAATAAAACTTTTGAACAAAAATCGCCGGCGAAAAATCAAAAGAATAAAACTTCTGATTCACGAGTTTAAAAATAAAATTATTCCCGAAACTGAATTTTCAACGCGTTTAACTTCCATTTTGAACGTGACGGGGTAGCGCTGGGAGCCCCTTTAGTCTGGCGCTTGCGCCAGATGAGCGAATAGCGAAGGGCGGACATAGCTGTAAATAGAAATTGCGTTAAAAAAATTACGAAGACCTGGAGTAATTTTTAGCAATGCCTTACTTCTGCCGGACCCCCCAGAAATTACGAAGACCTGGAGTAATTTTTAGCAATATCCAATCCGTGCCGGACCCTCCGGAAAAAATGTTTTATTGTGACAGTCTGATTTTTTCGTTATAATTTTTTCTATTATTCAGATTTTTTGTGGAGTCAGTGATGATTGATAAGTGGGAAATTGTAATTGGTTGTGAAATTCATACTCAGCTTTTGACTAAAACTAAGGCTTTTTGTGCCTGCGAAAACCGTTACGGTGGTATGCCGGACACTCGTGTTTGTCCTGTTTGTCTGGGCTTGCCTGGTGCTATGCCGCGAATTTCTAAAGGTTATGTTGAATTGGGCGCGGTTGCCGGTCAGGCTTTGAATTGTCATATTGCACGTTTTACAAAATTTGACCGCAAACATTATTTTTATCCTGACTTGGCAAAGGGTTATCAGATTACTCAGTATGATATTCCGCTTTGTGATAACGGTTATGTTGATCTTCCGTTCAGAAGTTTCCCAAAAGATGAGCAGCCGGGCGGAAATAAGTGCCGTACAAAAAATTTTATTGGCGAAGACTGCATTATAGAAAGTAATGGCGCAAAATATCGTCGTGTTCGTGTTGAACGAATCCACTTGGAAGAGGACGTTGGTAAGTCTTTACACTTGCAGGGCGCTCATTCTTACATTGATTACAACCGTTGTGGAACTCCTTTGATTGAAATTGTTACAAAACCTGATATGACTTCTCCGGACGAAGCAGCGCTTTTTATGGAAACTGTTCAGGAAATTTTAAGATATGTAAAAGTAACTAACGGTAACCTTGAAGAAGGTAATATGCGTTGTGATGCGAATATTAACCTTAATGTCTGGGAGGACGGAAAACTCTACCACACTCCAATTTCTGAAATTAAAAACTTAAACTCTTTCCGTTCTATTCGTGAAGCTTGTACTTATGAAGCTCAGCGTCAGTTAAAAGAATTTCAGGAAGACAGGCAGGAATTTAATCCGGGCTTTAAAGTTACAATGGGCTGGGATGAAGACAAAGGCGTTACTGTTGTTCAGCGTACAAAGAATTCTTTTGTTGACTATAGATTTGTTGTTGAACCTGATATTAAACCGTTCAGCGTAAGTGAAGAGCTTATTGCCGCTGCAAAACAGGCGGTTGGCGAATTACCTGAAGCAAAAAGGCAGCGATATAAAAAGCAGTACGGCATGACTGATTTTGATGTTGAAACTATTACTTCCAGCAAAGATCTTGCAATGTTCTTTGAAAGTGCGGCTCAAAAGTCAAAAAATCCTAAAAAAGCCGTAAATTTGATTCTTGCGGAACTTCTTGCCGTTTTGAATGAAAAGAAACAGACAATCAAAGACGTTAGCATTACTCCGGAACATATTGCAGAACTTTCTGATGCTCTTGAGAACGGAAAAATCACTTCTAAACAAGGAAAAGAAGTTTTTGCCGAAATGATGGCCACAAATAAAATGCCGCTGCAGATTATAAAAGAAAAAGGCATGGAAGTTGTAAGTGATTCCGGAGAAATTGAAAAAATTGTAACAGATGTTATCGCCGCAAATCCTAAGGCTATTGAAGATTTTAAAAACGGCAAGACAAACGTTGTCGGCTGGCTTATGGGACAGGTTATGAAGCAGTCTCACGGAAAAGCAAATCCAAAACAGGCCACAGAATTGTTGAACAAACATCTTTCCGCATTGTAGGACTTAATCAGGGAGTTTTTAAAATGAGTTCAAATTTTCCACTTTCACAGACACAGTTAGACAATCTTATTCAGGATTTTCCGACTCCGTTTTACTTGTATGATGAAAAAGCAATTCGCGAAAATATGCGTAAATTTACAAAAGCGTTCAGTATTTTTCCAAAATTCCGCGAACATTATGCGGTAAAGGCTTGTCCAAATCCTTATATTTTGAAAATTCTTGCCGAGGAAGGCTGCGGTGCGGACTGTTCGTCTTTGCCTGAACTTATGTTGAGTGAACTTTCCGGCATTAAAAAAGATCACGTGATTTTTACTTCAAACGAAACTCCGGCTTCTGAATATCTTTACGCTTACGAACGAGGAAATATTATCAATCTTGATGATTTTACTCATATTGAATTCCTGAAAAAAACTCTTGGCGGAAAATTGCCGGAAACTATTTGTTTTAGATACAATCCGGGAACAGAAAAACAGGGCTGTAATTCAATTATTGGAAAGCCTGAAGAAGCGAAATACGGCCTTACTCGTCCGCAAATTCTTGAAGCGTATAAAATTTGCAAGGCAGAAGGCGTTAAACATTTTGGACTGCACACAATGGTCGCTTCCAATGAATTAAATCCTGATTTTTTTGTTGATACTGCCAAACTGATTTTTGAACTTGCCGCAGAAATTAAACAAAAGTGCGGAGTTCAGATTGAATTCGTTGATTTGGGCGGTGGACTTGGAATTCCGTACAAACCAGAACAAAAAGCGGTTGATTATGATCAGATTGCTAAAGGAATTCGTGCAGAATATGACCGTGTTGTTGTTCCTGCCGGCCTTGATCCTCTTGCAATTTACTGGGAATGTGGTCGCCCGATTACCGGTCCTTACGGATGGCTTGTAACGACTGCAATTCATAAAAAGCACATCTACCGTGAATATGTTGCAGTTGATTCCTGCATGGCTGATTTAATGCGTCCTGGAATGTACGGTGCCTACCATGAAGTTACGGTTAGTGGAAAAGAAAGTGCTCCAAAAACTGAAATTTATGACGTTGTTGGTTCACTTTGCGAAAATTGTGATAAATTTGCTGTTCAGCGTCCTTTGCCAGAAATTGAAATTGGTGACCACGTAATAATTCACGATGCCGGCGCTCACGGGCGTGCAATGGGATTTAATTACAACGGAAAATTGCGTTGTGGCGAAGTTCTTATGCGTGAGGACGGAAGTTTTAAAGAAATTCGTCGTCGCGAAACTATAGAAGATTTGTTTGCAACTTTGGATTTGGACGGAGTGAAAAACTTCAAATAAAGTTTAAAATTTTTCTTGAAATTCCCGGTTTTTTGCCGGGATTTTTTTTTGAATTCTCATTTTTTGATAATCGCTTATTTTATTATTACTTTGAAAGGCTTGCAGAGGATTTTTGCAAACGCATTTTTTTGTAAGAGGTAATAAAAAATGAGTAATTCTAAGGTTCAGTTTTCTTGTAGTGATGGTTTTAACAAAATTGTAAGTCAAATTCAAAAAAAATATCCTGTTTTGTCGCGTGAACAGGAAGTTTCGCTCTCTCGTGCATATAAAAACGGAGATTTAAAGGCTCTGGAAACTCTTATTTTGAGTAATGTTGGAATCTGGAGAATGTATGCCATGTCCTGTAAAAATCCTGCCGCAGAAACAGAAGATTTATTTCAGGAAATGATAGCTACTATTATTGAAAAAGCTGGAAAATTTGATGCCACAAAATCAAAATTTGCCACATATATGAGCAACTGGTGCCATCTTGTTTCTTGTGATGCAATTTCTGGACTTTCTTCGCGAGATAAAAAATATCTGAATACAATTTTGATGGCCGGTGAATATTTTTCAGAAAAGAACAACCGTCCTGCCACTGATGACGAAGTTCGCGAAATTACCGGCTGGTCAGAAAAGAAATTCAACCTCATAAATCAGCATATCAGGCAGGGAAGTGCTCCTTTGTCGTTAAATTCTCCTGCATTTAATGAATCTGATGACAAAAATTCTTCGGACTTTATAGAAAATGTTTCGTCAAAAATTGATGATCCTTTTGAAGAACTTTCAAGAAAAAGAATTTATCAGGCAATAAAATCAGGATTAAAAACTTTGTCGCCAAAAGAAAAATTTGTTTTCACGTCATTTTACAATCTTGAAACGGGAGAAAAAACTCAGATGTGTTCAAGAAAACTTGCAGAAATTATGAATGTTTCAAGAACAACGGTTTGCAATTTAAGAAAATCTGCAGAACGACGCTTAAGAAATTTTCTTTTGAATCACGGTTATTGCAGTTATGACCAGACTAAAAACTGTGCCTAAAAATTAACACTCTGAATAAAAAAAACATTATATTTAAGGATATGAGCTCAAATGAAGAAGATTTAAACACAATTGTTCCGACAGATACTATTTTACCGGACAGACTTAGAATTATTCCAATAGAAGGCAGACCGATTTTTCCCGGCATTTTTACGCCGCTGATGCTTACTGCCTCGGAAGATATAAATGCTGCAGAAGCCGCTTTTAAAGACACCGGGTTTATTGGCATTGTTATGCTGAAAAACGAAAAAGATAATCCTGAAGCTGCAGATTTGCATAAAATTGGCACTGTTGCGCGGATTGTCAGAAAGGTTGTTTTGCCGGACGGCGGATTAAATGTTTTTATTTCAACGCAAAAAAGATTCAGAATAAAAAAGACTCTGCACAAAACTTCTCCGATTCTTGTGGCCGTGGAATATCTTGAGGACGAAGAAGCAGATACTTTTGAAGTAAAGGCTTTGACACGTGCTCTTGTCAGCGAAATGAAAGAAGTCAGCGAAAATAATCCTTTGTTTTCGGAAGAAATGCGTCTGAACATGGTTAATATTGATAACCCCGGAAAAATTGCTGATTTTATTTCTTCGATTTTAAATCTTGAAAAAGATGAGCAACAAAAAATTCTTGAAACCTTAAATGTAAGGCAAAGAATGGAAAAAGTTCTTGTTTTTATAAAAAAGGAACAGGAACTTTTAAAAGTTCAGAAGAAAATTCAGTCAGAAATTAATGACAGGGTAGAAAGAAGTCAGCGCGAATATTTCCTGCGCGAAGAAATGAAGTCAATTCAGGAAGAGTTGGGCGAAACCGCGGACGGAAACGCAACAGATTATCAGAAATTCAAGAAAAAAATCGAAGAATTTAATTTTGAAGGCGAAGTCAAAGAAACTGTAGAAAGTGAACTGGAGAAATTCCATCTTTCTGATCCAAGTTCGTCCGAATATATGGTTTCGCGAAATTATCTGGAACTCATTACTCAGTTGCCGTGGAAATTTAACCCGGAAATTGACGGTTTAAACTATAATCTTGACGATGCTCAGAAAATTCTTGAATCAGAACATTTTGGAATGGAAGAAGTAAAAAAGCGTGTTCTTGAATATCTTGCAGTCCGAAAAATGAAAAATGATACAAAAGGTTCAATTATGATTTTAGTTGGACCGCCGGGCGTCGGAAAAACCAGCATCGGAAAGTCAATTGCCACTGCCATGAATAAAAAATTCTACAGATTTAGTGTTGGCGGTATGCACGATGAAGCCGAAATTCGCGGTCACCGAAGAACTTACGTTGGCGCAATGCCTGGAAAAATTATTCAGGGCCTAAAAATCACAAAATCTCTGTCCCCAGTTTTTCTTATTGATGAAATTGATAAAATGGGCACGAGCAATCAGGGGGATCCTGCGTCCGCATTGCTTGAAGTTCTTGACCCGGAGCAGAATTTTTCTTTCCGCGACAATTATCTTGATGTTCCGTTTGATGTTTCAAATGTTTTCTTCATTCTTACGGCAAACAGTCTTGAAACAATTCCGTCTCCGTTGCTTGATCGTGCTGAAATTATAGAATTGAGCGGTTACATTGATCAGGAAAAGATGGAAATTGCAAAAAAATATCTTATTCCAAAAAATCTTGAAAAAAATGGACTTAAGAAAAATCAGATTAAGTACACAAAAGCCGCATTGCAGACGATTGTCGAAGAATATGCCCGCGAATCCGGTGTGCGAAACTTTGAAAAACAGATTGATAAAATCAACCGCAAAGTTGTCCTTGAAATAATGAAAGAGGTGAATGACGCCGGAAACAAAGAAAAAACGGCCGAGTCAGTGCAAAATTCTGTTGATACAGAAACCGCGCTGAAGGCTCTTCACGTTCAGGAAAAAGAAATTCTTGCAAAAGTTCGCACAATTGATTCTGCCGATGTTTATAAATATCTTGGAAAGCCGTTCTTTGATGAAAGCCAGATAAAAACTGCATCGGTGCCGGGAACTGCAATTGGTCTTGCCTGGACAAGCATGGGCGGCGACACTCTTTTGATTGAATCTTCAAGTTTTGCAGGCAAAGGTGGCTTAGTCCTTACAGGTCAGATGGGTGACGTAATGAAAGAATCCAGCCAGATTGCGTTTAACTGGGCAAGAAAATTTGTTCTTGATAAAGGAAAAAAGAAAGCAAGATGGTTTGACGAAAATATTGTTCATCTTCATATTCCGGAAGGCGCGACGCCAAAGGACGGCCCTAGTGCCGGAATTACAATGGCCACGACCTTTGTTTCGTTATTTACGGGCAAAGTTATAAAAAAGCACCTTGCAATGACCGGTGAACTTTCTCTTACTGGGCAGGTTTTGCCAATTGGCGGTTTACGCGAAAAAACTGTTGCCGCAAAACGAAATAAAATTAAGACAATCATAATTCCAAAGGCAAATCAAAGGGATCTGGATGAAATTCCGGACATTGTAAAGGCGGGAATTACTTTCATTCCAGTTTCTGATGTTCACGAAGTTCTTGAATACGCACTTGGAATAAAGTAGCCGTTTTTTATATAATTGATGTAACTAAAAATCATCTATTTTGAGGAAGATATTATGATTTCAATTATTATTGGTGTTGTTTTTATTGCTTTTACAGTTTTTGCTGTTTTACCGTGTTGTCCTTTGCAGTGGGGAACTGATGTAATTAATTTTCTGAAAGGTTTTGCACCCGTACTTGCTGCTTTTATTGGTCTTGTTGCCATTTTTATTGGTGTTGCGGACATTAAAGACAAGAAAGAAGCTGAAAAAGAAATTTCTGAAGAAACTGCATCTGCAGAAAAAACAGAGAATAAGTAGATTTCGCGTTCATTGACAAAAAAGGGTAAAAAATAGTAATATATTCTACCCCGTATAAGAAATCCGGACTGCTCATTCGGATTTTGGCATTTTTTGAATCAGATGCAAAGGTTCATTAAGTGCAAGTAATTTTTTACTGGATAGGTACATATCATGGAAACAATTTTCGTAAAGGAAAATGATCAGGCTCGCAAATGGTATATTATTGATGCAGCCGGAAAACCAATGGGAAGAGTAGCTGCAAAAGCTGCTTATATCGCTCGTGGAAAAAATAAAGCTACATTCACTAGAAATCAGCTTATGGGCGATTTTGTAATCATTATCAATGCTGAAAAAGCTTTGGTAACTGGCGGTAAAGAACAGAAAAAGATTTATCACCATCACACAGGATTCGTAGGTGGGCTTAGAAGTTACACATACGAAAAAGTTCTTGAAAAACATCCAACTGAACCAATGGCACGTGCTGTTGAAGGTATGCTTCCAGGCGGACGTCTTGGTCGCAAAATGATGGATTGTGTAAAAATCTACGCTGGGGAAGCACATCCACATGTTGCTCAGAATCCACAGCCAGTAGAACTTTAATCAGGAGTAAATGATGGTAAAGAATATTGCTATTGGAACAGGAAGAAGAAAGACAGCAACAGCTCGCGTTTTTGTTCGCGAAGGTTCTGGTAAAATTGTTGTAAACGGAAAAGATGTAAAAGATTATTTCGTTACAGAAGCACAGGTAAAAGTTGTTAATCAGCCATTGGACGTTACAAAAATGGGCGCTAACATTGATATTCTTATTAATGTTGTAGGTGGCGGTTTGAACGGTCAGGCAGCAGCTTGTCTTCACGGAATTTCACGTGCATTAGTACAGATTGATCCTGATGCAAGAACTGCACTTAAATCTAACGGATACCTTACACGAGATTCTCGTATGGTTGAACGTAAGAAGTACGGTCAGAAAGGTGCCCGAAGACGCTTCCAGTTCTCTAAACGTTAGTTTTATACGTTTTTATTGCAGAACTTTCTTAAGATTTGCATAAAAAGAATTGAAAAACACGGTAGATTTTTATTTCTGCCGTGTTTTTTTTGTTTAAATGTACTATAATAAATACGAGGTGTTTTTTTTGAGCCAGGGTATGGAGCACCTGCGAAGGCAATTTCAATTGCCGAGGCAGAAGCCCGGAAGGGCACAATTTGTGCCCTGAGGACTTTGAGCGCTAGCGAAGTGCGGAACACCCGACCCGAATGTAATGAGGGTGGCTTCCGTATAAAAATGAAAATTGAAAAAATAATTTTGCAGACCAGTAACGGAATTTTCAAGATTGTGCCTGATGAGGGGCCGGCTTTTTATGCGCGGAAAGAATATTTTTTGACGGTTGATTTTGATTCGGTGCGCGCGGGGAGCGATTTTGGGGAAGCGCAGACGGAGGAATTTCTGGACGCGGGGCTTGCGACGGCGGTTGAAATTAAGGCGAGCGAATATTTGGCGCGGGCAGAACAGTGTCGGTTTAATTTGACTCAAAAACTTGTAAAAAAGGGATTTGCGCGAAAATATATTGAAATGAGTCTGGATTTTCTTGAAAGTAAGGGCTATCTGTCGGATGAGCGTTTTGCGCGGGCCTGGCTTGATGGGCGGAAAATAAATCATTATGAGGGGCGGGGACGTTTGCTTTCTGAATTAAAACAGCGTGGAATTGATAAAGAAGTTGCAGACGGAGCGCTGGATGCTTTTTTTGAAGAAAATGATGAGTATGAAATTGGAATAAAGGCGTACGAAAAACTTTTGAAGCAGGGGAAATCGGAACAAAAATTGATTTCTGCAATGCTAAACTCGGGATTTTCGTATAAAATGATAAAAAATATTTTTGAAAATAAAAAAAATGATTTGAATGGGTGATTTTTGAACATTTAAATCTTGGAGGAAAAATGATTATTGGTAAAAACATACCAAATATGCCCTGGCAGGAAAAGCCGGCTGACTGTACAGATGTTATCTGGCGTTATTCTGCAAATCCTGTGATAAAAAGGGATCAGATTCCGTTTTCTAACAGCATTTTTAACAGTGCAATTATTGAAAAGGACGGAAAATTTCTTGGTGTCTTCCGTTCTGATGACAGGGCGATGCAGCAGCATTTATTTCTTGGAAAAAGTGATGATGCAATAAACTGGAAACTTGAAGATAAACCTCTGCAGCTTTTGAATGAGGACGGCAGTGTAAAAGGTCCGGCTTGCGGTTATGATCCGCGGGTTTGTCTTATTGACGGAAAATATTATGTGACCTGGTGTAATTCTTATTATGGCCCGACAATCGGAGTTGCATGGTCGGAAGATTTTGTTCATTTTTATCAAAAGGAAAATGCTTTTTTGCCTTGCAATAGAAACGGAGTGCTTTTTCCTAAGAAAATTAACGGTAAATTTTTAATGCTGAGCCGGCCAAGTGACCGCGGTCACACTCCTTTTGGCGATATTTTTATTTCTCAGAGTCCTGATATGGAATTCTGGGGGCAGCATCGATTTGTGATGGGTGCTGACGGTGGCTGGAGCTGGACAAAAATTGGTGCCGGTCCAATTCCAATTGAAATTGATGAAGGCTGGCTTTTGATTTATCACGGGGTTGCTACAACCTGTAACGGAATGGTTTATTCTATGGGCGCTGCAATTCTTGATAAAAATGAACCGTGGAAAGTTTTATATCGCGCAAAACCGTATTTGATGCGGCCTCAGGAATTGTACGAATGTGTTGGCGATGTTCCAAACGTTGTATTCCCGTGTTCTACATTGTGTGATGCAAAAACTGGCCGGATTGCAATTTATTACGGCGCGGCAGATACTGTCGTGGCACTTGCATTTACTCAGGTTGATGAACTTGTGGACTGGATTAAGAAAAATTCATAGGATTTTTAGAGGTTAAAGAAAAATACCCTGCCGGTTTTAGAACTTACAGGGTATTTTTTTTATAATGCGGGACTTTTGATTAACGTTTTTCGGTGATTTCTATGAGGCGGCCCTGGAAATCTCCCCAAAGACGTGGAAGAGGAATTCCGCAAGTTGCCAGAACGGAACCGCTCATTGTAAGCGGAGGATTTTGATTTTGATCTTCGTCTGGGAAACTTACAGTGTATTTTTTTTCAAAATCAAAAGACGGGATTTTTACAAATCGGGTTTTGTAATTTGGATGATTCATAACCTGAATAAAAGTTACGAGGGCCTGAGTTTTTTCCTTATTGACGGACATCCAGCAGTCATATTCATTATTTTCTGAATAAGAGGCGATTCTGTAGTAATCACCATTTCTGACGAGGTCTGAATATTTTTTGTAAAGTTCAATCTGATGAGGAATCTGAGAACGTTCATCATCTGGAATTTTTGTGATGTCAAGTTCGTAGCCAAATGTACCGGACAGGGCAACATAACCTCGCGTTCTAAAAGGTGTTACACGGCCGCAAGCGTGGTTTGGACAAGTTGAAACGTGAGCGCCCATTGTGGAAAGCGGATAAACAAGTGCCGTGCCTTCCTGAATAGACAATCGTTCAATGGCATCTGTATCATCGGAACACCAGATTTGCGGAGAGTAGTAGAACATACCAGGGTCAAAGCGAGCCCCTCCACCAGAACAATTTTCCAGCAAAAGATTTGGGAAGTCGGAAATCAGATTTTCCTGCATTTCGTAAAGTGCCAGGACGTAGCGGTGATAGAATTCGCCCATCTGGTCGGCAGGTATACTTGCACTACCAATATCAGAAAGCTGGCGGTTCATATCCCATTTTACGTACTCAATGTTTGCGCTGTTCAAAATATTTTTTACGCAATTATAGGCATAGTCGCGGATTTCTTTTCGAGTGATGTCAAGAACATATTGCTGGCGACTCATTCCCGGAACTCTGCCGGAAATTTGGATTGCCCAGTCCGGATGGGAACGGTACAAATCAGAATCTGGAGAAATCATTTCCGGTTCAAACCAGATTCCAAATTTCAAACCGATTTTATTAACTTCGTCGACCAAGTGTTTTAATCCGCCTTTGAGTTTTTCTTCGTTTACAACCCAGTCACCAAGTGAACAATTGTCGGCGTTGCGTTTTCCAAACCAACCATCGTCCATAACTAGCATTTCAATTCCGTCTTTTTTGGCTTCACGGGCAATGTCCAGAAGTTTTTCTGTATCAAAATTAAAATAAGTTGCTTCCCAGTTATTAATCAAAATTGGTCGCATAGATTTTTTATACGGACTACGGATTAAATGTTCGCGGTAAAGGTCGTGGAAAGTGTGGCTCATGCCGTTCAATCCTTTGTTTGAATAAACAAGGACTGCCTGCGGAGTATAAAATTCTTCACCGGGATTTAATTTCCAGCAGAAATTTTCAGGATTAATTCCCATAAATGCCCTGAGTGAGTCAAACTGATTTAACTGAACGCCGGCAGTAAAGTTTCCACTGTAGATAAAATTCATTCCGTACACAGAACCAGAATTGTTGTCCGCATTTTTATCAAGAATCGCAACAAAAGGATGTTCCTGATGGCTCGTTTCGCCACGCATAGAAAGCACGCTTTGAATTCCGTGGTGGAGTTGGTGGCGGTCGATGTGACGTTCGCGGGCCCATGAACCGTGCAGAGTAATGATGTCAAAATTGTCATTGTCCATATCAAAGGCAAGGGAAAAGGCCTTCTTGATATAAACAGGAGATTTTGCCGTACTAGATTTTACCTTTGTGTAGCGGATAATTGCGTCGTTATCATCAAAAATTGTGTAAAAAAGTGAAACTTCAATGCCAAGAACTTCATCTTCTGTGATAATTTCGAGGGTCTGGGCATTTTTTCCAAAAACTGAAGGAAGTCCCGGCAGAGTTTTTGCTTCGTTGTAGATTTTGTAGGATTTATATTTTAATTCAACGCCGTTATTGCCTTTTTTGTTTGTGATTGCAAGTGCAGAGGTTCGGAAGTCGCCCATGCCGTCGGTCGGAAGTTCCTGAGGAAGAAAATCCAGCAAAGTATGTTTTTCGCGGAAAATTTCGCCGTCACTCATATAATATTCAAATTGTCTTAAAAGATAAGAAACGTCATCATCAGCAATTTTTTTGCCATAATAAGCGTGGCCGACATAGCCTTTTTTTGCAATTGTGATGCAGTAGGTAGAATTTGGGGTGTCCAAACGGAAGGTTGAAGTTTTTTCGTTGTATTTAATCATTGTAAATCTCCAGATTAAAAATTGTAAAAAAATTATAGCATATTGGCGCTTAATTGTGATGTATAAAAAGCCAGTGGAATTGTAAAAAAGTGTTACAAGGTTGTGAAAAAAAACAGGCTGTACCCAATAAGGCACAGCCTGTTTTTTTATACTAAAATTTTCCGAGTTTGTCCCGGAATTTCCTAGAATCTACCTTCGTCGGTGTCCCAGTAGCCTTTTTCGTCGTGGTCAAGGGTGAACTTAACTACGTCTTCTACTGTTGTGAAGCAAAGTCCTACTACTGTGTCTGCACAACCGTAGTAAATTGCGATTTTGCCGTCTTTTTCGTCTGTGAGGGCTGCAACTGGGAAACATACGTTGTCAACAAATCCTGTTGTTTCGTATGGCATTTCTGGAGTGAGCATATAGTCACCGCAGCGGTATTTTACGATTGAAGGTTTGTCGTGGTCGAGAATTGCTGCCGAGAATGAGTAAACAAATCCATTACAAGTTGTTGAAACGCCGTGGTAGAACATGAGCCAGCCCTGTTCTGTTTTGCCTTCTTTGTTTGTGTATTCAATTTCGATTGGAGCAGGTCCGCAACCAATTTTTACCCCCTGCCACCAGCCTTTTCCACCTTTCTGCATTACAAGTCTGTGTTCTCCCCAATATTTCATATCAGGAGACTGAGAAAGAAGAATATCACCAAATGGAGTGTGTCCTGAATCTGATGGACGAGAAAGCATTACGAATTTTCCGTCAATCTTTTTTGGGAACAAAACTGCATTTCGGTTGAATGGAAGGAATGGATTTTCCAGGCGAGTGAAATCTTTAAAATCTTTTGTTGTTGCAACACCAATTGAAGCACCATCAAAATCACCACACCAAAGAATATAATATGTGTCGTCAATTTTTACACAACGTGGGTCATAAGCATAGAAAGGATCATGTGGAGTTCCATCAGGATCGTGCATGTGAATCTTTTCTTTCTGGAAATCCCAGTGAATACCGTCGTCAGAATCACCAATGTAAAGGAAAGGGCGGGCAGAAGTATCTTCTGAACGGAAAACACCTTTGAATTTTCCCTGCCAAGGAATTACTGCAGAGTTGTAAATGCGTCCCATGCCTGGGAATGGGTTTCTACCAATAACTGGATTTGCTGAATAGCGCCAGATTGGAAGCCAGCAGTCAGCCGGTTTGTCCTGCCAAGGAATGTTTGGTAAATTTCCGCCACTGATGATTTTTGATGACATAAATGTCTCCTTTTAAGGCTTTTATTTGCCTGTTTTTTGATTTGAGGCGTAAAAAACACCCCTTGAAATGCCGGTCACAAGTTTTGATTTACAGCCTGATTTGACTCGTCATTTTCTTTTATAATTCTAGATTACTTTCACTCTGGTTAATTGTCAAGAAAAATTTACTTAAAAAAATAAAATAATTTAAGTAAATTTACTTAAAAAATCATTTTCGTGCCTAAAAATTGCCGGTACACACGGCCTTTTATCATCAAGATGAAAATCCTGCGCGCAATGTTCGGTTACATTTCTAAAAAATAATGAACGCCTGTGAATTTTTGTGCTACAATTTCTGTCATGAAAATTTACAATTTGAACGAAATCACCGAAAAACGAATAATTGGTCGTAATGTGGCGGATGCCGGCAAGACAGAAGAACCTCTCGCATTGTTCTGGGGCGCTTCCGGTCTGGAAATCAACGTAAAGGCAAAGGAAGTCTGGGTAAAGTTTGTTTCACTTTACAATAATTTTGAACCGTGGGTTAGCGTTGACGTAAACGGCTATCCGGTAAATCGCTTTATGGTTCCGGCCGAGGGTAGTATTTGGTTTTGTGTTGCGGCAAATATGAATCCTCAAAAAGAAAATCGCATTACAATTTTAAAAGATACTCAGCCAATGAGTGGTGAAGAACTTCATTCCCTGTTCATTGAACAAATTGGTCTTTCTGATGAAGGTGAATTCTGTCCGTTAAATATTCCGCGTACAAAAATTGAATTTATTGGCGACAGCATAACTTCCGGCGAAGGTCTTGCCGGCGGTCCTGAAGAATTTGACTGGATAACTCAATGGTTTTGTGCAAGTAAATCTTATGCCGTCCAGGCTGCAAAGGCACTGAATGCCCAGTGGTCAGTTGTAAGTCAGTGTGGCTGGGGAATTTGCTGGGGCTGGGACGGAAATACTCACACGGCACTTCCGCCTCATTACGAAAATGTCTGCTCTGTAATGTGGAGCGATTTTCAAAAAAAACTTGGCGCACATCAAAAATATGATTTTAACGGCGGAAGCGATTTTGTCGTCATAAATCTTGGCACAAACGATAATGGCGCGTTTTTTCAGCCGGCCTGGAAGGACGAAAACGGCGTTGAACATGCTCTTTCGCGCGACAGCAATGACCGTGCCTGCGAAAAAGACGGCGAAAAAGTTGCAGAGGGCGTTTACAATTTTCTAAAAACTGTCCGCAAAAATAATCCCAGCGCAAAAATTATTTGGGTGTGGGGTATGATAAAACTCGTTGCAATCCCGGATTTTATTTTGCGTGGCGTTGAAAAATTCAAAAACGAAACCGGCGACAATCAGGTTTACACTCTTGAACTTGACGCCATGGAAGATGTCGAAAAACTCCCGGAACACAAGGGCAGTCGCGGTCATCCGGGCCCGGAAACTCACCGCCTTGCAGCCAAAAAAATTGTCGATTTTATAAAAAAGATTAGTAATTAGATTTTTTATACGGGTGCATCTGCCTGGCGGCAGACCGGGCTTTCCGCAATTCCGGCATTCGCCTCCAAACCCGCACGGCAAAAAACTTTTTTCAAAAAATAAAAAAAATCCGTAAAGACATTATTTCTTGTCCTCACGGATTTTTTTGTAGCCGTGCGTGTTCGCCTTACGGCGTTGCTACAATCCCTTGCACGGCTTCGCTTAATTTTAGGGAGCCTCTAAAAATTGCAATTTTTAGAGATGCCCTTTATATTTTCAGCAAAAATTAGAATTCCAGCTGAACGTTGTCTACCATAAAGTAACCGTCTGTTGGGGCATCATTGCCGGCAATGTAAATAATTGCGCGGTTTACAATTTCAAGATTTCTGTGTCCGCTGATATTAAAATAAACCGGAGTTACACTTTTTGCAGGGCATTTAAAACTTCCAGTCTGATTCCATGCATCCCAGTTTTCGCCGGCCTGTGAAACAAACATTACTTCAATATCAAAATCATTTGGATTGTTTACGTCAAACAAAATCATTTTTGCACCGCTCCAATCCTGTTCAATCAAAGAAGCACCTTCGCATACATATCCGCCTTTTTCCCATTTTCCGCTGCCAACAGAACGGAATGAACATTTTAAACTGTTCGGGCCACTTGAACCCCATTCTTCAGTAAGGTCTGCGCCTGTTGAACAGTCACCGTCATTCCAGGAATCTCCAACAAATGTCCAGAAAAGTCCGTCTTCAAAATCATCAAGCAGAGTTAAATCTCCAGTTGGTGTGTAAGGAACATAAACATATTCTTCTTCAATAACTTCTTCTGTAGTTTCAACAGTAACTTCTGTAGTTTCTGTAACGGCAGGTGATTCTGCGTTTGTTTCTGTGTTTGCAGCCGGTGTAGAAGAACAGCCTGCAAGA
Organism: Anaerobutyricum sp.; assembly: GCA_963638805.1. Classification (GTDB taxonomy): domain Bacteria; phylum Spirochaetota; class Spirochaetia; order Treponematales; family Treponemataceae; genus Treponema_D. Next base: position 17,787 of record CAVHTI010000006.1, read on the forward strand.
CCAAGCAAAATTGCACTTGTGGCAACGAAAGTTAATAATTTTTTCATTTTTAAACTCCTGAAATTTGCAACATTTTTATTAATTTAGTGTTTTATGTTACGGAAAAATTATAGCACAGTTTTTCTGATTTTCCATAGAAAAATTGATTTTGCCTAAAAATTACCTAAAAAATTAAGTAAAAAATTGCTGAAAAATAGTTAATTTTTAAGTAAATAAAACTTGTTAATTCAGTTTTTTGGGAATATCATAAAAAGAGAGGTGAACATATGAAGAAAATTTTTGCATATGCATTGTTTTTGTGTTTATTTTCTGCGCTTTTTGCTCAGAAATATGAAGCTGAGGAGGGAGACTTGCACGGAATTGACATTAATAATGAACTTTCAGGTTTTTCAGGAAGTGGCTACGGAACTTTTGTAAGTACATTCCAAAAAGCAAGTTTTCCGTTTGAAGCAGAAAATGATGGGGAATTTGGATTTCGTATAACTTATTCAAATCTTCAGAAAGAAAATGAACGTGTTTCTATTAAATTAATGGTTGATGACAATACTTATGTTGTTTCTCAAAGGTTAAAATCTTCTTCAGATTTTGTGACCGTAAATTCAAATGCAACTGTATGGGTAGAAAAGGGTAGTCATAAAGTTACGGTTCTTCCGCTAAAAGGCGAATGGAATCTTGATTGTCTTGAAATTGTGCCGGTTACAGAAGAAAATCGTGCGGATTTTTATCCATCAAATAAACTTTCAAATCCAAATGCCAGCGAACAGGCTCAGGCAGTTTTTGATTATTTAGTTTCAATGCGTGGCAAAGGAATTTTAAGTGGCCAGCAGATTTATGGAACAAATACTCAGGAAATTAAAACTCTTGTTTCTGTAACAGGAAAAAATCCTGCAATTATGGGAATTGATTTGATTGATTTTAGTCCTTCGCGCGTTGCTCACGGAGTTTCTGGTGGCCGTCTTGTTTCTACTGCAAAAAAATACTGGCAGGAAGGCGGACTTATTACTTGCGCCTGGCACTGGAATGCCCCGTCCGGACTTCTTGATAAAGACGAAGTAAATAAACACTGGTACGATGGTTTTAGAAAAGAAGCCACGACATTTGACTTTAAAAACGGAATTTTCAATCCGGATAGTAAAGAATATCAGGAAATGCTCAGTGATATTGATGCAATTGCAAAGCCTCTCAAGCAATTAAAAGATGCGGGCGTGCCAGTTTTGTGGCGTCCGATTCACGAAGCAAGCGGCGGATGGTTCTGGTGGGGCGCTGCCGGCAAAGAAGCATATCTTGAACTTTATAAAATGCTTTACGACCGTCTTGTAAATTATCACGGGCTGAATAATCTTATCTGGGTTTGGAATGGTCAGGATCCGGACTGGTATCCTGGGGACGATTTAGTTGACGTTGTCGCTTATGATTCTTACCCGAATCCTTATCAGCATAATGATGGCGTTGCATTTCTGCAGAAAATTCAGTCGGGTTGTTATGAATCAAAACTTTGCGCAATTTCAGAAAACGGAACTTTGCCGAACATTGTAAAACTGGCACAACAGCACAGTGTTTGGTCTTGGTTCTGTACCTGGAATGGTGATTTTGTAATCAGTAACGGAAAATACAGCGAAAAATGTACAAAAGAATCTACCATGAAACTTTATGCAGAAAATCCGTGGTATATCAGTCGTGACGAAGTGCCTTCGTTTGGACAGAAAAAGTAAAGGACATCTCTAAAAAATCATCTTCGATGTTTTTTCAGAGATGCCTGCGCATTCTAAGTCTTGGAAATAGCAAGATTTAGAACGACGCATTTTCAGAGTTGCCTTTAAAAATTGCAATTTTTAGAGGCCCCCTAAAAATCAGTTTTGCCGCGAATTTTCAAAAAATCCGGAAATTTGCGGTAAGGCTTACAAAACAGGAAAATCAATATGAAAAAATTAAAAAAATTACTGACTGCATTGGCCGTGACGTTGAGTTTTTGTGGCACTTTGTTTGCATCAGGGAGCGATTATATGAATGAAAATCAGGATGTAAGGTTGCAGAATTTCTTTGCAAAAATCCGCAGAGGAGAAAATGTGACAGTTGTTGCTTTGGGCGGTTCAATTACTACCGGTTTTAATGCAAATCCGGCAGCGTCTAATGGTTGGGCCGGAAAAACTGGCGCCTGGCTTAAAGAACTTGCAAGTCAAAACGGAAGTACGCTCACATTTTTAAATCAAGGGGTAAGTGGCACTGATTCTGCGTTTGCGATTGCCCGCCTTGATGATCACGTAATTTCAAAAAATCCGGATCTTGTCCTTCTTGAATATGCAATGAACGATCAGTGGCTTGAAACTAAAACCAGAAAGCGCACTTATGAAGCAATCATCAGAAAAATTCTTGAAAAAACGGATTCTGCGATTCTTGCACTTTTTGTAAACGAAAGAAAAGCGCCTTTTTCTAGCAATCAGGCTGAACAGCAGAAAATTTGTGAATATTATCACGTTCCTTTTGTAAGCTGGAAAGACTGTCTTTTTGCAACTGATAAAAAGGATTTTGAAGGATTTTTTGACGGCGAAGAAGGCGTGCATCCTAATAATGCCGGACATGCAAAAATTGCTGAATATATGACCGCAAAACTTGAAAATGTCTGGAAAAATCTCCCGTCCGATTCTGAAATCCCAGAAAATTCTAAAAATCTTCCGGAAGTTTTGACTGACAGAGGTTTTGAAAATGCCGTTTATTACACAAAAGATAATATTCAGCCACTGACAAATACTGGCTGGACTGAAGGAAGTCCTGTTCACAGCGAATGGACGGCTCACGGTAAAAGTCACGAAGGCTGGCAGACAAAAACTGCCGGTGCGGAAATTGTTTTTGAAGTTACTGGTTCTGCCGTTGGAATTACTTATTGCGAAAGTGATCAGTTCCGTGACCCAATTGCCTGGGTTGAATATGAGGACGGTAAAACTTCTACAAAACTTCCGCTTAACTGCTATGTTTCTTACCGCAAAGGTTATTACGGCTGGGCATATAAGGAACTTGTGAGCACCGACACTGTACAGAAATTCAAAGTTCACATTCAGTGCAACAAACGTGCTTCAAAAGACAAGAATGGAAAATCTACGAATATTACAGGAATTCTTGTTGCTGGAGAAAAATAAAACTATGGGCTCCTCTAAAAATTGATTTTTTTTAGGGATCTTTTATTTTTCAGAGATGTTTTTTACGGAATCTCTTATGAGAAGGCTGCCGCTTACAACGTGGCGGCCTTTTATATATGGTCTGCCTTCGATTTTTGCGATTATTAAGTCTGCGGCAACCTTTGCAGAATCTTCCGGCTTTATGTAAACGGTCGTTAACGGAACGGAAATTGTCTGCTGGCCTAAAAAGTTATCAAATCCGGTTACAGAAATATCGTCCGGTACTTTGTATCCTTGTTTGTGCAGTTGATGAACAAGGCGAGCGGCGGTGATGTCATTGTTGCAGATAAAGGCAGTCGGCATTTCTTTTGCGGAAGGAAGTTCAATTTCTATTAAATTTCCTTTTTGGTCACGGTCGTCTAAAATCAGATTTTTGTCACATTCCAGATTATTTTCTAAAAGTGCTTTTTCAAATCCCATAAAACGATCTTTGATTGAAGTTGTGGCGTTAAAATTTCCTACAAAGCGCAATTTTTTATGTCCGGACTTAATAACATAGTTTGTCATGATGTAAGAACAGTAAAAATTGTCGTTTGAAACACTGTCAATCAAAGTGTTATTCGTATAAAAATCCATGAGAATGAAATTTTCAAAATTTCTGTTAATTTCTTCTATGTAGTTCTCTTTTACCTGACCCAAAATAATCAGACCGTCAACTTTTTTGTCCGTTAAAATGCGCGGCAAAACGGATGCTTCTTCGTCCTGGTCAGTAATGAGTTCCATGATGCTGTAAAAATTCTGAGCTAAAAGTTCTTTTGACAAAAAATTAAAAAGATACCAGTAATAAGAAAAATGAGCAGAAAAAAAGTGACTTGGAATTAAAATTCCTACATTGCCGGTGGTTTTGCCGGAATCCGAAAGTTTTTGGTAACCCATAGATTCTGCGAGTTCTTTAATTTCTTTGCGTAAATCGTCGCTGACACCTTCTTTATTTGAAAGCGCCTTAGAAACCGTTACAGTACTTATATTTAACTTTTGGGCAATATCTGATAGTCTAACTTTTTTCTTTGAAATCATAGATTAAATTATAACATAATTTACTTAAACGGGAGAATTTTTTTTAAGTAAATTTTAAGAAAATTTTGTTTTCTGGCCGTTTTTGCTCTGATTAAAGACTTAAAGTGTAAAAAATTGATGCGGAAAATAAAAATCTGCTGGTTCCGCCCTGTACGCCTTGATTTATTGAGACAGAAGTTGCTGGTAAATAGCAAGAATAATCAGAGCCTTTTGTTAACGGAATGAGCTCTGCGTCGCACTTAAAACCTATTGAATTATATTTATTAAAACTGTAACGCACAAAAACTGAACTTTTTATATCCCACGAAAAATTCATAACATCAAGATATAACGTGCCCGAGGCTGTTGTGTTTTCATAATGTTTGTCTATTGCACTGATAAAACTCAAGGCCGGACTTAAGGCAAAATTTATTCCGGCTTCAAAATGTTGAGAAGGAGTCACAATAGTTTTAAAACCTAACAGAAATGAATTAATTTCGTTGTTGTAATCAATTACGGTTCGACCTTCAAAACTATAGTTATTCCACTTATTCCATTTGTAAAGGCCATAGCCGTTTTTGCCGGAAAACTGAATAAAAGAATAATTCCAAGCAAGATAAGGTGTGAGTTTTACTTTATCAAGAAGAAAATTCTTTCCGGCGGAAATCCCAAAGGCGTAGAATTTTTCTAAATAATTATCGTGAATGGAATAATTTGTAAGTTCCATTGGATTATCATCTGGATAGTTGGCGAAGTTTAGCCAGTCAAAGTCCTGCATTTTGCCAGAAAGTTTTGGAATGTAAACACGGCAGTCAAAACTGATGTTGAAATATTTTTTTATGTCGGATTCTAAATTTACGCCTGCAAAAAATAAATTTTTTACCTGCCAGTCTAAAAAACTTTCCTGGTTGTTTGTGTTTGTGCATTTATCTTCAAAAACATATTCGTAAAGGTTGCCGTTTGTTATTCCAGTTTCCGGGGTGATTTTTATCGTGAAATTTTCAAATGCAAAGACTGATACTGCATTTAACGCAAAAATTAAAAATAATGACGTTTTTTTCATAAATTTCCTTAAGATTAATGGGGGTGTTGCGGGGCCGCAATGGAACAAAGCCTTGCCCCGCTAGAAGGGGTAGGACGCAACGCAGTGCGGCCGTAGGGGAAGTCTTTTCCCTCCTTAATTTTGTGCAAGCGGATCAACTCCAAAGATTTTTGCAAGCTGGTTGCGGGTGGCATCCATATCTTTTGGATAAGGTGCGGTAAAAATGAGTTTTTCGCCGGTTTTTGGGTGCGCAAATTCAATTTTATACGCGTGAAGGGCGAGTCGGCTGAGCAATGGACGTTCTTCTTCCGTGTCGCCGTGCCAGTTTCGTTTGATGTCGCTGAGTCGGAGCGGCTTTTGATTGCCACTGTAGAGGGGGTCGCAGACGATGCTCAAAGAATTTGCTGCAAGATGCACACGAATCTGATGGGTGCGACCGGTGAGCGGTTTTGCTTCTATCCAGCTGAAAGTTCCGCAATTGCCAATTAAGTGAAAATCCGTTTGTGAAGGTTTGCCGAAACGTTTATCAACAACTGTGCGGTGGCGGGCATCTCCGTCCGGTTTTAGGGGAAGTTTTACGCTGAGGTCTGTCCAAAGTGGATGGCCGTAAACCAACGCGTGATATGTTTTGTGCACAAGGCGCTTTTCAAACTGCATGCTAAGGTTGCGGTGGGCATCTTCTGTGCGCGCATAAATAATAAGTCCGGAAGTGTCCTTGTCTATTCTGTGAACTGCGTAAAGTTTTCCAAATTCCTGAGATGCAAGAAGGTCAAGGCGCGGGCAGTCGGGATTGTAGCGGTCGGCAGCAATAAGGAGCCCAGAGCGTTTATTTAATACAACAATTTCGTTGTCACTGTAAATTACTGAATAATCCGAATTTTTCATAAGGGAAAGTATACATTATTTTGCAAAGTATTGTTTTAAAGATTCATTTTGAGCAAAAAAATCCGTTTGGTCAGGGAATTCTGATTTTAATTTCTGGAATTTTTTGAAAGTTTCATCAGAAATCGGCGTGATTTTGTTTTTTTGGAGAATTTCTGATTTTTTTATTTCCGGCAATTTTAAAAAATCTTGAATTGAAAGTGGCGTTATTCCGTTGATTTTTAAACTTTGAGGGCAGAGCGTGTAATTTTTTACTTGTGGATTTGCGGCAATGTTTGATTCAAACCACCAGGCGAACATTTGCATTCTGCTGTCCGAAAGTACAGAATTTCCCTGATAGTTTGTTGAGTGCACGCTTGGAGCTGAAAAAAGTGAAGAGACGGAAAATTGTTCTGCCGGTTTTATCTTTGATGAAAGTTTGTGAAAGGTTTGTTCGGCAGAACTGCCTTTGACGTGCGTTTGTTTTTGCGGAAACGAAAGGTCTACGCCGGCAAAATAAATATTTCTTGCGCCTAAAAATCGTGCCAGATTCCATGCCGAAGTTGCTACGGAACCGCCCGTGCCTAAGTCACCTTTGTCTAGATTTAATTTTTTTTGAAAGAATTTTCCGACCGGGAATGGCGAGTCACAAAGCAAAATTTCGCGGCATTTAAAGCGGAACACTGCCGGATATGCGCTGATGTCCGTTACAAGATACGAATTCGGAGCGGAAAGTCCTGCAATGTGGCGGTAAGCCCAGTATTGGCTGTCCAAAAGTACTATAAAATCACATTGAATGTTATGTTTTATCAAAAAGTGCAGGGCAGTTTCTACACAAATGATTACGGCCCGTCTGGAAATTTCCTGTAAATATGGAACAAGGCCTTGAAGTGACGGGCCTGCCCCGACAATCACAAACGGAATATCAGTGCGGGGCGCACACGGCATAGTATTTGGGGACACTGCAGTCGCGGTGGTACACGGCATATCGTCAGCACATGGTAGCTTCAGCGAATTTATTCCGTCATTTTTTATTAAGTGGTCAAGATTTTTAAGACTGTTTCGCACCCAAAGTTTTCCAAAACGGCGGAGCGTTGCAGCATTTATCTGATTTTTTTGAATATTGCGATGGATTAAAGCTTTCAGATTTTCAAAATAATTTTTTGCGTGCGCATAAAACGAAGGAATATCAAAAAAATATGCATCAGAAACGCCCGAATTATCCGTGTTTATTTTTGAAGTATCTTCAATCAAAGTCAAAATTTGCTGAATATCAGGCGGCACTGACTGATTAGTCTGGGAATCAGGGAGGCCTGTGGCAATTATTAACTGCTGTTGATTAAAAACTTCAGTCCAATCCAGAATTGTGAGCGTTACTAAAAATCGCAAGAAATCAGGTTCAATAAGAATGAGTTTTTTGTCCGGAAAATTTTTTGAAAATTCAATCACGTGCCAGCCAAGTCCAAGACCATAAAAAACTGCCGCCGATTTTGAAGAAACTTCCGTTCTCATAACGGCAGTGCGCGCTTCTGAACTCGGATTGTAAGCGGAATGAAGTCGCATTTTATTTTCTGTCGCCGTGTAATCACCGTTTTTGGCCGTGGCAAGCGTAAAAAACGGAGCGGAAATTTGTTCAATTGATTTTCCTTTTGAAAATTCTTCGTCTATAAAAATTATTCCGGGTTTTAAAAGCTCATAAAGGGCGGGAAAACGCTTTTGGAAGGCAGATTTATTTTTATTCCAGGTTGAGTTCAATTGTCATATTCTCCGTGACAGGTGTGCCCGGTTCTGGATTTTGACTTACAACCCAGCCTTTGCCGTTTAAAATAAAATGAAGGTCTGTGCGTTCAAGAACGGACATCAAGTCCCGCTTTGATTTTCCCGTAAAATCAGGCAATTTATCGCCAATTGTGATTTTTTTGGACTGCGGAAGTGTGATAATTCCGTCATGTTCAAGGGACGACGCTCCGCCACGGCTCATTCCAAGGTGATCTATAATCACGTCTGCCGCATCTGCAATTACCGGGGCAACAATTCGTCCGGCGTAAGTTTCGCCTTTTGCTTTTTCAATGACGATGTAAAGAATAATCTGAGGGTCTTCAACCGGAAAAATTGCCATACAGTTTGAAATAAAATCTGTCGTTGAATATCCGCCTTTTTCTTTGTCTGCCATCTGTGCAGTTCCGGTTTTTACGCCGATTGAAATGTCCTTTAAATTTGCCCTTGAGCCGGTTCCGGTTCTTGCAGTCGTTTCCATGCAGCTTAAAACATAATCAGCAGCCGTTTTTGACAAGGCACGGTCTTTGTATTGAGGCTCGTGTTCATAAAAAACTGTACCGTCTTTATTTGTGATTTTGTGAATTGCGGTCAATTTTACAGGAATTCCGCCGTTTGCGATTGCCGTTGTGGCCTGTACCATCTGGAGCGCGGAAACTGAAATTTCCTGTCCGATTGCAATTGTCGGTTTTGAACGTGCAGACCAGGTTTTGCTGTAAGGTTCTTTTACAAATCCGGAAGTTTCGCCGGGAACTTCAAGTCCGGTTTTTGAACCAAAGCCCAAATTTCTGATTCCCTGCATAAATTCTTCATCCCCGATTTTATCGCTGATTTGACCTAAAACATCATTGCACGAAAATCTTAAGGCATCGCGTGGCGTCAAAAGTCCGTGGTGATCAAGACAGCCGATTTTTATAGTTTCGCCACTTGAAAGTTTTTTTTCGTAAGCACCGTCGCACAAAAATGTATCGTTCGGAGAAATTCCGTTGTGATCATAAATAATCCCGATTGTAAAAATTTTGAAAACTGAACCTGGTTCATAAGCGTTCATTGCCGGGCGGTCAATTTTACTTTCTGCGGAGGCATTTCCGTATTCATCAAGATTTGCGGCCGGAAGAGAAATATATGAAAGAATTTCGCCGGTTTTGCTGTCAGCGGCAATCAGCATCATATCTGCGGCCTGAGTTTTTTCCATTGCTTCGTAGCAGATTTGTTCAAGTTTGTACTGAAGATTTGCGTCAATTGTAAGAAAAATATTTTTTCCCTGAGCCTGTTCTTCCTGCGAATTTTCGGACAGGGCAGGCTGCAGAATTTCCTGCTGAGAAAATTCAATTCCGGCAAGACCTTTTTCATCAGAGCCCATATAACCAATTAACTGAGATGCAAGCGCGTGATTCGGATAATTTCGGCCAATTACTTTTTCGTAACTGATAAAATTCATTTTTTTGCCTTTTGTGGCATCAACTAAATCCTGATAAACGCTTTGCGGGGCTTTTTTTCTGAGGTAAACAAATTTTCCGTGCGCATTTTTTAAAATCTGTTCAATTTCGCTAGCTTCCATTTCAAGCGGAAGGGCGGCCGTTTCTGCAAATTCCTGAATTTGTTTTTCTGAAAGATTACGGGTAGAAATTCCGATGTGATAAAAAATTGACTGGACGGCAAGAGGAAATCCCGAACGGTCAACGATAGTTCCCCGCTCCACAACCGTTCGTTTTTTTGCAGGAATAGGATTTGTTTTGGCCGCAAGTCTTCCGTAATAAACAAGAATTGCTGCGGCACACGCGCCAAGAATGGCAAAAATAATAATGCAGCGCCATTTCTTAAAAAAAGTATTCATTCCTCACACCTGATTTTAAGTATAAGGTTTAAAAAACCTAAACTCAAGACATTAAATTCCGAAAAAAGAAATATGGAAATTATCAGTTATGTAGGACAACAGCAAAAAAGAAGAACGTTTAGTGGCGGATTTGGCGCAAAGAAAAAGCAAAAGGCGCAGACCGTTTTTTCAGATTTCTCGTCTTCTCAAAGTCTTGTGGGCTTGGATTTTGATAAAAGGCTCGTTTTACATTCTTATACCCCGGAAGTAAAGGAATTTTCTGCCCAGAAAATCAAAACTGATTTTAATTTCCGTCTTTTTATTGCTGCGATTGGTCGTAGTGTTGAAAAATTCCTTAAATTTATTGCAAAAAACATTTCAAAAATCCTGATTATTTTGTCGTCGGCAATGTTGCTTTCTGGCGGAATTTATTTTGGAGTGAAGGTTTTTCAGCATTTAAGAAATTTTACGGGGCCGCTTGCGTTAAACACGGACGATACTCTTGATTTGGAAAATCTGAATTCTTTGATGGCTCAGTTTGCTCTTGAAGGCACGGAAGTTGATGATAGTGGAAATATTATTGGAACGGAAAATTTTGTTTCAAATTACACTCAGCCGGTTACTTATCAAAATTATAAAGTTCAAAACGGCGATACAATCAGCGGAATCACAAAAAAATTCGGGCTGAAAAATATTTCTACGCTGATTTCCGTAAATGAAATTGGAAATGTCCGTCAGCTTGCGGCGGGTCAGAAGTTAAAAATTCCGTCGGTTGATGGCATTACTTACACTGTAAAAGCCGGCGATACTTTGGAAAAAATCACAAAAAACAATAACGTAAAACTTTCAACGCTTCTTGATGTTAATGATTTGACGTCCGAAACTTTGACTGCCGGCCAGGTTTTGTTTTTGCCGGGTGCTTCTCTTGATTCAAATACCCTAAAACTTGCGATGGGCGACAAATTCATCATGCCAATCAAGGCCGCTTTCAGATGGACTTCGCCTTATGGCGCGCGCCTTGACCCTATTACCGGCGTTAAATCTTATCACCGGGGGACTGACATGGCTTGTCCAACGGGCACTCCGATCTATGCTTCAATGAGCGGAAAAGTCATAACGGCCGGAACCAGCAGAATTTACGGATATTACGTGATTATTGAACACGGAAACGGTTATCAGACGCTTTATGGTCATATGTCAAAAATCATTGTTGCAAAAGGACAGTGGGTTAGTCAGGGCACAAGAATTGGACTTGTAGGTAGTACAGGATATTCAACCGGCCCGCACCTGCATTTTACGGTTTACAAAAACGGAAAGACCATAGATCCGATGACAATCTTAAAGTAGAAGGCGGGCCTCAAAATGACCAGAGTTGATGTTTGTTCCGGTTGCGGAAAATTGATAGACGGAAGTTTTTTTTATTGTCCCTGGTGCGGAAAATCACGATTTAGTCAGAAAAACGAAAATTGCGCGGAAATGCATTTTAATTTTGAGCAGAAAAAAATGGAAATGGCTGAACTTTCCAAACTTGAAAAAATGAACGAAGAACTTGATAATCTAGAAAAAGAACTTTCGGTTTTAGTTTTGAGCGCGGAGATGTCTAAATGAAAAAAATCAGCATTTTTTTTTATGCCGTTTTGATGGTGGCATTTCCTCTGTCTGCAAAAATTACTTTTGAAAATGCTGATATAAATGCAGACGATGAACTTTTATTCACCGTAAAGCAGGAAATGTCAGGAATCACAAAATATAAATCCCTGATGTACGCAAAAATCAAAGACGGAGAAAAAGACGGCCCCGCAGAACTTTTGACCTGCTACCCTGAGCAGATGGAACTTCTTGAAAACGGCAATACCCTGCAAATTAGAAATCATTACGGCACGGCGCGTTACAATTCTTCTGATTCAACATTCAGCTGGATTAAAAAAAATTCAGAATTACCGCTAAATAATCTTCCAATTGAACCTTATTCTGTGAGCGCGGATGGAAAATGGTTTTGTAAAATAGAAAAAACTGACATTTGTCTTGGAAATCTCGTGCTGGAAAATGCAGAATCAGGGGAAAAAGTAATTTTAAACGAAAATATCGTGAACAGTTACAATTCTGTGCCGGTAAAATGGTCATCGGACAGTTCAATCCTTTTGTATGAAAAAAACGACGCCGTGTATTTTTGCAATCCGGAAGCAATGCTCAAGGAACTGGAAGTTGAAGAAAAATACCGCAAAATCGGGCGGGGAACCATCAACTGCGTGGAATGGGCTTCTTCAAAATATATTGCCTACGTGAACGACTATCTTCTGTACAAAATTAATGCCCGCGAACTTTATACTGTTGGACTTTACGCCGGAATCATAGGGCAAGGAAAGCCAATGGGCCGTCTGCCTTTTCAGTTTAATCCTTCTACCGACCGTTTTTCTGCGGACAAGGATGTAAAATCAATTCTGATAGTACAAAACGAAAGATTTTTTTCGTATCTGAAAGTCGAAAGTGATTCTTGTGATTATATGAACGTGATTTATTCGCGGCCATATTCTGATTCTTCAGCCTCTTTAATTAATTCCTGGATTTTCTGGGATAGCGAAAGTAATCCTGTTTTGTGGCAGTCAAAATTACCTTACGATGGTTCTGCAGAAGTCGGAGCGGTGTATAAAATTGGTTCTGAGGCAGTTCAGGTTTTGCAGATTGAAGATTCCGGACAACCGTTTTTGGATCCGACGGGTAACCGCATTGCATTTTTTGCCGGCTCTGTAATTTACGTTTATGACATAAATTCCTGGTACCGTGTAAATACTCTTGGTGGAGAAAAAATTTCTTCTGCGCTTTGGGTGAACAAAAATATTTTGTACGTTGGCGGTGAAAAAACAATCCGCAAATGGAACGTTCAGAATTCTATTGTGGACGTTGTGTCCCTTTCTTCCGTTACAAATGCCTGGTGGGATAACACTTCAAATGCCGTGGTCGCAGAATCCGGAACTGATAATTTTTACCGTTACAATTCTACAAAACGCACCTGGTCAAAAGTCAGCACAAAAGCAATGATTGACGTTTCAACAGAAACTCAAAACGGCCGGTACAGAGTTTTTACTGGAAATTCCACAAATAAATTTTTTGCAAATATTCTTTACGTCAGGAGTTTGTCTTCTTCGCCGGTTACAAAACCATTTTTCAAGGAAGTTACCACAAAGGACAGTGAATTAAAAAAAGTTGCACTGATTTTTGACGCATACGATAACCCGGACGGACTTACAAAAATTATTTCTGCGCTGAAAAAATACAATGTAAAGGCAACTTTTTTTATAAATGGAGAATTTATCAGCCGTTATCCTTCGGAAACAAAGCAGATTGTGGCAAACGGTTACGAATGTGGTTCAATGTTTTTTACAACCGCAGACCTTACAGACCGCACTTTTGTAATTGATGAGGATTTTATTCGTCGTGGCCTTGCGCGCAATGAGGATCAGTTTTTTGCATGCACAGGCTCAGAATTGACGCTTTACTGGCACGCCCCTTATTACAAGGCAACGGATTTAATAATTCAGGCCGGAAATTCTTCAAATTACACTTATGTTCAGCCATTGTTAACAAAAACTGATGATTCGCAAAGCCTGATTCAGACGTTTTATTCAAATGTAAAAGAAAAAAATGGCGGAATAATCCCTGTAACAATTGGATTTTCACAGTCTGGCAGTTATGAATTTCTTTACAATCACTTAGACCTTTTGATTTGTGCACTTTTGGACGAAGGGTTTGAGTTTGTTTCAATTTCTGAATATTAAAATTTAAAGGCACTGTAGTTTTTAATTTTACTTTGCGCAAAGGATTGTAGCAGGCACGACGGCTGTTTCAACAGCCGGAAGTGAAAGCCCGGAAGCACGCAATTTGCGGGCTTCCGGACTTTGGAGCGAACAGCGGAACTGCGGAAAGCCTGGTCTGCCACCAGGCAGATGCGCCCGTATTAAAATCTTCATTGTGAAATTTGTAAAAAGTCATTAAAATCTTTTTATATTTTATTTTGAGGAATTACTATGTCACTAGACAAAATGCGTAACATTGGCATTATGGCTCATATTGATGCCGGCAAAACTACAACAACCGAGCGTATTCTTTATTACACGGGAAAAATTCATAAAATCGGCGAAATTGACGACGGCCAGGCAACAATGGACTGGATGGCGCAGGAACAGGAACGAGGAATTACAATCTGTTCGGCTGCAACAACAACTTATTGGAAAAATTATCAGATAAATATTATTGATACTCCCGGCCACGTTGATTTTACGGCGGAAGTTGAACGTTCTTTGCGCGTTCTTGACGGTGCGGTTGCGGTAATTTGTGCCGTGGACGGTGTTCAGCCACAGACAGAAACGGTTTGGAAGCAGGCGGATGAGTTTAAAGTTCCGCGAATTTGTTTTATGAACAAAATGGACCGTATTGGTGCCGATTTTTTTGGCAGCATGGAAGACGTTGCGCAGAAATTTGGAGTTGAACCCCTTGCACTGCAGATTCCAATTGGTCAGGGCCCTGATTTTGAAGGCGTAATTGACCTTTTGCAGATGAAAGAAATCCGCTGGCATGAAGAAGATGAAGGCGAAACTTTTGATATTACGGAAATTGATTCTTCCCGTGCCGAAGAAGCAAAAAAATGGCGCGAAAAATTAATAGATCAGGTGGCTTCTTCTGATGATGAACTTGCAGAAATTTATCTTGAAGGCGGAGAAATTTCCACTGAACAGTTAAAATCTGCAATCCGCAAAGGCACAATAAACCGTACTTTTGTTCCTTTTGTGATGGGAAGTGCGCGGCATAATCAGGGAGTTCAGCCTTTGATTGACGCAGTTATAGATTATCTTCCGTGCCCGACTGATGTTCCGCCGGCAGAAGGTTTGCGTTACAAAAAAGATGAGGCAGAGCAGGTTTTGGTTCCTTGTGAACCTTCAAAAATGGCGCTTGGACTTGTTTTTAAAATTCAATATGACCGCGAAATGGGGCCTTTGTGTTATGTTCGTATGTATTCCGGAAAAATTGCAAACGGCACTCAGATTTTTAACGTGAATAAGAAAAAACGCGAACGAGTAAACCGAATTTTGCGAATGCATGCCGATAAATCTGAGCCACTTGATAGTGTTTCTGCCGGCGATATTGCAGTGTTCATTGGTTTAAAACTTGCTCAGACTGGTGATACTGTTGGAACGGAAGCGTTCCCGGTTTTGCTTGAACAGCCTAAATTCCCGCAGCCGGTAATTTCCGTTGCGCTTGAACCTGAATCAATGTCAGAAAAAGACAAAATGAACGAAACTCTTGCAATTTTGAGTCGCGAAGACCCGACTTTTACGTATCACGAAGATGCAGAAACCGGACAGTTGATTATTTCCGGCATGGGTGAACTTCATCTTGATGTTCTTGTTACCCGAATGCGTGATGATTTTGGCGTAAAATGCAATGTTGGTGCGCCTCAGGTTACTTACCGTGAATCAATTACTTCTACTGCTCAGCACAGCGAAGAATTCAGCAAAGTTCTTGCCGGCAAAGAAAATACAGCAGGTCTTACTCTTGAAGTTTCGCCACGTGAACAGGGAGCCGGAAATTCTTATGAAAACACGGTTAAACAGGGAAATATTCCTGATGAAATTTTTGATGCAATTAAAAATTCCCTGCAAAGCTGCTTAAATTCCGGAATAAAATATGGTTATCCTTGCGCTGATGTTGGCGTAAAGGTAACTGCAATTGACTGGAACGAACTTACATCAACTCCGTTTGCTTTTGAAGCGTGTGCCGCTATGGCTTTTGACAAGGCTTGTACACAGGCAGGACCTAGTATTCTTGAACCGGTTATGAATGTTGATATTTCCTGTCCAAAAGAATTTGTTGGACCGGCTTCTTCTCAGCTTACTCAGCGTGGCGGAAATATTATGGGTCAGGATTCTAAAACTTCCGGCGAGATTATTCACGCTCAGGCTCCAATGGCAAAAATGTTCGGATTTAGTACAAATCTGCGTTCTGCAACTCAAGGTCGGGCAAGTTTTAGCATGGAATTCAGTCATTTTCAGTTAAAAGCCGGCGGGCTTGATTCAGGATATTAAGGATATTTCTAAATTGACTTTTTAAGGGGGAATGTTATGGGACTTTTAAAAGCTGTTTTTGGTGCGACAGGTGGTGTTCTTGCTGATCAGTGGAAAGAATATTTTTACTGTGAATCAATGAGTGCTGATGTTCTTATGCAAAAGGGAGTTAAAAAAACTTCTGGACGTTCTAGCAATACAAAGGCTACGGAAAATATCATTACAAGTGGTTCTGTAATTGCCGTTGCAGACGGCCAGTGCATGATTATTGTTGATCAGGGAAAAGTTGCAGAAGTTTGTGCGGAACCTGGCGAATATAAATATGATGCTTCTACGGAACCGTCAGTTTTTGCCGGCAGTTTTGGAAAAGGTCTAAAAGAATCCTTTAAAAATATCGGAAAAAGATTTACTTTTGGCGGGGAAGCTCCAAAAGATCAGAGAATTTACTACATCAATACAAAAGAAATTACCGGAAATAAATATGGAACGCCAAGTCCAGTTCCTTTTCGCGTTGTAGATCAGCGTGCCGGAATTGATATTGACGTTTCTATCCGTTGTTTTGGTGAATACAGTTACAAAATTGTTGATCCTGTCGTTTTTTACACAAAACTTTGCGGAAACGTTACCGAATCTTACACACGAGATAATATTGACAGTCAGCTTAAAACTGAACTTCTTACCGCTTTGCAGCCTTCTTTTGCAAAAATTTCTGACCAGGGAATAAGATATTCTTCTTTGCCGGGCCATACAACAGAAATTACCGAGGCATTAAAGCAGGAACTTTCTTCAAAATGGAAAGAACAGCGTGGCATTGAAATTCAAACTGTCGGAGTTTCTTCTGTAAAAGCGGAAGACGAAGACGAGAAAATGCTCAAAACTCTTCAGCGCGACGCCGCTTTTAAAGATCCTACGATGGCCGCTGCACACTTGGTTGGCGCTCAGGCTGAGGCAATGAAAACTGCCGCCGGAAATCAAGGTGGTGCCGCAATGGCATTTATGGGAATGAATATGGCTCAGCAATCTGGCGGTGTAAATGCTCAGAATCTTTATCAGATGGGACAGAAAAACGCCGAAAAACCTGAAAACACAAAAGTTGCCGGCGGGGCTGAAAATTCTTCTGTTACCTGGAAATGCAGTTGCGGGGCGGAAAATAACGGAAAATTCTGCATGGAGTGCGGAAGTCCAAAGCCTGAACAGAATTTCTGGATTTGTTCGTGCGGTTCTAAAAATAAAGGAAAATTCTGCCCGGAATGTGGAGCAAAAAAGCCAGCCGGCATTCCTCAGTACAAATGTGATAAATGTGGCTGGGAAGTTAAAAAAGGCGAAAAACCTCCAAAATTCTGTCCGGAATGTGGAGATCCTTTTGATGACGGAGACATTGTAAAGTAAAAATGGCTGAATCAACAAATTATCAGTGCCCGTCCTGCACGGCTCCGCTTCATTTTTCTGCAAAAACAAACAAACTTGAATGTGATTACTGTGGTTCCTCATACGAAATTTCAGAAATTGACAAACTTTATGCAGAAAAAATAAAAAAATCAGTTGATAAGGGCATGGATTCTTCTGAAGCCGAAAAGGCACAAACAGAAGCTTTTGGCACAGATTCTTATAAAACTTACACCTGTTCATCTTGTGGAGCTCAGCTTTTTTGCGATACGGTCACAGTTGCTGCTGCCTGTCCTTATTGCGGAAATCCAAACGTAATTGCCGGAAAATTTCACGGTGGAGAAATGCCGGATCTTGTAATTCCTTTCAAAATGGAAAAAAAAGATGCCGTGCAAAAACTTTCTGAATTTTACAAAGGCAAAAAACTGCTTCCAAAAGTCTTTTCTGCAGAAAATCATATTGAAGAAGTCAAGGGCGTTTATGTCCCGTTCTGGCTTTATTCTGGCAAAGCTGATGTAAAACTGGAGTGCGACGCTCAAAACACTGAGGAAATAACTACCGCAAACGAAAGAATTGAACGAATTTCGCATTATAAACTGTATCGTAGTGGCATTATTCCGTTTGAAAAAATCCCCGTTGATGCTTCTAAGAAGATGGACAATGCAATAATGGATTCTCTTGAACCTTTTGATTATTCGGATTTAAAGGATTTTACGCCGTCCTATCTTCCAGGATTTTTTGCAGAAGCTCATGATGAAACTGATGAAGATTGTGTGCCGCGCCTAAAAAAACGACTTTCTGAATCTTCCAAAAAGGTTCTGCTTGCTGATGCTGCTTACGATAGTGTTCAGGTAAAAAATCTTGAAATGAATCTGGATATGAGTTCAAAACCTGCCTATACGTTTTTGCCGGTCTGGCTTTTAAGTACAAAATGGAAAGACAAGAATTATCTTTTTGCAATGAACGGTCAGACTGGAAAACTTGTCGGAAAACTGCCGGTGGACGGTGGAAAAGTCACAAGAATTGCTCTGTCAGTGCTTTCTGCCGGTGCGCTGATTCTTACTCCTCTAATTTATTTTATTCTGATGAAACTCTAAAAGGCTTGTTATGAAATATAATTTCTTGAGAAAAATATTTTGCGTTCTTTTTCTGATTTTGATTCCGCTTTCACTTTTCGCAAAAACGTCGGTTTATGATTACGCTGGAATTCTTTACGAGGAAGATAAGGAACTCCTTGAATCAAAAATTTCAGAAATTGAAAACGCTCACGATAACAAAGTTGCATTTTATATTGTCACGGTTGACTCGCTTCCGGAAACTTCATTTTATCAAAACGAGGAAGTCCTGCTTCAAAATACTTCCGAAGATTTTTTTAATGAACATGGATTTGGTTATGGTGCCGAAAAAAACGGTGTCATGATTTTTTTGACCATGGAAGAACGCATGGATGATATTTGTGTTCACGGCGATACTGCATTTTACGCTTTTACAGATTTGGGTCAGGATAAAGCGCGCGAAGCTGCCGAAAGTAGATTTGAATATGACGCGTGGTATTCGGGTTTTAAGGCTTTTCTTGAAAAATGTGACAAATTTATGACAATGGCAGAAAATGAAGAGCCATTTGATGTTGGAACTATGTATTTTGATTTAGAAATTTTTATTATTGCACTTTGTGTTGCCTTGTTCATTTCTAGTGTTGTTGCCCTCATCATTATTTTTACGTTCAAACATAAAATGAGTAATGTTCGCAATGCTTCTGATGCTGATTCTTATGTTGATGTAAGTGATGCAAAAATCACCGAAAGTAATGATGTTTTCCTGCACGTTACAGAAACTCGTACTCCAATAGTCCATGAAGATTCCAATCATGGTGGAGGTCATAGTGGCGGAACCAGCGTTAATTCCAGCGGATTTTCACATTCCAGCGGGCATTTTTAAGGGTAGTGATGGCTCTTAATCAAAGAATATTTAACAAAATTTAAAATAAAGCCTGCCGTGCTATTGACACAAAATAGGATTTCAAATATATTATTAAACATTCCGCGGGGGTGGTGGAATTGGTAGACACGCAAGCTTGAGGTGCTTGTGGCGTAAGTCGTGGCCGTTCAAGTCGGCTCCTCCGCATAAAGACAGCTTTTTGGCTGTCTTTTTTTTTGCAAAATTTCCTTTTTATTGTCAAATTTGCACTGCTATGTTATAATTGAATAAATTAACTAAAAATTTCTTTAAATGAAATTCGTTCACGGAAGGCTGTCTTCTGGTGGGGGGAATATGAACGAATGGTTTAAAAAAGTTACCGGTAAAATTAAAGACTTGTGGTCTAAATGGAAGCTGGTACAAAAAATCATTTTTTTTGCAATTATCGTTGTTATAATCATAGTCATTATTGTTGCGGCAAAGTCTTCTGCAAAGCCTACTACCGTAAAAGTTTTTTCTCAGGCTGTTACTGATTCAACTCAGCTGACTAAAATTATAGACCGCCTTGATTCCGAAAATATCAAGACTTATGTTTCAGATACCGGTTTTATTTCCGTTGATAATGAAGCCACTGCCAGAAAAGTCAGGGCACTTTTAGTAAGTGAAAATCTTGTTCCTTCCGGGGTGGAACCTTTTTCCGCATCTTTTTATAACAGAAACTGGTCTACAACCGACGCCGATCAGCTTGTAAAATTAAATAAAGAATTACAGAGCGAACTTAGGAATATGATTATTTCTCTTGGTGGCATAAGAGATGCAAAGGTCATTATTGTTCGCCCGGAAGATAAACTTTTTGCCTCTGAGCAAAGACCTGTTTCTGCCGCAATCACAATTTTTCCGTCTGCTGGCAGTGATATTCTGTCTGACAGAAAAAGAGTGCAGGGCATTCAGCGCCTTATTCTTTCTGCTGTTGAAGGCCTTACGGAAGACAATATTGTAATTTCCGATGAAAATGGAAATCAAATTAATGATTTTGCCGGAATGGCAGATTTTGACCGCCTTACTCTTACTGAACGCGAACAGAAATTCATAAGAAATCAGGAAACTTATTACACAGGAAAAATTCTTGAATCATTACAAAATCAGTTTTCTACGGACCGAATAAGAAATTTGAACTTGAAGATTGATATGGATTTTTCTGAAGGACATTACGATCGTACGACTTATTCCCCAATACAAATCAAAGCAGATAATCCTGATACTCCTTATGATGATTCTGAATACCGGGATAGTTTGCCGATTAGTCAGCAGACTGTAACAAAAGAATGGCAGGGTACTGGTTATAATCCGGAAGGTCCGGCCGGTACGGAAGGACAAACTCCTCCTGTTTATTCTGATATGTCAAATGTGATTGGAAAATCTACGGAAACTGGCGTTACTCAAAATAATGTTATGAACACAACTCACTCTATAGAAACTATACACCCGTCAATTCAGAAATTTTCGGTTTCTGTAAACGTTGACGGTTACTGGAAAACTCGTAAAGATCCTCAGACCGGAAAAGTTGTTTTAGATGACTATGGTTCTTTTGTCCGCGATTATGTTGAAGTTACGCAAAAAGAACTTGATGATGTAAAATCTCTGATTGAAGGTGCTATTTCTTATGATCGTAATCGTGGTGATCTGGTAAATGTAACGAGCATTTCTATTGATCATCGTGCAGAATGGGAAGAAGAAGAAAATGCATATTGGGCAGAACAAAATCGTAAGCGCACTATACTTCTTGTTTTGATAGTCGTTTCTGCAATTCTTGTGATTTTTGTTCTTGTAAGGATTATTTCCAAGGAACTGGAAAGACGTCGGCGCGAACGCGAGGCACGACTTCTTGCGGAACAGCAGGCAGCGCGCGAAAAAGCTCTCTGGGATGCAAACGAAGAAGGTATGCAGGTTTCTATGTCTGTTGAAGAAACAAGACGAATGGAACTCCAGGAAAATGCAATTACAATGGCAAAAGAGCATCCTGAAGACGTTGCGATGCTTATCAGAACTTGGCTTATGGAGGAATAAAAAATGGCAGGAGAAGATAATAATTCAAAATCATCATCAAGTCCAAAACCGGCTCCAAAACCAGGTCAGTTAAAACCTGCGAATTTGAATAATTCAAAGAAAAATCAAAAAGATTATAAAAGTTTAACGGGAAGACAAAAGGCAGCAATCTTTTTAATTTCGCTTGGACCGGATGTTTCTGCGGAAATCATGAAACATTTGCGTGAAGATGAAGTTGAAACAATCACTTTTGAAATTGCCCGCCAGGAAAAAGTAAATCCTGAGTTTAAAGATGCAGTTCTTGAAGAATTTCAGGAATTGATGAATGCCCAGAACTTTATTACAACCGGCGGTATTGATTATGCCCGTGAACTTCTTGAAAAATCACTTGGTTCACAAAAAGCTATTGATATTATCAACCGTTTGACTTCAAGTCTTCAGGTTCGTCCGTTTGATTTTATCCGCCGTACAGACCCGGCACATCTTTTAAACTTTATTCAGCAGGAATATCCACAGACTATTGCTTTGATTCTTGCTTACCTTGAACCAAACAAAGCGGCACAGATTCTTTCTAGTTTGCCGGAAGATATGCAGGCGGAAGTTTCTAAGCGTCTTGCAAAAATGGACCGTACATCTCCGGACGTTTTGCGAGAAGTTGAGCGCGTTTTAGAAAAGAAACTTTCTACACTTTCTTCAGAAGACTATACAACGGCCGGTGGTGTTGACGCTATCGTTGAAATTTTGAACCTTGTAGACCGTTCTTCTGAAAAATCTATTATTGAATCTCTTGAAGAAGATGATCCTGACTTGGCAGAGGAAATCAAGAAACGAATGTTCGTATTTGAAGATATTGTTATGCTTGATGACCGTGCTATTCAGAAAGTTCTGCGTGATGTTGACCAGCAGGAAATGGCTAAGGCACTCAAATCCGTTGATGCGGAAGTTCAGGATAAAATTTTCCGAAATATGTCAAAACGTGCGGCTTCTATGCTCAAAGAAGATATGGAGTTCATGGGCCCAGTTCGTTTGAAGGATGTTGAGGAGTCACAGCAGAAGATTGTTTCTATTATCAGACGTCTTGAAGACAGCGGTGATATTGTAATTGCACGTTCTGGCGAAGACGAATTAGTTTCATAATTTTTCTGGAGGGTAAGTTGGCAAAATCAGTATTTCGTCCTGGTGAAGCAAAGCAGTGTGAAGGCAAAGTAATGCTGCCTGTAATCAAAGATTATTCCCCGGAAGTTGAAAAAGTTGAAGAAGTTGTTGAAGAATACACGGGTCCTACCGCTGACGACTTAAAAAAAGAAGCAGAACTCTTTAAAAAGAATTTTGAAGTTGAAAAACAGAAAATGCTTGCGGACGCTCAGGTAAAAGCTGACGAAATTGTAAAGAATGCAGAAACCGCCGCATTTGAAGAAGTAAAACGTCAAACTGATCAGGCTGCGATTGCAAAAACGGAAGCAGAAAAGCAGGCTGAAGAAATTATTGCAAAGGCTAAGGCAGAAGCGGCTCAGATTATTGCAGATGCGGAAGCGGAACGTGATAAATTAAAACGCGATGCTCACAAAGAAGGCTTTGATCAAGGTCAGGAAGAAGGTTTTGAAAAAGGCCATGCCGAAGTGGACCGTCTTATTGAGCGCATGCACAAAATCCTTGATGCTGTAATGCAGCGCCGCGAAGAAATTTTGCAGGATACAGAAAGTCAGATTGTTGAACTTGTAATTTTAATGGCCCGCAAAGTTATAAAAATCCTTTCTGAAAACCAGAAAAACGTTATCATGGCTAATACTGTGGCCGCGCTCAAAAAAGTTAAAACCCGTGGTGATGTTATTTTGCGCGTAAATCTTGAGGACGTAAAACTTGTTACTTCTCATACTCAGGAATTTATTGAACATGTTGAAAATGTAAAGGGAATTACGGTTCTGGAAGATTCTTCTGTAGAAAAAGGCGGTTGTATTGTTGAAACTGATTTTGGTGCAATTGACGCCCGCATTTCTAGCCAGCTTACAGAACTTGAAAATAAAATTATTGAAATTTCCCCTGTAAAAAATATAAAACGCTCTGATTTGCTTTCTTCTTCTGACTAATTTTGAGAGGCATTTATGAAATCTTCATATCAGAGACAATTTAATTTTACAAAATATCTTGATACGGTTGTAAAATCTGAGACTATAAAATACACGGGCCGGGTTGTTGCGGTAAAAGGACTTGATATAGAAAGTCAGGGGCCGCGTTGTATCATCGGTGAAATGTGCACGATTGTTCTTCGCGATGGAACTCAGTTGCCGGCGGAAGTTGTCGGCCTTGAAGAAAAAATTGTGCGCCTTACTGCTTTTGGCGAAACAAAAGGAATTGAAGTTGGCTGCGAAGTTATTGCAAGTGGCACGGAATTAAAAGTCCCAGTCGGATATTCCCTGCTTGGCCGAACAATTGATGCGACTGGCCACCCGTGCGATAAACTTGGCGAACTTGTCCCGGATTCTTATTATCCGGCCGAGGCAAATCCTCCTGACCCAATGACAAAACTTCCAATAAATAAAAGAATTACGACGGGCGTGCGTGCAATAGATTCCATGCTGACGATTGGTAAAGGGCAGCGTGTGGGAATTTTTGCAGGCTCCGGAGTTGGTAAATCAACTTTGCTTAGTATGATTGCCCGAAATTCCAATGCGGACATAAACGTAATCGGTTTGATTGGTGAACGAAACCGTGAAGTTCTTGATTTTATAAATCGTGATTTGGGCAAAGAAGGGCTTGCGCGCTCAGTTGTAGTTGTTGCGACCAGCGATACGCCTTCAATTTGTCGTCTCCGGGCGGCTTACGTTTGTACTGCGGTTGCAGAATATTTCCGTGATCAGGGAAAGGACGTTGTTCTGATGATGGATTCCGTGACTCGTTTTGCTCAGGCTCAGCGCGAAATTGGGCTTGCGAACGGTGAACCTCCGGCACAAAAAGGTTATCCGCCGAGCGTTTTTGATATGATTCCAAAATTGCTTGAACGAAGTGGCACGAATTCAAAAGGCTCAATCACGGCATTTTATACAGTTCTTGTTGATAATGATGATATGAATGAACCGATTGCATTTAACGTTCGCGGTACTCTTGATGGTCATATCGTGTTGAACCGTAAACTTGCAGAAAGTTTTCACTATCCGGCAATTGATGTTCTTGCGTCTATAAGTCGTTTGAGTAAACGAATTACCGGCCGCCAGACTCAAAAGGCGTGCGGAAAAATCAGAACTCTGATGGCAACTTACCGCGATAATCAAACAATGATAACGGCCGGAATTTATCAAAAGGGAAATTCTCCTCAGATTGACGAGGCAATAGATAAACATCAGGCAATAGAAGAATTTTTGATGCAGGAAGAATATGAACCGTCCTCAATGAAAGACACGCTGGATAAACTTGCACTTCTTTCTGAAATTGAAATTCCGCAGGAAGAATATGTTGAACAGCCTGCACCGGAATTTATTGAAAACGAATCAGAATCTGAAGAAAAATCAGAAAATTCATAGTTTAAAATGAAAAAATTTAAATTTGATTTGCAGGAAATTCTTGATTACCGTAAATACGAAGAACAGCAGGCTCAGATTGAACTTGGAAAAGCGCTTGCCTTGGAAAATGAAATTCAAGAAAATCTGAATACTATTGCGCGGCAATATGCCGAACTCAATGCCTCAATGAAAAATTCAAGAAATTTTGAAGATATTTTAGCTCAAAATCGGAATATAAATCTTTTGAATTACCAAAAAGAAGAACTTTTAGAGCAACTTGCCGCTGCAAAAATCGAAACTGAAGAAAAACGGCAGGTTTTGCAGGAAATAATGAAAAAAACAACCTCGCTTGAAAAGGTTAGGGAACAGGAAGCAGCGGAATACACTGCCGCCGCCGAGGCCGAAGAAGAAAACGAGGTTGAAGATTTAACTACAACCCGTTATAAATTTCAATCTTGAGTAAATCCTAATAATGAAAAATGCTTCCACCAATAAATTCGCGGATTATAGAGCGGTCCGGAACTTGTGTCGGCGGAATTGGTGCAAAATTTTCAAGAAAAGATAAAAGTCGGCGGGCTTCGCCAAATTCTTTCATATCCGGAGTAACGCGCCGCAAAAGTGGCACGGCATAAGGGCTCAAAACCGAAAGTTCATAGTCCAACGCGGTATTCAGCACGGCATCAGCATTATTCTGGAACGGAAAAATATGCAGTTCTTCACCTTTGCGTACGCCCGGCCACATTGCAATTGTGCCTTCCGCAGATTTTCCGCGAAAATTATAATCACGGACGATGCGCCTGATAAGACGGTTGTCGCTGGTAGAAATCCGGTTGTGTTCATCAAGATTTAATTGAGTTAATGCCGAAAGATAAATCTTAAATTTATATTCTGACGGAATTTTTGGAGTAAGTTTATCGTTCAGGCCGTGAATTCCTTCCATGATGAGAATTTCATTTTCCTTTAGCGACATTGTGTTTTTTTCATCAAAATAACTGATTCCGGTGTGAAAATCATAAGTCGGAAGTACAACTTCTTTGCCGGCAAACAAATCAATCAGATTTTGGTTCAAAAGTTCAACATTCAGCGCCTCAAGACATTCAAAATCAGGATTTCCGTTTTCGTCCAGTGGAGTTTTATCGTGTCCAACATAATAGCAGTCAAGAGAAATAATTTTTGGAACATAGCCCATTGCCTGCAGTTCCAGGCCAAGTTTTTTTGCTGAAGTCGTTTTACCGGAAGACGAAGGCCCGGCAATCAAAACAACCCGGACGGTTTTTCGCTCAACAATCTGACTTGCAATTTTAGAAATATTTTTTTGCTGGAAAGTTTCCGTAATATCAATAAAATCGTTGAATTTGCGGTTTGCGGCAAGTTCATTCAAAGAGGCGGCCGTCGTCACGCCAACTCTCCGTCCCCATTCTTTATAACGCTTGTAAACTTCAAAAAGTTTTGGCTGATCCACAAAAGGTTCCAGTTTGTCCGGCGATGAATGTTTTGGAAAACGCAATAAAAATCCGTCCGAATATTTTTTCAGTTCAAAGGTCTTTAAAACCCCCGTATTTTGAACTAAAGGCCCAAAGTACATATCAGAAAAATTGCCAATTGTATTAATTTTGACCGACGGCATTCCTGTGTATTTTAATTGCTTTTCGGTTTCCTTTAATCCAAGACTCTGGAACAGTGCAATCGCCGCTTTCCAGGAAATTACGGAAGTCGTAACCGGAAGATTTTGTCTGACCATTTCTTCCATTTTTTCGCGGATTTTATTTATTGTATCTTCCGAATCTTCATCGCAATGTTCAAGATTGTAATAATAACCGTAGCCAAGACTGTGCCCCACAACCAGTTGCTTTTCCGGGAATAATTCGTGAGCTGCAGAAGCCAGCAAAAGGCAAAGCGAACGGCGATAAATTGCGGCGCCCTCCTTTGTATTATTCAAAACCGGCTCAATTTCGCAGTCAAATTGCAAAATCGTGTCATCAATGGAACAAATTTCGTTATTAATTCTTAAGGCAAAAATCGTATTTTTATCCAGATTAAACAAATCCGTAACCTTAGCGGCCGGCGTTCCCTGCTCAAGCACAATTTTCTGTAAATTTCTTCCGTCTTTATTCAGCGTAACAGTAATTTCTTTCATATTCTTAAATTATAAGACGGAATTTTTGAATTGTAATTATAATTTTTTGTTGATGATTTTTTTATTGGGCCAGTGCCGTGCGTAACTCGCCTTCCACAGTTCGCTCACGCTCAAAGTCCTCGGCACGCAAATTAGCGTGCCTGCGGGCTTTCGTTTCGTTTGCTCAAGCAAACTTCACGCCTGTTCCAGCCTCGGGCCGTGTGTTTCGTCCAGAAATTAATTTTTTAGAGCTGCCCTTTACAAAATATTTTCAATTTCTTTTAAATTTTTGCAGATTTTCCAGGCCATTTTTTTTACATCATCGTCCGGTTGAATTTTATCCGGCACCATAATTACTTTCATTCCCGCGTCAAAAGCGCTTTTTACGCCGTTCGGGCTGTCCTCAACCGCTACACAATTTTCCGCACTAACATCAAGAGATTTACAGGCCATAACATAAATATCCGGAGAAGGTTTACTGTGGCTGACCATATCACCGAATGTAAAAGTTTTAAAAAAATCATAAAGGCCGGCAGTTTTCATTTGGCGGCTGGCAGTAATTTTTCGCGTAGAAGAGGCAAGTCCCAGTGGATATTTTTTACTTAAATATTCAAGAATTTCCTTTGCATAAAACATCAGCGGAATACCGTTTTTTTCTTCAATCTGATGAAAAAGCCTGGAAGTTTCGTTTAAAAAATCACTAACCTTAAAGTCCTGACCGTAAATTTCTTTTAAAATCAGTTCTGTATCAGTTTTATTGCAACCTCTGCACTTTTGAATGGAATCTTCGGTATTTGGAATACCAAAAGTTTCGCCGGCAATTTTCCAGGTTTGGTCACAAATGCTTTCAGAATCAAGCAAAACGCCGTCCATATCAAAAATTACCGCTTTTGGAATAAAATCACTCATAATTTACAACCTTACCGGAATTCCTTTTGCCACGAGTTCTTTTTTAATGCCAGGAACAGTGTAGCCCATCGAATGAACCATGCTCGCAATCAGTGCCGCGTCCGCTTTGCCTTCTGTCAAAACATCACACAAGTGCTGAGGAGTCCCGCCACCGCCACTTGCAATTACCGGAACCGGAACATTTTCCGCAACCATTTTTGTAAGTGGAATTTCATATCCGGTTTTCATACCATCCGCATCAATTGAATTTAAAACGATTTCGCCCGCACCTAAAGAAACGGCCTTTTTTGCCCATTCAAGAGCGTCCAAATCAGTTTTGGTGCGTCCTCCGTTTATAAAAACCCTGTAACCGCTTGGCATTTGCGCATCTCGCGCGGCATCCATTCCAAGTACAATGCACTGATTCCCGAAGATTCTGGCACCTTCCGTGATTAAATCAGGATTTTTTACCGCCTGAGAATTTAAACTGACTTTTTCCGCCCCTGCAAGAATTGTGGAACGAATGTCCTCAACGCTGCCAATTCCGCCACCAACGCAAAACGGAATAAAAACTTCAGACGCGACGCGCGCAATAAGGTCAAGAATCGGGCCACGTCCGCGCGCGCTTGCAATAATGTCATAAAAAACAAGTTCATCAACGCCCTGACGGTAATATTCCGCCGCCATTTCTACGGGGTCACCAATGTCCATATTATTCTGGAATTTTACACCTTTAGTCGTTCTTCCATCTTTTACGTCAAGACAGACAATAATTCTTTTTTTTATCATAACAAACCGCTCTTATAACTCACAGAAATTTTTTAATATTTTCAGACCGCTTTCGCCACTTTTTTCCGGATGAAACTGACAGGCAAAAATATTTCCACTTTGAATTACGGCTGGAACTTTTATTCCGTAATCAGCGGTTGCCTTTATGACACTGTCATCTTCCGGGCAAATAACATATGAATGAACAAAGTAAAAATCAGCATTTTCAGGGACATTTTTTAAAATAGGGCAGTCACCATTTTTTCTTTGAAGATTATTCCAGCCAATTTGAGGAACTTTAAAACCCTCATTTTTCATTTCCGGCCGAATATTATAAAAATACCGAATTTTTCCTTTTATAAAACCAAGGCAGTTTGTATTGCCCTCTTCCGACCAGTCAAAAATAATCTGAGAACCAAGACAAATTCCAAGCAATGGTTTATTTTCTTTTGTCCAGATCTGTAAAAAATCATCAAAACCTGTGATTTTTAACTGTTCCATGGCATAAGAAGCATCTCCAACGCCCGGAAAAATCAGTTTTTCGCAATTTTTTAATTCTTCAGGATTTTTTGAAAGAATAAAATCAATATTAAGGCTTTTTAGCGCACGCTCTACACTGGTTATATTTCCAGCGTTGTAATCAACAATTCCTGTCATATTTAAACGATACTGTACAGAAAGATTGCTTTCAAGTCATTTTTTTTGCAACTTTGCCGATAAATACAATATGAGCAGTGATTTGAACGAAGCTTTAAAAATCGCAATGGAAGTCCTAAAAGACTGGCGTGTAATCGTAATTACCGTCGCCATGATTTTAGTAATTTCCTTTACAAAATATATAACAAGTTATCACAAAAAAAAGCCTAAAAAATCCAAAAAAAAGAAGGTACCAGTACAGCCGGTTGATGCCCCGCCTTCTGATTCTGAAAAAAAATCAGACGGAACCGAAACTAACAGTCAAGAAAATCATTAAAAATCAGGCCGTTGCAGGTGAACTTTTTACTTGCCGGCCATTTTTTTTAGCAATCCGCTTGTATTTCAACCTGTTTTTCCACAAAAATTTGCTCACGGAAACAGTTTTATTTTCTATAAGTTGATTAATTATCTGCTGAACATCCGTATGATTCCAGATTCGTTTTTTTAACAATTTTACCGACTCTGAATTAAATTTTTCAAAAAGGCTTTCTTCAAGACTTTCCGCGTCATAATAATGCGGATTTTTTTTAATTTCCTGCAAGGCATATTCCCAATCGCTCTGAGGATATAATTTTTTCATTTCATTTTTGAATTTAATTTTTTTAAATCCCTTAAAATTCTTTCCTTCCTCCGTGAATTTTCTTTTATTGCAAAGATCGCAGCCACTGCAAACCGCCTGTTCCGCGCCCAAGGCATCCAAAAGGACTTGCCTTCTGCAATCTTTTGTTTCTGCAAAGTCCTTTAAGGCCGCTTTTCTTGAACCTGGCGGATAATCTGAAAAATCAAGCGAATCTTTTGGACTCCAGATTAGAATTGCTTTTGCGACACTACCGTCTCTGCCGCCGCGTCCTGCTTCCTGCAAATAAGCTTCTGCCGTGTCCGACGGTTCTAAATGCACGACCGTTTTTATGTCCTTTTTGTCAACTCCCATGCCGTATGCACAGGTCGCGCACAAAACTCCATCCTTTGAATTGTAAAACCATTTTTCTACATTTTCCTTTTCTGATTTTTCCAGTCCCGCGTGATAAAATTTTGCAGTTCCCTGACCAAAACATAAATTCAATTCCAAAGCCATATCTTCGGACTTGTGCCTTGTTCCACAAAAAATAATCATAGGATGCGCTTCTCTTGAGGCAAGTTTCAGTGCCATTTTCTTTTTTGCGGCCGCTCTTTCAACAAAATAATGAATGTTCGGGCGGTCACTTTCACTTCGCACAACGTGAGCCTCGCCTTCAAAAAGAATTTCAGAAACTCTTGCCAGTACAGAAGGCGAGGCCGTCGCCGTAAATGCCGTGATTACCGGCGGATTAATTTTTTTTATTACTTTTCCCAAATTTAAATAACTGGGACGGAAAGAATCTCCCCACTCGCTGACACAATGACTTTCATCAATCGCAATATGAATAATTCCCGTTTCAGCAAGCTGGTTCAAAAGGTCCTCAGATTCAAGCACTTCCGGATTCGCAAGAATAATTTTTGCACCATTCCTGATTTTTTCAAAATTTTCTTCCCGCTCTTCAGCCGACTGTCCACCTCTGAAAGTAACCGATCTCAAACTTCCTTCTTCCATTCTTCGCTGTTGATCGCTCATCAGTGCAAGCAGCGGATAAATAACCAAAGTCGGGCCATCCAGCAGCAACGCCGGCACCTGAAAACACAAAGACTTCCCAGCCCCAGTAGGAAGCAATACAATCTGCCGCCCCTTACAAAATGAATCTTTATTTTCCGCATCCTCTTCTTTTTTTTCTTCATCAGTAAGACTTGCGTATTTTTTTTGATACTCACAGGCTTCCAGAATATTAGAAACAACCAGACGTTGCCACGGAAACATATATCGTATTCCAAAATTCTTCCATGCAGTCCTGGCCGCAAGATCATCAGCGTAAAGTTCATCTTCGTCGGCGTCAATTCTTGTAACTTCTTCCATACTTTATTAATAGATTCATTTTTTCATTTTTTACGCATTTTCAGAAAAATTTTCAAAATTTATTGGATTTAAAATCATTTAAGGATATACTGATAGTGTTACTATCAACACTTTTATAATTTTTTATTGGAGTTTAAAATGAAAAAAATTAAAACTTTGATTGCATTTGCTGCCGCATTCGTTTTTGCCGCAGCCTCTTTAAGTGCCTATGAAGTTCCAGAAAACTGGTCATTCTACATCGGAACAGATATGGCTTATTACCCGCTTTCTGCAAAAATTTCAGCGAATTCTTATGATCACTTTGCAACAATTACTGGTCCTTACAGTGGATTAGAAGGCCGTGTTACTGCTCACGCAGATTACAAAATTGCAACGCCACTCGGTTCATCATGGCTTGTAAAAAATGCAAACGTAGTTCTCGGTTCCGCATTGGAAATTTCTCCGGTTTCTGTAAAACCACAGGTAAGTGTTTCATTCACACCGCTTCCATTCCTCGTTTTTAGTGCAGGTGCTCAGGCCGGAACTGGCTGGAATTTGTTTGGACTTCAGGGAATGGCTGCTTACAACGGCGGAGAAGGTTATGAAGATTTAACTCCGTTTAAAAATTATTTCTTAAAGTGGTGGGCTCAGGGAACTTTCCAGTTTGATACAGGCGCAATTTTTGCCGGCGACTGGACTCACGTAGTTCTTCAGTACTCATATCAGGTTTATTACGAAGGAATTTCCGGTGTAGATAATCAAACAGTCTGGAACTGGCAGTGTTCCGGCAACAAAGTAAACGGACTTAAAAATTATCAGTGCGGAATTCTTGCTTATCAGATGCCTTTAGTTTTGTACCGTGCCGGCGTTATGTTTGAACTTGACGGATATTACGATTCTGCCGTTTACGCTAATCCAGATTACAATGGCGACTTTAAACAGATTTCTATTAGCCCTTTAATTCAGCTCAAATTTAACAAACATAACACACTTTCAATACTTTTTGGATTCTCTAGCCGCCGTGCTTACGAAGCCCAGACCGCTTCAAATGCTCCAGAAATTTACGATTACAACCATTCAGACAGCGTTTACACTTCCCGCGAATGGTATTTCAACAGAATTGCTTTAAGCTGGACATTCACATTCTAAAAATTTTGGGCCAATGCCGTGCGTAACTCGCCTTACGCAGTTCGGTAACCCTCAAACAAAAAAAAGTGCGCAAATGGCGCACTTTTTTTTGTTTTGCTCGTTTGCTGAAGCAAACTTCGCAACTGCTCCAGCCTCGGGCCTGCTTTTTCGTAAAAAATATAATTTTCTTCAAAAAAAATCACTTTAAAGTTTTTTTAGTCCATAATTGTAATTTCTACGCGACGGTTTTTTGCTCGTCCGGCTTCAGTTTCATTGCTTGCAATCGGCTCCGTAGAACCTTTACCCTGCGTAAAAATATGATATTCATCGCGCACGCCAAGAATCTGCAGATAGTCTGCAACGGCCTCTGCCCGCGATTCAGAAAGTTTTTGCCGTGCATTCACAGTTCCTCTTTCTGCACAATGTCCCGTAATCAAAAGATCATTATTATATTCTTTCAAAAGGTCCGCAATTTTTCGTAATTTTGTTTTTTCACTTGCGCGCAGTTTATCAGAATCCGCTTCAAACTGTATGTTTTCAATGCTGATTGTAAGTCCCTTTTCACTTTTCTGCACAGAAACATCGTCAAGCTTCATTTTTTTAATGCTTTTTTCAATTTTTTTAAGGTTTTCATCATCATTTACAGAATGATATTCCGTAACTTTTCCTTCCGCCTCAGAAACAAACGTGTAGGAATTTCCGTAAACATCATACATCTGAATCTGGAATTCTTCTGTGTAATGGTCAAGGTCGCCTTTTTTCTGATCCCAGTAAATTTTCTGATTTGCATAACCTTCCGCTCCGGCATAAAGACTGCCACTATAATAAGAATCCTGCTGTGCATCCTGAAAAATCTCGTAATAACATTCAATTACGTTCAGATTTTCTTCATCTCCAATGTAAGTATATTTTGCGGTAAAAGGAATTTTTACAGCCCGGCTCATATTAAAAAGCTCGCAAAGGTCATGAACTTCCATTCCGTCCGCCTGCCAGGAATCTCCCGGCGCAACTTTATAATCCGGAAAACACGGAACATTCCGCACAGTCGGCATAAATTCGTTGTCAGGGTCAATAATTTCGCCGTTTTTTGTGCGGTAAGTCTGCACAGTTGATTCTTCCTGCTTCCATTCAAGTGTAGTGCCCTGACGTTTTTCTGTTGTCATATAATGAGTTTCAAGAAGTGCCTTGCCGTCTTTGTCTTTTTCAAGAACAGTTGTTGCAATTCTGTTGATAAATTCAATTTTATTCACAAGACGATTATTTAAATACGCTTCTTCGTTTACCGTCGCAATATGAACCACAGAATCACCTTTTTTTTGTTTAAACTCAAACTGAATTTTTGAATCAGCGAAAACAAAATTAAAAAGCCCGGCACAAAGAAAAATGAACGGCACGGTAAAATTTATTTTTTTCATATAAAATATCCTTATTTCCAGAGTTTTCTTAATTATCGGGATTAGTTTTATAAAAAATCATTTTTATACGATAATAAATTTATGGCTCACTGGTTACAAAAAACTTTTCCGTTTATAAATTCAACAATTTTTACTATTTTTTTATTTTTTACAGTTATTTTTTTAATTTTACTGATAATTTTCCAGAATATTCATTTTATTAAAGTCAAAAAAAATATCCGAAAAGACGCCGCAAAACGTTCTCGTGCCGTGCGCGACGGTCAAATGGCAGAACAAATTGCACCGTTTCTTCCGGATTTTCCATGCCGTGCCGAAGACGCCCGTTTTTTAGGAAAACCCGTCGACTTTATAGCGTTTCCCGGCCTTGAAGAAAAAAATCAGGTTGACGAAATTCTGCTTATTGAAGTAAAAACCGGCACGTCCGCACTTTCAAACCGCGAAAAAGAAGTCTTGCAGGCAGTAAAAGACGGCCGTGTCAGATATATTCAGTATAGAATAAATTAAAGGGCATCTCTAAAAATTGCAATTTTTAGAGGCTCCCTAAAGTTTATCCAGCGCGTCTAAATCACCGCCAAGAAAAGCGTCACAACTTGCATAAGGCATTGGTTTTCCGCGCAAAAATCCCTGAATTGCATTGCAGTTAAATTCACTCAAGATTTTCAACTGTTCAGGATTTTCAACGCCTTCGGCAATTGTTTCAAGTCCCATGTTTTTTACCATCGTGATAATTGAATTTGTAATGTTTGCCTGAACGCCGTCGCAGTCTGTAATATTATTTATAAACGATTTATCAATTTTAAGAGTGTTCAACGGCAGTGCCTGAAGATAACTGAGCGAAGAATAGCCAGTTCCAAAATCATCAAGAGAAACTCTAATTCCAAGTTCCTTAATCTGATTGAGTTTATCAATGGCCATTTCCATATCGTTAATCATAACGCCTTCTGTAATTTCAATTTCCAGATTTTCAGGGCTGATTTCATATTTATTTATGAGGCTGGAAAGTTCAGCAATAAAAGAATCCTGATTTAACTGCAACGGAGAAACATTTACGGACATAATTCCTGAAAATTTGTGCTTTATCTGCCATTTTTTTAAAGTTGAAATTGCAGTATTTAAAACCCATCTTCCAATTGGAATAATAAGTCCGGATTCTTCAGCCATTGGAATAAATACCGACGGCGGAATTTCGCCTAATTCCGTGTCATTCCATCTGATTAACGCTTCAAAACCGCGCAAATTACCAGAATTAACGTCAAATTGCGGCTGATAATATTGATTAAAATTACATTCAAGAATCGCGTCTGTCATTTTACTCTGCAAAGTAAGGCGCTGAATAAACGCGCGCTGCATTTCTGGTTCAAAGTAAGTAAAATTATTTCTTCCGTTTTTCTTTGCATAACGCAGGGCCATATCTGCAAATCGGATAAGTTCATCTTTTTGTTCTGTATTATCCGGGAAAATAGAAATTCCGCCGGAAATTCTTATATTTTCCATCAAAAAGCGTTCAAGAATCGCATCAAGATAATTAGAAACCCGGTCGTAAGATTCGCAATCAGAAATCAAAATTAAAAATTCATCGTCGCCATAACGGAAAATTCTGATAAAATCCCGCTGAAATTCCTTTAAAATTTCTGCAACATGAAGAATATACGCGTCGCCTTTTGAAGACCCCTGAGATTCGTTTATGCTCTTCATATTATCAATATCAAGAATCAGAATTCCCGCATATTTTTTTGAATGACGGCAATTTTCTATAACTTCGTTAAAAATTTCAGTAAATCCGGAACGGTTTATAAGGCCCGTAAAAGGATCTTTTGTGAGCGAAGGTTTTATTTTGTTCAGATAATTTTTTTCAGAAGTAATGTCGCTTAAAACAACAATAAAAGTTTCGGTATCCGGCATTTGCAAAAGGATTTTGAAATATTTTTTTATTGAGCCGGCATAAAATTCAATATTTTTGTACTGCATTCCGCATTTTACGTTTGCCGCAAGTCCCTGCCACGGAATATCAAAATCAAGATGAGTTTTTACCTCAGACCATTTTGCGCCTTCAAAAATAAATTCCGAAAAATAGTCTTTCATCATTTGATTTAAAGCCACAAATTCAAAATCAACGTAATTCGGAAATTCCGGAAAATTTGAATTGTAAGGATTTGTCTGTGAAAGTTCTGGGCGGGCAATAAACGCTGGGCAAGGAAGTTTGTCAAAAATAAAATCAAAATTGTGTGTCATAATCTTCTACTTTTTAAAATAATGTTTCTCATAGAATATAGATTTTTTCAAAAATGGTCAAATTTTTCTTATTCGTGCGCAAATCAAAAAAAATGCCACGATGAAAATTATTCACCGTGGCATTTTTTTATGCAAAGTTCAAAATCCTATTCAAAACGAATGTCTTGCCACAGTTTATTAAACTTGTCCAGACCTTCGCCAATGTCATTTTTAAGTTCACAGTTATCCATCTGAGAAGCATCATAAAGCGGAGTTGTAGTCATATATTTTGCAGCTTCAGGAACTATGTAGCACGGAAAATTAAAGTAATCAAGGAATTTCGCATAATTCTGAGGTTCAAGAATATAATTTATAAACTTGCAGGCCAAATCATAATGCTTTGAATCTTTCAAAATCATCATGCTGTCAACATAAGACGGTCCGCCTTCTTCCGGAATAAAAAAGTCAATTGTAGAATCCCAGCGGCTTTTTTCAACTTCGCCGTAAACAACTTCTGCATATCCCTGACAGAGCCAGAAATCTCCGCTTGCAAACGATTTTCCAAAGCCTTCGGCATCAAATTTCACAAGATTCGGCTTCCATTCTTTGATAATTAAATCTGCTGCAGATTTTAACTGAGCGTCATCAAGGCTGTTTACGGAATTTCCCTGGTGAACAAGTGCATCTCCAATAACTTCGCGCATATCGTCCATCATTGTTGCGTGACCGGCAAATTTATCATCTGCAAAAATATTCCAGCTTTTTTCGTAAGAACCTTTTTCAACTTTTGAAATATTTACTGCAATTCCGGCCGCTCCGTAATAATAAGGCACTGCATATTTCATTGACGGATCGTAAGTTGTTTTTTCAAGAATCTTAGGATTTACATTTTTCATATTTGGAACGAGCGAAGAATCAATTTCACGAACCATTCCCTGCTGAATCATAATTGAGGCAAAATCCTGAGAAGGAAAAACAATGTCGTAACCTTTTGCACCCGCACGAAGTTTTGAGTACATTTCTTCGTTTGAAGCGTAGTTATCAATTTTTACTGTAACGCCATATTCCTTTTCAAACTGAGCTACAACGTCTTCCGGCGTGTAATAAGTCCAGTTGTAAAGGTACAATGTCTTGCCATCATCTGATGAACATGATGTAAGACCCAAAACTGCCCCAAAAAGAGCAGCACAAAGGACAAACTTAGAAATCTTTTTCATAAGTTGCTCCTTAATTGTGCAATTTTCTGTTTTTCAGAAAATTTGAGTATAAAATAAAGCCTGCAACGCAAGCCTTTGGCGTCAGAAAACTGACGGATTTAACTATAATTACAATAGCGCAGTTTGTGATGTGTAAAAAACTGCATTATCGTGAAGCAGCAAAAGATTTTAAGCTCTTTCGTAAAATAATCGTGATTGTGGCAATTACTACAATAATCACAAAGGAAAGTGCGTTTATTACCGGACTGACTCCAAAACGAATCATAGAATATACGTAAAGAGGAAGGGTAGTGCTTCCAGGACCGCTAACGAGGGCTGTGATTACGTAATCTTCCATGGACATTGTAACGCTCATCATAAAACCGGAAATAATTCCTGGCATTATTGAAGGGATAATTACTTTTGTCAAAGTCTGGAATTCTGTTGCTCCAAGGTCGTGAGCCGCTTCAATAATTGAATAATCAAAATTATCAACGCGGGCACTAACCATCAGATAAACAAACGGAAGACAGAACGTAGTGTGTGCAATAAAAATCGTAAAAAGTCCAAGAGGAAATTTTATCATGCTGAAGAAAATAACCATGGAAACTCCCATAATTACTTCCGGCAAAACCATTGGCAAAAATCCGATTGTCTGAATGTAATTGCTGCCCTTGAATTTGTACCAGTTGATTCCAATTGCTGCCAGTGAACCCAAAATCGTAGCAACAAGCGAAGAACTCAGCGCAATAATAATTGTGTTTAAAAGTGCCTGCCAGAGCGGTTCACTTTCCATAAAAAGTTTTTCGTACCAGATAAAAGAAAATCTTGTAAAGTTTGTATCTTTTGATTCGTTGAATGAATAAAAAACTATTACAAAAAGCGGAACAAACAGAAACAAAACCGTAAGAATCAGTACAAGTTTTGAAAAACTGAACGGTTTATTTCGTTTTTTCCACTGACGGCTTGCGTGCCGTGAATTTTCTGTATTAATTTTTTTATCTAAAAATAATTTGAACGGATTTCTAAATTTTACACCAGTCATTTTTTTTCCTCACAAGAAAAAATCCTAAACATTTGCAGCAGCGTTTGCTTCAAAAGTTTTTGCCAGATCCTGAGCTTTAAGAGAATCTGCAAGACTTGGACCATCAGAAACGCCAGAATCTTCTTTGCCTGAAGATTTTTTGAGGCTTGCTTCTTTTTTACTTGTTGTAAGCATCCACAAAATTGCAGCCATAGAAACAACTGTAATGATAACGCTGAATGCTGATGCAAGTGGCCAGTTTCTTACTTTCTGAACCTGATCTACGATGATATTTCCAAGCATGTAACTGTCTTTTCCGCCAACTAACTGAGGAATTGTGTAGTTACCAAAAATCGGAATGAATGTAAAAATCAGTGCAGAAATAATGCCGGATTTGATTCCCGGAAGCAAAATTAAAAACATTGACTGCGGTTTATTTGCTCCCAAATCGCGCGATGCTTCCAGAAGGCTGAAGTCAAAACGGTCAACGGCCGTAAAAACCGGAAGAATTGCATACGGAAGATACATATAAACGCTTACAAGAATTACCGCTCCCTGAGAAAACATAAATTTCTTTGGAACATAAGGACTGGCAGGATTAAATCCGTGAAACAAATCATAGAAAAACTTAAATGTGCTGTTCAAAAGTCCGTTATCACCAAGAATTGTCATCCAGGCAAAAATTCGGATAAGGCTGTTTGTTAAAAATGGCACGATAATCAAAATCAGCCACAAAGTCTGATTTTTACTGCGCGCCATAGCATAACCGCACGGAATTGCAATCAAAATTGTGATAAGCGTAGAAATTACGGTAATCCAGAGAGTCCTTAAGAAAATTTTGCCGTAAGCAGAAGAAAAAATCTGCAAATACGGACCGAACGTAAAGCCCGGTTTTGTTACCATATTTCCATTTTCGTCCATTTTTCTTACGACAAACTGAACGCCACCGTAAACATCTCTTGTTAAAAATGAATATACAACAATAATTGCCAGAGGAACTATAAAAAATACCGAAAACCAAATTCCCATTGGCCATGCATAAACCGGCCCGGGGTTTGATTTTTTAAATTTATTTGAATAAGCCTTAGACGCAGCCTTTAACTGCGCTGACTGTGCAGATTCTTTTTTGTTGTTTTTCAAAGTCTAAATCCTTATAAAGCCCCGGAAAATTTCCGGAGATAATCTTTATTTGTTAATATCTTCAACAATATAACCGTCTTCTGAAGACCAGGAAATATAAACTGTATCTTTCCAGGCAATTTCAGGACCATCATCAAGATAATTTGTATGCTGTTTGAAAACTTTTACGATTGTGCCGTTTTCAAGACGAACATAGAATTTTGACTGAAAGCCTGTATAAACAGGTTCTTCAACAATACCTTTAAAGACATTGATGTCTTTTCTGCCGCCAACGTTAGGAATTTCAGTTGTAATACGGATTTTTTCCGGACGGATTGTAAATGCAACTTTCTGTCCTTTTTCTGTCCGTTCATAATCTGTTACCAGAATATTTTTATCTTCCTCGCGGGTTGTCTGAGTGTCGCCCGGAAGCGGAGTCTGAGTTCCAAGTGCCGGAGTATTCAGAGTTACATTATATTCTGTGCCGGTTTTTCCCTGGAATTCATCACACTGAACGACTGTTGATTCAAAGAGGTTTGTTTCGCCAATAAACTGAGCTACAAACTGAGTTGCCGGCTGTTCATAAATTTCGTACGGAGTTCCAACTTGAAGAACGTGGCCGGAATTCATAACTGCAATGCGGTCAGAAACGGCAAGCGCTTCACTCTGATCATGAGTTACGTAAATAAATGTAATTCCAATCTTGTCATGAAGGGCATCAAGATCAAGAAGAAGATTTGCACGGAGTTTTGCATCAAGTGCAGAAAGAGGTTCATCAAGAAGAAGAACTTTCGGTTCATTAATCAATGCACGAGCAATAGCTACACGCTGTTTTTGTCCACCGGAAAGCTGATTCGGTTTTTTGTTGATATGCTGATCAAGCTGAACCAGATGTACATATTCACGGACGCGTCTGTCAATTTCATCTTTAGGAACTTTCTGAAGTCTCAAAGGAAAGGCTACATTTTCGTAAACCGTTAAGTGAGGAAAAAGTGCGTAAGTCTGAAAAACAGTATTTGAATGTCTTTTATTCGGAGGAAGACCAATGACGTTAGTGTCATCAAAAAGGACTGCTCCAGAATCTGGAAATTCAAAACCAGCAATAATGCGGAGCAAAGTTGTCTTGCCGCAACCAGAAGGACCAAGTAATGAGAAGAACTCACCCGGTTTAATAACAAAATTGATGTCATCCAGGGCAACAAAGTCGCCGAATCTTTTGGATACATGATCAATGGTAACCTGACTTTGTTTCAATTCAAGTAACCTCTTAAAAAAAAATAAACTGCACATACATGCAGGAAACTAAAAAAAGCCCCAGTCCCAGCTGACAGTTGTCCCGCGGCTATTCAGATGCCACCGGCTTTTTTTTGTCGGAAGTGTAAAATACACCTCTTTTCTGTAACGATAACGATGAAGTAAATAGATAAAATAGTCAATCATTAATTTTAATAAATTCAAAAAAAATCAGATGAGGAAGAAATAAAAAATCACTATAATTGCCACATGCTTTTTTCTAAAAAATGTGTTGTCCAGGCTTTTAAAAATTCGATCCCGGTGTTTTTTGGTTATATCGCGCTGGGAATTGCTTACGGAATCCTTGTTGTAGAAAAAAATTATCCGTGGTGGCTTTCGCCACTTTCAGGGCTCGTGCTCTATACCGGGACCGGCCAGTTTGCCGCAATAGGACTTTTTGCAGCGGGAGCGAGTTTGCCGGCCATTTTAATCACAGAATTTTTGATTGGAATTCGTCATCTTTTTTACGGACTTTCTTTGATTACAAAATTTTCTGGCCTTAAAGCATATAAACCGTATCTGATTTTTGCACTCACAGATGAAACTTATTCAATTTTGACAACCGTTGATGTTCCTGACGGAATAGAAAAGGGGCCTTTTTATTTTTGGATTTCCGCTTTTGACCAATTTTACTGGATTGCCGGAAGTACAATCGGGGCGTTGATAGGAACTTTAATTCCTTTTGATTTTGCCGGCGTTGATTTTGCACTTACGGCGCTATTTGCGGTTCTTCTTGTCAATCAGATTAAAAAAACAAAAGACTGGGTTTCTGTTTTGTGCGGTGGAATTGCGACTTTACTGGCAATAATTTTGTGTAGAGTTTTAAATAAAAACGGCATTTTGATAGATTCAAGCAATATTCTTTTAGTTGGAATGGCTTCAGGACTTGCCGTCATGACCGCAATAAAATCGCACACTTTATTAAAATCAGAAAAATCAGACTTAACAAAAAAGGAAAGTGAATAATATGGAAAATACAAGTTTATCAGTTTTATCAGCCGTAATTATAACTTTACTTTCCGCCCTGATAATAATTTTGGAAAGAGCGTTCCCATTTTTGATTTTTGCAAAACGCAAACCGCCCAAAATAATCAGTTTTATAGAAAAATGCATTCCGCCGCTTATTATGGCGTGCCTTTTAGTTTACAGCCTGAAAGACATAAATTTCTTCGCCGGCCCTGCAAATTATTTACCGGCAATTATCAGCCTGGCCGTGACAGTCGCACTGCATTTGTGGAAAGACAACAGCCTGCTAAGCATTTTCGGCGGCACAATTTTATACATGGTCCTAATTCGCGTGATGTAGGGGGCGTAGCCTTCACGTCCACATTAAAAGTTGTGAAATTCATCCACTTGTCAAAAAAACTTTCAACTTTTGATATATTCCCCGAAAAAAATATTTATGCCGTGCCCCCCCTCGCGCTTTGAAAAACGTGGCAAAGATATTAAAAAAACTGGAAAATAAAATCCCCGGTAGGAAAACAACCGTGTAACATTCAAAAATCTCCGTGAATAACTGAGACGAGGTTCCGACCCTGAAAAAAAATCTGTATTACCTCAAAAACGAAGCGCAGAAGCCCTTTTTTCAGGGCGGGTTCTCGTCGAAGTACTCCGAAACTAGAAAAATACACCGTGTATATTTCTCAACCAATTCAATATTTACAAAAAAGTTAAAATTAATTTTCCCCAAAACTTTTTTTCAAAGCGCATCTTCAAAAAAATAATTTTTACATCGACACATCAAAAGTTGAAAAGCGTCCTATTCTAGAGTAAAATGAATTTCACAAATTTTATCAAAACTATGGGGAAATCAAAATGAACAATTTTATTTTTTTAGGACCACCGGGAGCAGGCAAAGGCTCTTTAGCAGTAAAAGTTAAGGAAGAATATAAAATTCCACATATTTCAACTGGTGACATTTTCCGTGCAAACATCAAGGCACAAACTCCGCTTGGAATAAAAGTTAAGGCAATTATCGATTCTGGTTCGCTCGTAAGTGACGACTTGACTTTTGAACTTGTAAAAGACCGCCTTGCTCAGGATGACTGCAAAAACGGTTACATTCTTGACGGTTTTCCGCGCACAATTCCACAGGCAGAAATGCTTGAAAGTCTTGGCGTAGAACTCAAAGTTGTAAATTTTGAAATTAAGGACGAAATTGTAATTAAACGCCTTTCTACACGCCGTGTTTGCAAATCTTGTGGTGCAAATTACAATATTCTTACCCTTAAGCCAAAAGTAGAAGGCATTTGCGATTCTTGTGGTGGCGAACTTTATCAGCGCGACGACGATAAACAGGAATCAATCCTTCACCGAATGGACGTTTACCGCGAACAGACTCAGCCTTTAATTGATTTTTACAAGGCAAAGGGAAAAATCACAAATCTTGACGCTTCAATTGAAACTTCAGACCTGCTCAAGATTTTTGAAGAAAAATTCCCACGTTAGTTTTTTACGGGCGTTCCCCTGCTTTCAGCAGGGTCAGGCTATCCGCACTTCCGCTGGCGCTCCAAACGCTTCGCGTTCGCCTGCGGCGGTGCTCCTATCCTTAACGCGCTGGCGCAAAAACTTTTACCCTCTCACCATTATCTTACCCCAATGATTACCGTTTCTGATTTTTACAAAAAAATTTTTGGACAAAAAGTTTATAAAATTTCACTTGATGCCGGCTGCACTTGTCCAACCCGCGATGGTTCAAAAGGAAAAGGTGGCTGTATTTTTTGCAGTCAGTCAGGCAGCGGAGACTTTACCTCAAATAAAAATCTTTCTATAACAGAACAGGTAGAAAACGCAAAACTTCTTGTAAACCGCAAATTTTCCCGCGCAAGTGCAAGGGGCGAAGAAACTCAAAAAAAGTACATTGCATATTTTCAGAATTTTACAAACACTTATGGCAATCCTCAAAATCTTTTAAAAAAATATCAGGAAGCACTTTTGTGCAAAGATGTACTGGGTCTTGCAATTGCAACGCGTCCAGACTGCCTTGATGACGAAATTTTAAGTGGAATTGCAGAACTTTCGCAAAAATATTTTATTCAACTGGAATTAGGTTTTCAGACAAGCAACGAAAAAACTGCGCAATATTGCCGCCGCGCTTTTCCAAATTCAGTTTATAAAGACGCGGTAAAAAAAATTACAGAATTTTCCGACGGTAAAATCCACATTGTAACTCATTTAATTTTTGGACTTCCCGGTGATAGCTATGATGACATGAAAAATTCCGTAAAATACGTTTGCGACGTAAATCAAAATAAAAACTGGGGAATAAAAATCACGTCTTTGTACATTTTAAAAAATACGGATTTAGAAAAAGATTTTCTGCAGAAAAAATTTAACGCTCTGAGCGAAGAAAAATATCTTGAATTATTAAAAACGGCACTTTCAATTTTGCCACAAAATGTCGTAATTCACCGTCTTACCGGCGACCCGCCAAAAAATCTCTTAATTGCCCCGCAATGGACTGCCAACAAAAGGGAAGTTTTAAACAGAATTCAGCAGATTTTAAACTAGTTCGGTAAATTTGGTACATCGCGTCCGAACTTGATTCGGGCTCTCACTGTGGAATAGATGGGGCTGTCCAATAAGTTTAGTGCATAGTGTCATTCCGAACTTGTTTCGGAATCTCTACACTAGAGATAGTGTAGATGCTCAAATGAATTCAGCATGACATTAGTTTTAAGACAGCCCCATGACTTTATTTTGTGGAAACAGTCCTGATTGAACCCATTTTTATGCGTTTTTCGCGGGTGTCTTCAAGTTTTGACTTCAAGGCCTCGGCATTTTCGGTTTGTATCAGATTTTTAAAATCATTCAGTTGTTTTTCAAAATTATTAATGTGCTGAACTAGTTTTTCCTTATTACTGATAAAAAGTTCCGTCCACAAAGGAGCGTTTATCATTGCGATTCTTGTTAAATCTTCAAAACTTCCACCACCAAACGCCGTAATTTGTTCATCTTCGGCAGATTCCACAAGTGCACTGGCAATTACGTGGCACAATTGCGAGGTAAAACCGATTTTATAGTCGTGTGTGTCGCAATCCGTTTCTGTAATGCGCGTAAATCCCATTTCTGTAATCAGGGATTTCATGATTTCAAGATTTTCAGGTTTATTAAAAGGCTGTGGCAACAAAATATAATTATGATTTATAAAAAATTTTGCAGAGGAATTTACATATCCTTCTTTTTCTCCGCCCGCCATCGGATGACCAATTATAAAATCTGTGTCAGGGCGCAAAAGTTCGGGAAGGGTATTTTCAAAAATTCCTTTAACTCCGCTGATATCCGTAACAATGGCACCAGTCTTGAAAAACTGGCGGTTTGTGCGCAAAAA
Organism: Anaerobutyricum sp.; assembly: GCA_963638805.1. Classification (GTDB taxonomy): domain Bacteria; phylum Spirochaetota; class Spirochaetia; order Treponematales; family Treponemataceae; genus Treponema_D. The sequence continues at coordinate 62,446 of CAVHTI010000006.1, forward strand.
ATCAAGGGTCGCATGCGGATAAAGGCAGATTATAAGAAAATCACATTCGGGAATCATTTTGCACACTTCGTCCGCGTTGAATCCTTCGTCAATTACGCCTTCGTTCAGGGCCTGTTGTAAACTTGCAGAACTGCGGTTACATGCAAGAATTCTGCCGGTCGCATTTGCCTGGCACAAAATATTACCTCTGATGGATTTTGCAAAGGAACCGCCCATAATTCCAAGTCCGACGATTCCGTATGTCATGTCCTTTAATTTTTTCATTATCTTCTGTTTCTCCGCGAGCGGTTTGAACGGCTTAAAACAATCAGCAAAAGTCTGAGTAAACTCAAAACGCTTGATAATGCACTGGCAACGTAAGTTAAGGCGGCCGCATTTAAAACTTTTCTGGTAGATTTGATTTCTTCTTCGTCAAAAACGCCGGTTTTTTTCAAAATCACAAGAGCTCTGTGCGATGCATTAAATTCTACCGGGAGCGTTACAATGTAAAAAAGAACTGAGGCAGCGTATAAAATCAATCCAATGTAGGCAATCAGCTGAAAAAGGCTTGTGTAAGAATCTGACTGAATGCCGGCTGAAAATGCCACGCTACCGATTGCAAGGACCGGGCCTAATTTTGACCCAAAGTTCGCAACCGGAACAAGCGCGCGTCTTATTATTAGCGGCGGGTACTTTTTTCTGTGCTGAATTGCGTGTCCTGTTTCGTGGGCGGCAACTCCAATTGCGGCAATTGATGTACTTTGGAAAGTTGAATCACTTAAACTTAAAACTCTTGTAAGAGGATTGTAATTGTCCGTAAGATTTCCGCTGATGTGCGCAATTTTTACGTCTTCAATTCCATTTTTTTTGAGCAGAAACTGAGCGGCGGCGGCACCAGAAATCCCTTTTCTTGACGGAACTTTGTTGTACTTTGCAAAACGACTTTTTACCATCATCTGAGCAATTACGCCAAGTAAAATTGCCGGCAAAATAAAAATAATGTAAGTGACGTCTATCGGAAAAATATTTGAACCAAAATACATAATTTACCTCTCGCTAATTTTTATTTTTTTAAATCAAAATTCTTTAATCCGCGTTTAAACTGAGGAACTCGTGCATAAGTAATTTCGTCCCAGTCTGTGCGGTCGCCACGTTTTAAAAAGTGATAGGCTACGCCGGCAATCATGGCACCATTGTCTCCGCAGAGTTTTAACGGTGGGAAGATGCATTTTAAATCCGTGCGTTCTGCAAGAATTGACCGTAATCTTGAATTTGCCGCAACTCCGCCGCCTGCAACGACAGTTTTTAGTCCTGTATCTTCAACGGCACGGAAAAGGCGGCTCGTGAGAGTTTTACAGGCCGTTTCCTGGAATGCGGCGCACATATTTTCCGTAGAATGTTCATAACCTTCGTTCCAGAACATATCACACTGGTGAATTACGGCAGTTTTTAATCCGCTGAATGACATATCGTAGCGGTGTTCTTCTCCGTCAAGGCGCGGAACCGGGAATGTCGCAGATTTTGGATCACCTTTTTTGGCAAGATTATCAATAATTACTCCTCCCGGGTAGCCAAGTCCGTAAAATTTACTCACTTTATCAAAAGCTTCACCAACCGAATCATCAACAGTGGTTCCCAAAACTTCAAGATCATCAAAATTATTAACTTTACAGATGATAGAATGTCCACCGCTCACTAAAAGTCCCAGATAAGGGTAGGGAATATCATTTACAAGATGAGCCGCATAAAGATGTCCGAGCATATGATTCACGCCCAAAAACGGTTTATTGCATGCCCACGCAAGAGTTTTTCCAAAAGTAAAACCAACCATCAAAGAACCCATAAGGCCCGGACGGTTTGTTGCCGCAATTGCATCCACATCATCAAGAGTCAAATTTGCTTCCTTTAGAGCCTGCTTTACGACCGGCAAAATCCATTCAGCGTGTTTACGGCTTGCAATTTCCGGTACAACGCCTTTATAAATCTGATGAAAAGGAATTTGAGTTGCCACAACATTACTCAAAATTGTCTTTCCGTCTTCTACAATGGCGCAGGCGGTTTCGTCACAAGATGATTCAATTCCTAAAACTTTCATATTAAAATTTTCTTCCTTTGCATTTGCTTACAGTGGTAAAAGTATAGCCCTTTGATTTTAATTCCGGATAAACTTCATTCAGAAATTCCGGCAGAAAATTTGCAGACCATATATGCCCAATCATTATAACAACACCATTTTTATTGGCAATATCCAGATTTTTTCTGAGTTCCTTGAGTGCATTTTCCTTTGTTTTTTCATTATCCAGAAAATTTCCGTTCCTTTCATAATAGGAATAGCCCAGTTCGTGACACACATAAGGAACCTGAGTGTTAACGTTTGTTCTTGAATCAAGAAAATAAATGCCCTGAGATTCCGCAACTTTTAGGATAATTTCCATTTTTTCGGCATCCGCGGTAATTGCAGAACCTTCGTGATTGTTAAGGCCGGCAATCGGGGCAAGTTCGTTGATATTGTAAAAAAGCGTATTTTTTATTTCATCTTCCGACATTTCCGGTTTTATAGCTCCTGGACCGGGATTCACGCTTGAATTTACCGCCTGCATTGGCTGATGAAGCATCAATTCCTTACCGGCGGCCCTGACCGCTTTTGCTGATTCCGCCGAATGTGCAAGGCGAGGAAGAACCGCAACTGTTATTGGAAACGGAAGTTCCAGAAATTTTTGCAGTTGATTAAGATTTTGTCCGCCGTCGTCAAATAAAAATACAAGTTGTGCGCCATTCACCGCTGACGGGAAATTGTACGCCACAGTTTTTTCAGAATTTTCTGATTTTTGATTTTCTTTTACCGCAGGCGTCGTTTTTTTACTTTCAGTTGAATTTTCAGTTTTTTGAACCTGATTTTGAGATTTTTTTTCTGTCACCGCATCAGATTTTTGTTCTTTTTTTGAATTTTCCGTACTGCTTTTTGAATTATTTTTTGTTTCCGGGGCCGGTTTTTGAGTCTTTTGTTTTTCAAAATCCGATTT
>CAVHTI010000006.1:65457-75634 GCA_963638805.1 Anaerobutyricum sp.
TTTTTTTACTTCGCCAGTTCCTGATTTTTCAGAGTTATTTTTTTTGATTTCGGAAGTTTTTTCAGATTTCTTTGAATCCGCATTTTTTTGAGTCGTTTCCGTTTTGGAATTTTCAATTTTTGAATCAGATTTTTGGACAAAACGTTCAGCAACGCTTGTATTTTCGGCCGGATTTTTGTTTTCAGGGATTTTAGCCGTCACAAAAAGCAGAACCATGCAGACTGCAATAATTGCCACACACAAAAAAATGATTTTAATGGCAGGAATGTGAACTTTTCCTTTTTTCAGTTTATTTTTCTTAGATTTGTTAGACTTGCGAGGCATACTTTGATTTTATTCTTTTATTACAGAGTTTTCAATTAAGGGCATCTCTGAAAAAATCTTCGGTTTTGACATCTTTCAATAAAAAATGTATTTTTGAAGAAACTAAAAATAAAGGTGTAAAATATGTACATTACTTGTCTTGATCTTGAAGGTGTTTTGGTTCCAGAAATCTGGATTGCTTTTGCTGATGCAGTGGGAATTCCAGAATTGCGCCGTACAACTCGTGACGAACCTGATTACGATAAACTGATGAAATTCAGACTTGGAATTTTAAAAGAACATGGACTTGGCCTAAAAGAAATCCAGGATACAATCAGAAAAATTGATCCAATGCCGGGTGCAAAAGAATTTCTTGACGAATTGCGCTCATTCTGCCAGACAATTATTATCAGCGATACATTCAGTCAGTTTGCCGCTCCTTTGATGGAAAAACTCGGCCAACCGACAATTTTCTGTAATACTCTTGAAGTTGCAGAAAACGGCGAAATCACAGGATTTAAAATGCGCTGTGAAAAAAGTAAACTCACGACCGTAAAGGCATTGCAGTCAATCGGCTTTGAAACTATTGCTTCCGGCGACAGTTTTAACGACCTTGGAATGATTCAGGCTTCAAAGGCCGGCTTTTTGTTCCGTTCTACAGAAAAAATCATCAAAGAATACCCGCAATTCCCGGCATTTACAGAATATGATGAACTGTTGAACGCAATCAAAAAAATTGTGCTATAATTTATGAGGAATTTCAGAAAGGTGGGAAATCTCAAACTTTCAGAAATTTTTATAGTAAAAAAGTAAATATGTGTGTAACTAAAGTGATTCAAAACTTTTTTTACACGAAAGATTTTTTTATAAGAGAGGTGAATTTATGAAAAAATTGATTGCTGTTATGGCTGCGGCCGTTGTGTGTGCAAGTTCAACTTTCGCTCTTGGTCTTGGATTCGGTGCCCGCGGATTTTTGGGAACGGAGTTAACTTCAAAAACTTTTGCAGAAGTCGGAGATGAATTAAAGGCTTTTAATTTTGATAAAACTTTTAATTACGGTTTTGGCGCTTATGCAGATTTATCATTACTTGGTGGTCTTGGTGTTCAGGGAGAAGTAAATCTTACTTACGGTACAGTAAAACTTTCTGATACATCTACTGCTACTAGTTATGAAGCATGGAATATTGATGTTCCTTTAATGCTCTGGTTGAATCAGGACATTGGAAAAGTTGCGGTTGGACTTGGTGCCGGCCCGAACTTTGCAATCAGCATTCCAACTTCAGGATACAAAGAAGCAATGTCTGCTGCCGCTCAGGAGTTTAAGGATAAACAGTTCAATATTGGTGTTGCAGTAGGACTTGACCTTAAATTCTATCCTACAGATCATTTTGGTATTGTTCTTGGTGGTCGTTACATCACAGACTTTACAACAACAAATGCAGACAGCACAGAACAAAAAGACGTTGAATTTACAAGAAAATCTCTGTACGCAAACGTCGGCGCAGAAATAAAATTGTTCTAATTCGTACGCAATTATGGGAGACTCTAAAAATTGTAATTTTTAGAGATGCCCTTATTTTTGCAAGAAAGGGCAGACTGAAATATTCGGTCTGCCTTTTTTTTGTGCCCTGTTACCGTGCCTTGCCGGTTTACGCTTGATTTTTCGTTGCCTAAAACTTCACTTTGCACCCGAGCGTTAAACTTATTCCCGGCATAGGATAATCTTCAACGGCCTCGTAATCCCAATTCAAAACATTATCCATTTTCAAATATGGTTTTACTTTTTGCCATTTTGTACATTCGGCGCTCAAATTTAGTAAAACGTAAGGTTCAAGATAGTACAAATTCATATTTGATGTGTAACGTTTGCCAGTGTAATTTACATTTGCCGTCAAAACCGCATATTTTAAGTTAAAAATCGCCGTCAAACTGGCAGTCAAATCCGGCGTCCACATGATTTTTTTACCGTAAGTCAAATTATTATTTTTGTTCAAAAGTCTTGTAAAAAGATATTCCGCGCTGCCACTCAAAATTATTTTTTCATCCAAAAAAGATTTTTTGAAATTCAAATCTGCACCAAGATAAAATGCCGACGAAACATTTTGAGGACTCCATTTTCCGCTGTCATCCGCTGCCCACTGAATTTTACTTTCATAATAATTTGTAAAAATCGTAAAACTGAACGGAAAGTATTTATTTTCCGTCATAAAAGTAATTTCACCGCCAATTCCTTTTTCAGGCTTTAAATCAGGATTCCCCGAGTAAGAGTTGCCCTCCCAGTACAAATCATCCATATTCGGAAATTGAACCATTCTGTAAGCGTTTATCAAAATGCAAAAATCAAAGAATCTTGCGCTAAAACCAATTTTTGGCGTAAAAGCAAAATTTGAACCGCAAAGTTTAATTCCAAGCGGAATACTCAAGGCAAAATGACGGTTAAATTCAATTTTGGAAGTTTCATTCAACGCAAAACTAAACTGATTGTGTTTCCCGTCATTACTAGAATCAAGATGAACAAAATCCACCGTCAAACCGGCAGTTTCGTTAAATTTCACTTTTTCCCCGATTTCAAAAAAATCAGTTTTAAGACAATACTTAAAAGTATCAATAAAATGCTGACTATTTTCTCCAGCCGAATCATAAAAACGCACATCTTTTAGCCACGCAAGAGAATTTTCCATTTTTAAAAGATTAAAACAGTTCGGAATTTCAAAATTCAAAATCAGTTTATTGTTAAAATCTTTTTGATTTCCCGTAACAGTTTCAGTTTCTTTGCCCGGAGTGTTTTTATTTCCGGCATAAAATAAATCAGAGGCGGTAAAAGAATTTCCATTTTTAAAATAGTGCGAAATTTTAAAATCCGCGTTGCCGTCAATAACTTCGCTGTTTTTTTGGGCCGCAACGTTTCCTTTGTCATTTTTGAAAAGAAAATGATTTTGCGCAAAACTTCCCTTAAGTCCGCCCTGCAAAAAAGTATTTTCGCCGGTTTTTACGTTCCACCCAAGATTTTGAAAAAAACTGTCCACCGGTGCATTTTTGTAAAAGTAAGTTTTTATTGCAGAATCACTGAAAAATTCATTTCTTTTGTGCGATTTTTTAGTCGTAATGTAAACCACGCCGCCAACCGCACCTTCATCCGCCACATTTTCGCTGAATCCGCCCTTAGTAATTTCGATTTTTTCAATATCTTCTATATTCAGGCTCGTAAAATCAAAAGTGCCGTACTGGGCATTATTCACACAAATGCCGTCAAGAACAACGCGCACCGTTTCGTCCGTAAAACCGCGCAGCGAAGGATTTTTCTGCAAACCGTAAGCGCCGTACTCCAGAATCTGAATCCCCTGGGCATTCAAAAGCGACGCCACATCATTTACGTGTAGGCTTTCAATATCTACTTTATTAAGTGTAATTTTATTTTCAGTTACAACAGGGTCAAGATAAACCGTAATTTCTGGCAAGAGAATTAAATCTTCACTATAAAGTCTAAAAAAGCAAAGCAGTACAAAAAGAAAATTTATAAAAACTTTTTTTCTAAACATAATTTTTATTTTCTTGGGGCATCTAAAGTCCCACCGGCCTTGCGCAGTTCGCTACCGCTCAAAATCCTCGGCGTGCAAATGGCACGCCTGCGGGTTTCAGGAAGGTTTGTTCAAACAAACCTCCCTGCTGCTCCACGCCGGGCCCGTAATTTTTCGTAAAAAAATTTATTGTTTTACACACTCAGAATAGGCTGAAAAATATCCGTTATCTTCAGTGAATTCCATCATTGCTTCGCTAGGTCTGTCAGTAGAAGTTTTGCCACCATCTTTGTAAGCACCAGAAATTTTTACGCTGTTTGTTGTAAGGTCTGAATAATGAACTATGTAATATTTTCCAACGTCAGGTGCCGTTTCAGAATAAGTATAGTCACTGTTCATAGACCTTGTGTACTTCATAATAATGTCACCTTCAGTTGAATATTCATCATCATCGTACCAGTATGTTTTGATAATCCATATTGATCCTGCATAAGTTTCTGAACCATTCCAATAATTTGTAAAAGTTTTGTTATCAATATCAACTACAAATTTTTCAGTTCCATAAGTGCTAGAACTTACCCATGTTCCGTTGATTGAAGGTATTGTCTGCTGTTCGCCTGAAGTTCCTTGTTCTGTCGTTTGTGAATCATCAGATGGTTGCTGACATCCCGTAAAAAATAATGATGCTACAAAAGCCAATGCTAAAATCAGCTTTGCCTTAAAAAACTTTGAGTTTTTCATAATGTTCTCCAGAAGCCGGTTCTGCGCAGCTTCTAAAATTAAAGTTTGCCTTCCATACGGAAAAGCAGGGGGCTAATAATGTACTTTTAGGCACCCCACCGTTACCAGAGTTTCCTGACTTTCTGTGACGCGTATTTGTCTTCCCAGGTGTCGCCTAGTGACATTTTTTAATACGTTTTTTTTTATACAGACTACAGTTGCGCATCCAGTTCAGGCTTTAGACCTGATTCCACTGAAATAACTGCTTTGGAGTATAACAGATTTTAAATAAAAATAATTGTAACAGTTCACTTAAATCATAGTTATATTTATAAACAAAGGGGCAGAAAAAAGCTCCTTTAAATTGTAATTTTATAAGAGGTGATAATATGATGAAATTCAGAAAAATTATGGCAGTTTCGCTGTCATTACTGATGACAGCCGGTCTTTTTGCAGATCCTCCTGCTGCAAAAAAATCAAATTCGGATCTTGCAATTGTAGAAGCATTCCAAAACACATTCCGTTCAGTTTCGGATTCAATGCTTCAGGCAGTTGTTGAAGTTGACGTTACGGAAAAGAAAACCTATCAGGATCCTTTTGAAAATTTTGACTGGCCTTTTGGTGATTTTTTTGGAAACAATAACAGAAGCAGAACTCCAAAAGAATACGAATCAAAAGGACTTGGTTCTGGTGTAATTGTGCGCCACACAGGAAATACTTTTTATGTCCTGACAAACAATCACGTGGCCGGCACGGCAACAACAATCACAGTTAAATTAAACGACAAACGTGAATTTGACGCAAAACTCGTGGGTGCGGACGAAAGAATTGATATTGCACTTCTTTCTTTTGAATCTGATGACAAGACAATCCCAGTTGCAGAATTAGGCGATTCAGACGCCGTTCAGCCAGGAGACATTTGTCTGGCATTTGGTGCACCGCTTGGATTTAGTCAGTCTGTAACTCAGGGTATTGTTTCTGCAGTTGGAAGAAATCAAAGTCAGATGTCTTCTATCAGTGATTATATTCAGACAGATGCTGCAATCAACCAGGGAAACTCTGGTGGCCCGCTTGTAAACATTTATGGTCAGGTTATTGGAATTAACACTTGGATTGCATCTCAGTCTGGTGGTTCTGTTGGTTTGGGATTTGCAATTCCTATCAATAACGTAAAGAGCGCAATTGATTCTTTCATCAAAAACGGAAAGATTGCATACGGTTGGCTTGGAGTTTCTTTGCTTGATTCTACCGCAGAATATAAAAAGGAACTTGGCGTAGAAAATATCAACGGTGCCTTTGTTGCAGAAGTTTTCCAGGATTCACCGGCGTATAAAGCTGGAATCAAGGCTGGTGACTATATCATCAAGATGAATGGAAAAGAGGTTAAGTCTGTAAATCAGCTTGTCCGTGATGTAGGAAACATTGCCGCTGGAACAACTGCAAAATTCAATGTAATTCGTGGTGGTAAAACTCTTCCAGAAATTTCTGTAAAGATTGATGAACGTAAAGATGATGTTGAAAAGTCAAATAATAAACTCTGGCCGGGCTTTATTGCTTCTCCGTTGAATGACGAAGCGCGCAAAGAACTCAATATTGATGACAAGAGAGTGAAGGGCGTTGTAGTTTCTAATGTTCAGGAAAGATCTCCTGCCGCAAGTTTAAGACTTCAGAATGGCGATGTAATTACCGCTGTAAACGGCAAGAAAGTTTCTAACCTTGCAGAATTCTACAATGAACTTGCAAATGCTACAAAATCCGTAAACTTTGATGTTTACACGAACGGTAACACAATTGTTACAGGAACATACAGATTTTAGTGGAGCATCGTACTACAAAACAAACCGGTGACGAAGGCGAAAATCGTGCCGCAAATTTTTTACAGGAAAAGGGGTATAAAATCACTGCCCGCAAATGGCGGACAAGAGAAGGTGAAATTGATATAATTGCAGAAAAAGATGATTATCTGGTTTTTGTGGAAGTAAAAACTTTGCCAAATGCAACTTATGATATGCTTAAAAAGGTTTTAAATTCACAGAAACAGCGGAGAATTGTAAAAACTTCTAAATGTTTTTTGCTAAATCATCGAGAATATATTAACAGTTACATAAGATATGATGTGATTGTACTTGATATGCAGGGCTTGCCTTCTGTCTATCATATTGAAAATGCATTCTCGGAAGAATGAAAAATCAGAAAGTGGGAGTTTTTATGATTTCTGGTGGAAAATCATCTTCAGCTGCAACTCTTGTACTGGAAAAAGAGCAGGATTACGAGCTGTCACCGCGTTTACTTGAATTGCGGGAAAAAATTAAAAGTCAGGAATATCTTGAAAATGCTATTCTCAGAATTGCCACGGTAATCAGTGGCAGGTTGCTTGAAGATAACGAGGAACTTAAATTCAGAGACTAGGTTTTCTGTTTAGTGGCTAAAATCAGGAAAAAGAAATGGATAGAAATCGCCGGCATAAAAAAAATAATCAGAACTGGAAAACTCAAAAAAATCAGCAGCCAGTGGCACGCAATGTTCCGCCCGCTGTTGAACAGAAAAAAATGTTTCAGTTTAACAGTTCAAACTATGTAGACGAAAAAGACGATAAAGAAACAAAGCAGGCAATTCTTGAAATTAAAGGCCGCGAAGTAATTTGTCCGTGCTGTGGTCAGCAGATTACTGACATTGCAAGTGCTCTGACGGATAAAGAAACTCAAAAGCCGGCACATTTTGAATGTATTTTGGACAAAGTGTCTTCTGCGGAAATTTTGGGCGAAAACGAAAAAATTGCCTACATTGGACAGGGCCGTTTTGGAATCCTTTATTTTGAAAATCCGCGTGACCAGCGAAAGTTTACCATAAAAAAAATAATTGAATGGGAAGAGCGCGATAAAGTTTCTCCGTGGCGCACCGAACTTAGTGAACTTTACAGTAAAGTAAAATAATTTTTGCAAGAGGTCGTGAATGCGGCCTTTTTTTTTGGCTAAAAGGATTTTTATATGGAAATTACAGTTTTGTGCAAAGTTGTAGATAATTTTGGCGACATAGGAGTTTGCTGGCGGCTTTGCATGCAGTTAAAGAAAAAATATCCGGAAATAAATTTAAATCTTGTGGTTCAGGGCCTGGATTCGTTTAAAAAGATCTGGAATGAAGTTCAAGAAACCCTCGCATTTCAAAAAATCTGCGGAATTAACGTTTATGACTGGAATAATTTTGATTTTTGTTACAAGGAATTTTCAGAAAATCAAAATCGACTGCAGGTAATTTTAGAATGTTTTCAGTGTGGCCGTCCTGACTGGCTTGAAAAAATCCTTTTTGATGATGATTTAACACACACCGTTCAGATTATTATGATTGACTACCTTACCGCAGAAAAATACGCGGAGGATTTTCATAAATTAAAGTCACTCACAAGGCGCGCAAAAGTCCAGAAAGTTAATTTTATGCCCGGTTTTACAGAAAAAACTGGCGGGCTCATCATCGACCAAAACTGGCAGACTTTAAAACCGCGTAATAAAAATGGCGGAGTTTTGTTTTTTACCTACGATAAGCCTCAAAACTTCTGGATTAGTTTTTTAAAAGGGGCAAAAAAATCAGGATTTGACAAAAAAATAATGATTGCACAGGGAAATGGCGCTGACTCCCTTAAAAAATCTCTTGAAGAATTTAATAAAAAAAATCACCAGAAATTTGATTTTGAAAATCTCAGCTTTTTAAATCAGAATGACTGGGATATTTTGATGCAAAATTGTTCTTCGCTTGTAATTCGAGGTGAAGAATCTATGAGCCGGGCCTGTCTTTCTGGGCTTCCGTTCATCTGGCACGCTTATCCTCAGACGGACGAATATCAGATTGTAAAAATGAATGCGCTTTTGGAAAGAATGAAAAGGCATTTTTCTGAGTCTGATTTTGAAATTATTTCAAAAATGTGGATGATTTTTAATTCCCCGGCTGAAAATTTGACGGAAAATGAAATTGAAGACGTCGCTTTTTTGTGGTTTTCGAATATTGAAAGACTCGTACCGGGATTTTTTGATTTTTCAAAAAGTTTAATAAACAACGGCGACCTTGTTTCAAACCTGATGACTTTTATAAATCAAATTTATATAATATAAGTATTCTTTTCTAAAATTTTAGAGGTATTTTTTATGTTAATGACATCACAGTTAAAAGTCGGAACAGCTTTCTTATATGAAGGTAATGCTCTTATCGTTCAGAAAATGCTCGGTCAGCGTTCTGGACGTGCCGGAATGGTAACTAATCTTCGCGTAAAGAATCTTGTAACAAACTCAACAATGGATCTTGGTATTGATGCCGGCGAAAAATTCGACGAAGTTGATCTTGAACCACACTTAACAAAACTTTCTTACATTGATGGTGATACATTTGTATTTATGGATCAGGATACTTTTGAACAGTTTGAACTTCCAAAAGAAGATCTTGGTGATTATGCAGGATACATTACTCCGGATGATGACCTTGAAGTAAACCTTACATTCTATGAAGGAAAACCGGTTGGTATTGATCTTCCAGTTCGCGTTACACGTACAGTTACTTATTGTGAACCAGGAATCAAAGGCGATACTTCTGGAAAATCTATGAAACCTGCAACTCTTGATACAGGAATTGAAGTTCGTGTTCCGTTGTTCATCAATACAGGCGACAAGATTGTTATTGATACTCGTGACGGTTCATTCCTCGAAAGAGCAAAGAACTAGATCGAAAATCTGAAATTTTCTGAAAGGTGGCTGTCCTAAAAGTATGATTTGTAGTGTCATACTTGGACGGCCACTTTTTTTTATTTAACGGCAGTTTTTTGTGATTTGGATTCTACTCAAGAGACTGAAGTTCTATGGCAATTTCTTCCATTTCGCGGTCGGTCATGGCAATTGTTTCTGCAACACGGTAAAGTTCGCGGCGTACACTGTCCGGAACTTTCGCAGAATTTTTATATTTCAGTTCATGTTCAAGAGTTGCCCAAAAATCCATTGCAATTGTGCGCAACTGAATTTCCACGTGGACGTTGTGTTCTGTTTTGGAAAGATAAACCGGAGTTTCCACTACCAGATGAAGACTCCTGTATCCTGATTGTTTAGGCTGTTGAATATAGTCTTTTTCTGTAATGAGTTTTATGTCCGGTTGCTTTAAAAGCATGTCCTTTACGGAATAAATATCAGAAATGTAAGGGCAAATGACGCGCACGCCCGCTATATCATCAAGATTTTCCGTCATACATTCAAAACTTATGGGAAGATGTTTCTTTTCAAGCTTTGCAACAATACTTTCTGCGGATTTTATTCTTGTTTTTATTGTTTCGATCGGATTTCGCTGGCGGTTTACTTTACTTTCCTTGTTCAGAATTTCCAGTTTCGTTTCTATCTGTTTGATAGCACTTTCGTAAATCATCATAATCTGCTGATATTGCAGTGCCATTTTGAAAAAATCGTTTGATTGTTCCGGGTTTTCAATTCCTGCTACAGCCGGAAGTAAATTTATATCTGTTTCACTATTGAACTGTTCCATAACTTATAATTAAAGATAGTAAAATCAAAATGGTAATTCAAGTAAAAAATCTGTTGTAAGTTTGGAGGGGCATAAACACTTTTCCACTTCTTGATTAACGGCCTTTAAAAATGTTATATTTAATG
>CAVHTI010000007.1:0-69542 GCA_963638805.1 Anaerobutyricum sp.
CTACCATTAGAAACTGTTATGGAGTTGAAAAACATGTCATAACTACACGTCCCAGAAAATCGAAGAAGAGGTAGAAGCCAGCAGCAATGATGCTGAATGGAGGAAAGGACTTATGACTTTTGAAATGCTAATGGAAGAAAAGTTCGAGGCTGGGGTTGAGAAAGGGATAAAAAAAGGTCGTGAGGAAGGAATTGAACAGGGAGCTTACAACAAGAGTTTGGAGACTGCGAAGAAATTGCTTGCCATGAGTTTGCCTTTAGAAAAAATTGCAGAAGCGACAGGTTTGCCATTAGAAACGGTTTTGGAACTAAAGAAAAATACGTAATCCCACGTCCTTCAAAGTACTTTTACACACAGAATAAATTAGCATGACATAAAAATGCTCAAGTCTTCCGTCAATTTTATTTTCTGGAAAACACGGGCATTTTATAATGCAAAAAACCGACGACGTGCAGAGCCGGCTACCCGTAAAATAACTTTAATTAATCACAAATTTGTAAGAAATTCTGCCCTCGGCATTTTTTTCTAAAAGACCACAGAAAATATTTTCAAAAAAAACAGCGTAAATTGCAGATTTTTCAAGGGAAAAAAGATCCTCTGCAAACGCTTTATTATGAATATTTTTACCATTCTTGAAATCTTCGTAATTTTGAGCGCTAAGAAGGTGAATATTTTTAAATCCGCAAAGAAGCGAAGTTTCTTCTGTAAAAGGCTGCATTTTTTCTAGAATTTCGCGGTGCAAATCCAAATTCGGAACATTATTTTTGAATTTTTCCTCATTTTTTGCATCATCAATTTGCGAAATTGCGTTTTGAATTGTAAATTCGGGCAAAGTTGAAAAACCGGCGGCGTCTTCCACTTTAAAATTTCCTACGGATTTTCTGTAAAGTCCTATAAGATGCGCCGATGATGAACATTTTTCGCCAATATCGCGGGCAAGGCTTCTGATGTAAGTTCCTTTTGAAACCGAAAACTCAATAAGTGCATATAAAACCTTATTCTGCGCATTTAATTTGTATTCTTTCAGATTTAAATCAAAGACTGTAACTTCCCGTTCAGGAATTTTTGCATCAAATCCCTGTCGCATTAAATCGCTTGCACGCTGACCATTTATATGAATTGCAGAATATTGAGGTGGCCGCTGCAAAATATTTCCCGTAAATTGCGGAAGTACGGCTTGCAAAACGGAAAGATCAGGCAAATCCGTTGTTTTTATGATATTGCCAGTCGGTTCCAAGGTGTCAGTTTCTTCGCCAAATTTTATTACAGCGTCGTAAACTTTATTAAATTCCGTAATATTTCCGGCAAGTTTTGTAAGACGTCCGGTACACACAACAAGGAGCCCCTGCGCAAAACTGTCAAGGGTTCCTGTGTGTCCAACTTTAGTCGTATTTAGTGCTTTTTTTATATCACGAAGTGATGAAAACGATGTAGGTCCGCTTTTTTTTGCAAGCAGAACGATTGAATCTTGATTATTCGGCATTGTTTTCCAAGTTTTTGCTTTCAGCTTCAAGCGCATTCAATTTTTGAACCATCTCAAAGCCTTCTTTCATTCCCTGATCAACAATAAACTGCAATTTTGGAAACTTTCGGATTGTAAGTTTTTTTGCAATTTCACGCTGAATAAATCCTGCGGCGGCATTTAAACCTGCAACTCCTTTTTGAAGCTGGCCGTCAGGTAAAAATGAAGAAACATAAACCTTTGCATAAGACAAGTCATTCGTTATTTCGACTCTGTTTATGCAAAGGAACGTTGATACACGCGGATCTTTTACTTGCCCGCGAAGTATCAGCTGGGAAATTTCATCACGGAGTTGAACGTCCAATCTCTGTAATCTGTATTGTCCCATTATTGTGCATCTCCTTTATCTTCTGTTAAATCACCCTGAGTTACATTGCGTTTTGCAATTTCAGCCTGTTCTTCGGCAATAGTTTTACCAAGTTTCTTTGCAACTTCAATAATTTCAAAGACTTCAAGTTTATCGCCAACCTGAATATCCTGCCAGTTTTCAAGGCCAATACCACATTCATAACCGAGGCTGACTTCTTTAACATCATCTTTAAAGCGCTTGAGAGAAGAAATCTTACCTGTGAATTTAACAATTCCGTCACGGATAAGGTTTACAGACGATGTTCTTCTTACAATACCTTCCGAAACCGAACAACCGGCAATAACGCCAATTTTTGGAACACGGAATGTGTCGCGAACTTCGACCATACCGATAACTTCTTCTTTTGTATCCGGCTGGAGCATACCTTCCATTGCAGCCTGGATTTCTTCAACACACTTGTAAATGATGTTGTACTTTCTGATTTCAACCTGTTCCTGTTCAGCCAAAGCTTTCGCTTTAGGAGTCGGGCGAACATTAAATCCAATGATAATGGCATTTGAATCGGCAGCAGCAAGTGTAACGTCAGATTCATTAATTGCACCGGCAGAAGAATGAATGACAGAAAGTCTGATTTCTCTTGTAGAAAGTTTTTCCAGTGATGCTTTAAGTGCTTCCGCAGAACCCTGCAAGTCCGCTTTGATGATGACTTTGAGTTCTTTAACTTCACTGTCCGCAATATCATTGTAAAGTGTATCAAGAGTAGTTTTCTTAACCGCTTTTGCAGCTTCAAATCTCTTTAATTCCTGGCGTTTTGTAGAAATTGCACGTGCATCTTTTTCAGATTCTGTAACCTGGAAAGGATCGCCGGCATTTGGCATTTCTTCCATACCAAGAACTTCAACCGGAGTAGAAGGTCCCGCTTCCTGAATTCGTTTTCCGCGGTCATCAAACATGGCACGAACACGTCCAGAATAAATTCCTGCAACAAAAGGATCGCCCTGTTTTAAAGTACCACGCTGCACAATAACAGAAGAAACAACACCGCGGCCCTGATCAACCTGAGATTCAAGAATTTTACCTTCAGCGCGACATTCAAAGTTTGCTTTAAGTTCAAGCATTTCAGCCTGCAGAAGAATTGCATCAAGAAGGTCATCAATACCCTGCTTTTTAAGTGCGGAAATATTTACATACTGAGTATCTCCGCCCCATTCTTCAGGAGCAAGTCCCAATTCAGAAAGCTGAGTTTTAATTCTATCAGGATTTGCATCCGGTTTATCAATTTTGTTAATTGCAACAATAATAGGAACCTTTGCGTCTTTTGCATGATTCAAGGCTTCCAGAGTCTGAGGCATAACACCGTCATCAGCGGCAACAACAAGAACAACAATATCAGTTACCTGAGCACCACGCGCACGCATCATTGTAAAGGCTTCGTGACCTGGAGTATCAAGGAATGTAATCTTACCTTTTGGAGTTGTAACGCAATAAGCACCAATTGACTGTGTAATACCGCCAGCTTCGCCTTCCGCAACGTGAGAATTTCGGATTGCGTCCAAAGTTTTAGTTTTACCGTGGTCAACGTGTCCCATAACAGTAACAATTGGTGGACGAGGCTTCAATTCGACACCGTCATCCTTATCACCTTCAATGACTGTTTCATCATAAAGGCTAACCAGATGAACTTCACAACCGTATTCTGCAGCAAGAAGTGTCGCCGTATCAGAATCAATTGACTGTGTGATTGTAACCATCATTCCCATACTCATGAGTTTTCCGATTACTTCACTTGCCTTAAGATTCATTTTTTTAGCAAGATCCGAAACTGAAACTGTTTCCATAATTTCAATTTCTTTTGGAACTACGCTTGCAGGAGTGTCAACCTTTTTCTTCTGTTCAAAGAATTTATCATCATACTGCTCTTCGTCTTTGCGGTTATAAACCTGTTTTTTACCCTTGAAGGCAGCCTTTTTACCCTGACTTCGGCCCTGATCAATTGGAAGAGGAGCTGCAGCGCCCATTCCGCCAGTTCTAGGTCTGAAACCGCCACCCTGGCCATTTGAACCAAAACGATTCTGTCCCTGACCACCGCGGTTAAATCCGCCCTGTCCGCCACGATTAAAGCCACCGTTCTGATTATTTCCGTAACGCTGACCATTCTGATTATTTCTGTATCCGCCGTTGAATCCGTTGCCATCGCGATTGTTATTATCGCGTTCACGGTTCTGATAACTCTGGCGCGCCTGATTTCCGTTAAAACCACCGCCGTCACGATTATATCCGCGGTTCTGGCCGTTATTCTGACCATTGTTGTTATAATTATTGTATCCGCGGTAACCGCCGTTATTTCCGTCACGATTATAGCCGTTTCTGTTATAACCGTTATTGTTTCTTCCCCTATCAGAAAGATTTCCGGCCTTTACGTTTGGTCTTGAAGGATTCAGTTCAAAAGTAGTTGCACGGCGCTGAACATTTGTACCTGTCTGAGAAGTTGAATTCTGAGCAGATTTTTCAGCTGAAGTTTTTTCTGCAGGATTTTTTTCCGAAGCAGGCTTTTCAACAGAAGTTTTTTCCTGAACCGGTTTTTCAGTTTTTGGCGCAGGATTTTCTGTAACGGCTGATTTATTTTCATTCTGAGCAACAGATGAATCAGCTTTTTTTACAACAACTCTGACATTTTCTTTTTTTACAGCATCAGCAGGCGTTTTTGCAGAAGCTGCGTCAGAAGAAGGTTGCGATTTTCTTACAATTACAACCCGTTTCTTTTGTCCAGAAGCAGCATTTGCATTCTGAGCCTGATTTGCCTGATTATTTGAGTTATTCTGATTTACAGGAGCCTGCGGCTTTCTGTGTACTACATACGATTGTTTTTTTTCTGATTCATCTGCCATTTACTTATTTATCCTCGTCCTCTTCAAATTCAAACTCACATCCACATTTTGGACATTTTGTCATATCAAGAGTAATTTTTGCACCACATTCAGGACAGAAATATTCTTCTTCCTCTGCTGCACTTTCTTCTGCCGGACTTTCTGCATTTTGAGAAGTTTCAGCGTTTTGTTCTGAAGCGTTTTCGTCCACAACTTCACAACTTTCGTTAATCAGATTATTTACAGTTTCAAGTTCTTCTGATGTAATGCCTTCAATATTGATTGCGTTATCATCATAAGCATTAACGAAGTCCTGAACATCAGAAATACCATTCTGTGCAAGCAAATCTGCAACTTTCTTGTCTACTCCAGGAAGTTCTGCGATTGTAAGAATTTCATCATCAGCATTTTCGTCAAAAACATCATCAGAAAAGAGATTCTTTGCATTCTGAACCGTACTGATAGCAGAAAGATCAATGTCCTTAGCCTGTTCAACTGTCTTAACGTCAATATTCCAGTCACAAAGTTTATTTGCAAGCCTAACATTCTGACCCTGACGACCAATTGCAAGCGAGAACTGACTGTCATCAACAATTGCAAGTGCCTGACGTTTTTCTGCATCAAGAATTACAACTTTTTCAACCTGAGCCGGAGAAAGCGCATTCTTAATAAATTCAACAGGATCTGATTCATATCTCAAAACATCAATTTTTTCGTTCAAAAGTTCACGGATAACATTCTGAATTCGCGAACCTTTCTGTCCAACACACGCACCAACAGGATCTACGCCTTCAAATTTTGTAGAAACGGCAATTTTTGTTCTGTATCCGGCATCGCGGACAATTCTTACAATTTCTACAGTGCCATCGGCAATTTCTGGAACTTCTTTTTCAAGAATAGAACTTACAAGTTTAGGGTCACTTCTTGAAAGTACCAGCTGAATTCCAGAATTTGTAGGTTTAATATCAACAATCAAAGCCTTGATTCTGTCATTTTTTTCGTAGAATTCAAGTTTTGACTGATATTTAACAGGAAGCCATCCTTCAATTTTTCCTGAATTGCCCAAATCAACATAAATATTTCCGTTGTGTTCGCGCTGGTAATATCCGATGATGATTTCGCCAATTTTGTCTTTATATTCATTTATAAGTGAATTTTTATAAGTTTCGTTTAACCCAACATGAGCGGTCTGTTTACCGTTAGAAACTGCCTGTCTGTCAAAAGTTTTTGGATCTTCAAGAATATCAATTTCATCGCCTTCTTCAATATCCGGAACAAGTTTTCTTGCATCTTCAAGTTCAATTTCTTTTACAGGATCATAAACGCCGTCAATAACAACTTTTCGCGAAAAAAGTGAAACATCTGACATATCATCTTCAAAAGTTACGATTGCATTTTCATCTGTTCCATAAGTTCTTTTGTAAGCAGCTTTCAGCGCTTTTTCAATTGTCTGCCGTACTGATTCTTCAGAATAACCTCTTTCCTGAATCAACTGGCGGATAGCTTCTGCCATTTCTGACATAATTAAGCCTCCTTGATTTTAGTATAAATAAATTTTGCTTTTGCTATATTTTCATAAAGAACGGTTTGCAATTCACCATTCTCTTTTTCCAACGTAACCGATTTTTTATCAGCGGATTTTACAACGCCACTGTTCCAGTCATTAATTGTCTTATCCCAGACACGAACAGAACGCCCCGTAAAAACTTCAAATTCCGCAGCATTTTTTATATTGTGTTCAATTCCAGGACTTGTTAATTCCATTGAAGTGTCTTCCGTTCCAAGCAAAGCTTCAAGACGTGGCAACAAAACCCGGTGAACTTTTGCACAATCATTAACTCCCAAATCAACATCATTAGAAGACGGAGTAATCATCGCAGAAATTTTTGTAACAGTTTTACCCGGCACAATTTTTAATTCAACAAGTTTATACCCCAAACCTTCAACAAGCGCTGAACATTCCGGGTAATATTTTATTGAACTGTAATCTGTATATTCCATAAAACTTTTCCTACAACAAAAAAGACCCGTGGGAAACACGAGTCTTTTAATAATTCTATTAAAAATGACTATATAACAGTACAAAATTAAAGGTTTTCTGTCAATATGTTTTGATTTCTGGAAGTGCCCCTTCGCGCAAGTCTCCGTGTAAGTTTTTAATTTTATGAAAAGTTGCGCTCAGGGGCGGGCTTTTGCGCTATAAAATTGCACTTTATATTCAAAGCGTTTTTCAAAATGCCACGAAAAACAAAAATTTTTCGCAAATCATTTTATTTTTTGTGGTGCAATTTTTTCGTTCAGCCTTGCCTTGCAAGTCCGAACCGCTTACGCGGCTGCAATCCCTCACTCAAAAAAAATTATTTTTTCATTTTTTCAAATTTTGTAAATCCGTTTTTTTCAAGCATTGCAAACTGGGGGCCGGCCTTTTTATTCATTTTAAAAACCGCAACATTATAATCTTTTCTCAATTCTTCTGCCTTTTTTAAAACTTCTGCAAAATCAATTCCTTCTTCGTACAAAACTGCACATTTTTCTTTTTCATCAGGAATTTTGTAGCCCTGTTCCAAAAGAATACCGCAAATTCTTTCAAATCCAATTGAAAAACCAACGGCCGGAACCGCTTGTCCTGTAAATTTTCCAATCAGATTATCATAACGGCCACCGCCACCAACGGCACCGCTAAACTGTGGGCAGGCAATTTCAAAAACTGCGCCGGTATAATATCCCTGTCCGCGAACAAGGCTCGGGCAATAAGCAATTTTGTACTTTCCGCCTGCAACTTTTTTTGACTCTGCAATTATATACTTCAAATCATCAGCAACAGAAACATCAGAACATTTAGAAGCAACCTGGTCCAAAGTAATATTTTCTGCTCCGGAAGAAATAAAATCATAAAGTGCATTAACTGCATTTTCCGGGAAATTCTTTTCAACAAGTTCAGCTTTTACACCGTCGGCGCCAATTTTGTCCATTTTATCAAAAGAAATGCAGACAGAATCAAGACTTTCAGCGCTAAATCCCATTGTCAAAAGCATATTTCGTAAAATTCGGCGGTCATTAATATTTATTGTAAAATCTTTAAAACCAATTGCCATCATTGCGCGGGCGGTAACGTCAATCAGTTCAATTTCCGCATTGTTAGAAGAATCGCCAAGAATATCAATGTCGCACTGAATAAATTCGCGGAGACGGCCTTTTTGCGGACGTTCTGCACGGTAAACACGGTCAGTCTGAATAACTTTAAACGGATTTGTAAGATTTTCTTTATTCGCGGCATAAAAACGTGTAAGAGGAAGCGTTAAATCATACCGAAGGCCCATATCAGAAAATTCTTTTGGATTTCCTGCGGCAACGGCTTCGTCAAGTTTTTCTCCACGTTTAAGAATTTTAAAAATGAGATTTAAATTGTCGCCACCATCAGATTTATCAAGATTTTCAATATCTTCAATGATTGGCGTAGAAATCCGTTCAAAACCGGCTGAACGGTAAGTTTCAAGAATTTTATTCTGAATATAATCGCGAAGTTTCTGCTCCTGTGGCAGAATATCTTTCATTCCCTTTAATGCATTTGTTTTCATAAAATCACCTGATCAGTATAATAACAGATATTAATTTTTTAGTCTTTACGGGTGTTTTATGACTTTAGTTTTTGACATTGGAAACACAAATATAAAATGTGCAATTTTTGAAAATGACAAAATCATCAATATTTTCAGGATTTCAACAGATTCTAAAAAAACTGGCGACGAATATTTTACAATCGTAAGATTTTTATTAAATGACCAGAAAGTTGATTCTTCAAAAATCACAAAAACAATAATCAGTTCAGTTGTGCCGGTTTTAACAGGACCTTTTGTTACCGTCACTCAAAAATTGACCGGAAAAAAGCCTTTAATTTTGGGTCCGGACATTTATAAAAAACTTTCGGTAAAAATTCCAGAAACGGCCATTCACGAAATTGGAACTGACCTTTACAGCGACGCTTACGGAGCGTGGACAAAATATAAAACTCCGTGCATTGTCTGCGATTTTGGCACAGCCCTTTCTTTTACGGCGGTTGATAAAAACGGAAATATTGCAGGCATTGCCATTGCACCGGGAATAAGAACTGCTTTTAATTCACTTTTTACAAACACGGCACAATTGCCTTCCGTTGCATTAGAAATTCCGCCAACAAGTCTTGGAAAAAACACAATTGTTTCAATTCAATCTGGAATTTTGTTCGGTTACAAAGGTCTTGTAGAATCCCTCATCAGTCAAATGAAAATCGATATGGAAAAAGAAACCGGGACACGCTCTGATAATGTCAAGGTAATTGCAACTGGCGGTTTAAACAGTATGCTTTCGCCAATTACAAATATGTTTGATTTTGTTGACGCAAATCTTACGCTAGACGGAATGAATCTGATTGCTTCTGCACTTTCCTAAAAATCAGACCACTGCACGCCATCTCCGGAAGTTATGTCTTTTCTTAAGATTTTTCCTTGAATCTGGTCGTAAAATTCTGGAGAAATTCCGGGAGTCAGGACTTTTTCCGTGCGCAAAATTTCAACATCGCTGTTTTGAATTACGTGGCCTTTGCATAAATTTTTCATGTAATGAAGGCTGCGGTTTGTTCTTCCGTAGTTTGCACTTTCTGACGCAGCAAGTTTTTTAACGCCATCGCCAAGAACTTCAGTTATTTTTTGCTCGCCAAACTGTTCACCAAGCTGCTGGAAAATTCGTTTAACGCCAAGTTCCATTCCATAATGCTTTAAGGTCGCCTCACACTGATGCACAACATGAACCATCAGGGCAAACTGTTCGCCTTCAAGGGCTACCGGGTCATCAAGCCCGGAAGTTTTTCGACTTAAAGTAATATGTTTTTCAATTACAGTTCCACCACAGGCAATACTCAAAGCCGGCACTAAAACAGGATCCAGGGAATGATCACTTACGCCACATTCAATTCCAAAAATATTTTTTAAATTCGTAATCAGTTTTAAATTATATTCAGATTCCGGAGCGGGATAACTTGTAATGCAGTGCAGTAAACTTACATTTTGCCGGCCAATAATATCAATCGCTTTTTCTATGTCCGCCAGTTTTGAAACGCCGGAAGACAAAACGACCGGGACAGGAGATTTTCCGTCCGCAATCTGTTTATTTCTGTAATCACGCAAAAATTCAAGCATTTTGTAGTGATTTAATTCTGGGGATGCAATTTTTACAACGTCAGGATTTATGCTCAAAAGTTCTTTCATTGATTTTAGGCCAAACGGAGAACAGCAGAATTTACAGCCTTTTTGATGAACATAATCAAGCATTTTTTTATAAAATTGCAGGGGACATTCAAGCTGTTTAAATCTTTCGTAAAGCGGAATATTTCCGGTGGGTAGTTTTACAAATCCAGTGTCAGGATGCAGAATTTCATCAGCATAAACCCACTGAAATTTTATTGTATCTGCGCCAGCGTCCGCGGCTGTATCAATAAGATTTCTGGCCTTTTCTTCAGAACCTTCGTGACTTGTTCCAATTTCTGCGATTATCATTTGTTGAATTTTTCTCCGGCTTTTTGAGCTTTATAGCGGTTTGAATAAACAGAAATACTTTCCGCAGAAAGCCAGCCCTGTTCAAAAAGATACCACTT
Organism: Anaerobutyricum sp.; assembly: GCA_963638805.1. Lineage (GTDB taxonomy): Bacteria > Spirochaetota > Spirochaetia > Treponematales > Treponemataceae > Treponema_D. Next base: position 10,329 of record CAVHTI010000007.1, read on the forward strand.
TGTATAAGAATCATTTTTTTCTTTATTTTTTGTCTGACAAAATCCCATTACCTGCAAAACTTCTCCGCTACGGCAATTTGCAGAAATTTCAGAATCCCAGGAAGGATTTAAACGAAATGCCGCGTAAGGCGCTGTAACTAAAGCCCACTGAACGTCCGGTGCAAGGGCCAGAGGATATGAAGAATCAAAAACAACCGGTTCTTCCTTTTGTTTTTTGCAGGAAAAATTAATAAACGAGGCTGAAAAAATCAAAAAAATCAAAAAAATATTTAAACTTTTATTCATATTCACACTTTATTTTAAAAATCTGTCTTTTATTTTTGAATACAAAAGAAGGTCTGAATCGACAAAACTTAATTCCGGGATTTTAGAAAAATCTTCCCACTTATAATCCGTGTGCTCAGAAAGATTAAAGCGACGTTCAATTCCGTCTTCCTCAAAATGAACAGAATACGCCGTTACATAACATTTTTTGCCTTTATGTTCAAATTCAACTTCCGCAAGTTTTTCGCCCGGCTGAACTTTTACACCGAATTCTTCAGACATTTCGCGCAAAATTGCTTCACTATCAGTTTCACCTTCGTCAATTTTTCCACCGGGAAATTCCCAGCGGTTTGCCATATCACCTTTATTCTGCCTTTTTGCAATAAAAACTTTTCCATTCCGCACATCAATACACGCAACCGAACGACTCATATTTTCCTGCCTTTATCTTTTTGTATTTGCACTTAATTCTTTTTCAACGCCATCTACAGTGACTTTTGCTTCAACCCGGAGAATTTCATAATCCGTATTTTTCATTCCAAGATTTTTTTCTCCACTTTCATAAATAAAAGCCTGAGTTTCCGTAAAAGCAATCTGATTATCACCGTTTATTATGTAAAAATCTACAGTCACCTGACGAGGCGCAGTCTGTTTTGATTTTACATTTCGTTTTACATTTAATTTTGTGTAAACCTGATTTTCGTAAACAAAAGAAGAAAGTTCACAGTCCAAATCCTGAATTTTTGCGTAACTTCGCGATTTATTCATTGACGAGTAAATAAAAATCGCCGCAATAAAAAAAATCAGCGCAAAAGTGATATAACGGTTTTGTTTTGTAAAAAAAATTCTAATTCCCTTCACCGGTTTATTTTTTCCGGCGTAAAAATCTTTTACAATTTGAGGGGCATTTTTAATTCTTTTTTCGCGGTCATAATAAAAATGAAAGTTATTATCCTCATCTTTATCCAAATGACCTTCGTCTACATTTTCAAACATTTTCGTTCTGCGTTAATTTTTTAGGATACTTTCTATCAAAGTGTCTGTACGGTACCACACAACTCTGGAATTTTCTTTTTGAAGATAAAAAGCGGTAATAAGACCGTTTTCTGAAAGATGCATCGTATCAAAAAGAATATCAGAATGATTAACAACAAAATGACGGCGCAGATTTTTTTGATTTTCGGTCTGTATCATTTCAACATTAAAACCGTCATCAGTTTTTACAATAAAAAATTTCCAGCCGGATTTTGTAACGCCCAGAAAATCATAAGGAATTCTATAAGTCAGGCGGCTGTAATCAGAAACAACAGATTCTTCGTATGGCGGAATAATTACGCCGTCTTCATAAGATTCATTTTCAATATTCAGAGTGTGAAGCATTGTCTGAACATAATTTATTCCAGACTGAACTTTTGATTCTTCGTCAATATAAGTCGAAAAATAATCAACGCTTACGTAAAGTTTGTAATCATTTAAATCCGGAACGACATTTTGAATGGTCAGAAAATTTTCAGAAACGGCATCTTTTGATTTTAGTGCCGGCGCATCAGCTTCACGAACAGGAACCATATACTTTAAATATCCGTCAGTTGCAAACCAGTAAACAATCATTCCTTCAGTATTTTTTGCAACTACGACAAGTTCATCGCTGGAAGTTGTGTAAACATTTATAATATAAGGAAAAGGAGTTCCGCCAGGCCCCTGCTGACCAATATAATCAACGGAAGAACCGTCGCGGGCAAGGCGTAGAACTGTGTCGCAGTAAAGCGAAGATTTTTTGTCCGTCTGTTCCTGCCGGTCGCGTGGAATTGTACACACAACATAAATATTTTTGTTTGAATCTACGGCAAGTTTTCCGGGAAAATCAAAAGGATAAGAAATTTCGTGATGTATGCTTTCATCTGGACGATTTGATTTTGAAATCAGGCGCGAAGTTTCGGAATCTTCGTTATAAAAAAGAGTCAGCAAATCACCGTAAGAATTTAATTCCATGATTTTTTTAGCTTCGCCGTTCACAATGTAAAAAAAGCCGTCACGCATGGCAATTCCAAAACGGCAGTCGCCAATGTTATTTAAATCTGAAATGCTGAGCTGTTCTTCAAAATTACCGTAGGGAATTTCAAAAAGCTGATTTTCACTAAGTTCCTGAACTTTTGAACTGCGATTACACGAAATTAAAAGACCCGCAGAAGAAATTAAAACAAAAAACGCTTTCAAAATCCTTTTCATAAGTTAAATATACTGAAAAAAATCCTGATTGTGAATTACGCAAAAATTTGATGCAAAAATTTGAACAAAAAACTTTACTTTTCAGTCCACGGCAAAACTGATAAAATGAACGCCATGAGTGACGAAAAATTTGAAATTTCGTATCCGGCAATTTATGCGGGTACAAAAAAATCGGAGATTAGTTTTTTTAATGGAGTGCCGAATCTTCTGGCAATTTTTAATCCCGGAAGTGAAACCGACGGTCCGCGCCGTTTTTTTGTGACGGACGCAACAGTTGCAAGCCTTGATTGCATGAAGTCTTTTATTTCTGAATTTGACGACGGAGTTTGCGGCAAAGACAGACTTATTATTCTGGGTTCTGGGGAGCCTTACAAGACAATTGAAAGCGTACTTGAAATAATCAGAAATGCACTTGATGCGGATTTTTCACGAAAGGACGTTTTTGTTGGCATTGGCGGAGGCGTAATTTGTGATTTAACGGCGTTTGCCGCTTCAATTTACAAACGTGGAACTTCCGTGCAATTAGTTCCGACAACGCTTCTTGCAATGGTAGACGCTGCAATTGGCGGAAAAACCGGCTGTGATTTTGACAGTTACAAAAATATGATTGGTTCGTTTTTTCCTGCCACTCACCTTTATTTTTTCCCGGAATTTGTTCAGTACCTTCCAGAAAATCAATATTTTTCGGGATTGGGCGAAGCAATTAAGACCGCAATTCTTTTTGACAAAGAACTTTTTGAACTTTTTGAAACTAAATCTGAAGAAATTAAAAAACGCGACAGAAATCTTTTGGACGAAATTATACTTCACTGCGTAAAAGCAAAATCGGAAGTTGTAGAAAAAGATTTTCTTGAACAGAATATCCGGGCAACGCTTAATCTTGGGCATACTTTTGGCCACGCACTGGAATCTATTGCAGGACTTGGCACAATTACACACGGCGAAGCAGTTATGTGGGGAATTGGAAGAGCAATTTGCGTCAGCTGTAACAAAAGTTATTGTCTTGAGTCTACAAAAGATAAATTCTTGAATATTCTGACTCTTTACGGCTATGAAACCGGAACTGTGCCCAAAATTGTTCAGGGCGGTGCCATTGGGGAACGTTTTGCAAAGGCTATGCACAAAGACAAAAAAAATCTGAATTCAAAAATCCGGCTTATTATTCCAAAGGACGTTGGTGACATTGTGATTGAAGAAGTTGAAGATTCAGAAATTATGGCGGTTTTAAAATAAAAAATGTCAGAAAATTTACAAATTGAAAAAGAACATTATTTTGATTGGGCAGCAACAAGTCCCTGTGATGAAGAAATTTTAAAAGAATCCGTTGAAATTACACTAAAAAACTGGGGTAATCCGTCTAGCACTCATAATGTTGGAAAAAAAGCCCGCTCAGTTTTTGAAGAAGCCAGAAAACGCTGTGCAGATGCAATGGGCGTTAAAACTGAAAATATTTATTTTACTTCCGGTGGCACTGAAAGTGACCAGATTGCACTGCTTTCAGTTTTGGAAAAGCCTGCAAAAGGAAAAGTTTTAATCAGTGCGCTTGAACATCCGGCAATCAGAGAACAGGCTAATCAACTGAAAAAATGTGGCTGGAATGTTGGCGTGATTCCTTCTGATAAAAACGGATTTATAACACCGCAGGCCGTAAAATCAGCATTGAGCGATGACACTTACCTTGTTTGCGTTATGGCAGTAAATAATGAAACCGGAGCAATTCAGCCAATTTATGAAATTGCAGACGTGATTAAAGAATTTGGAAAAGGAAAGCGTAAACCAAAATTTCACGTTGATTGCGTTCAGGCTGCCGGCAAAATTCCGCTGAATCTTAGTTATGACGGCATTGATTCCGCCGCATTCAGTGCACACAAAATTTGCGGTCCGCGCGGAATTGGAATTTTATATTCAAAAGAAAATATTGAATCATTTTTGCGCGGTGGCGGCCAGGAAAAAAATGTCAGAAGTGGAACCGAAAACGTACTTGGTGCCGTTGCATTTTCAAAATGTCTTGAAAAATATTTCTTAAAAACAAATTCTACGGATTTTGTAAACGAAAACGCTTTAAAAATTTCAAAAGAATTTGTGCAAAAATTAAGTGAACTGAAAAACTGCACTATTGTTCCGCCATACAGACTTGAAAAACCTGAGTTATATTCACCTTTTGTTGTTCAGGCCGCGTTTAAAAATATTCCGGGAAATGTAATGCTCCGTGCCCTTGATTCAAAAGGATTTTATATTTCTACGGGAAGTGCCTGTTCCACAAAAAAAGCTTCACGGCCAATTTTAGAGGCAATGAACGTGCCTTCTGATATACGCGAAACCGCCGTAAGATTCAGTTACGGTTCTGAAACTTCAGAAAAATCAATTTTTGAACTTTTGACTGCCGTAAAGGAAGTAAATTCGACTTTTAATAAATAAAATGTTTCGGGAAGTCAAAGATGCTGAAATAAATTCAGCATGACACGGGGCGATTCATTTTATGACACGACTTTGCGGTAGCGCTGGGAAGCAGCCGTGAAGGCTTTTTCAAAAGCCGAACGGAAGCCCGCAGGCGCACAATTTGGGCGCCGAGGACTTTGGAGGGAACCGGAACTGCTGACCATAGCGACGAAGCAAGCCAAAGGATTGCGCGCGGACCGCCCGTAAAATAAAAACATTTCTTGAAATTCCGCTCATATTCTGATATTTTATTTGTATATTTTTAGGGAAGGTTCTTTTCGGGGATTTTCCCAATTTCAGGAGTTTTTTATGGGAGCACGAGGAGAACTTTTTACAACTCAAATCTATCTTGATAATCGTTCATATTTTTTTAATGTAAAGGAAAACCGCACAGGTGACGTTTTTCTTCAGATTGTAGAAAGCAAAAACCGTGATGGAGCTGAACAGGACAGACATCAGGTTGCAATTTTTGCCGAAGATATGCAGAAATTTTTACAGGGAATGGAAAAATCTCTGGATTTTATTGAAAAAGACAGAAAATCACGACAGAAGGCAGCAAAAGAAAAGAAAGCCGCTAAAGATGCAAAATACGGTAAAACTGCTGGCGAAAACGGAAAAAAAGTTTACCGCTTAAAATCTGATTCAAAAAATGCTGAAGAAAGTTCTGAAAGCAGAGTTAAAAAAACAGGAAGAATTCACGTTGTTTCTAAAAAAGCAGTAGAAACTTCTGAAGACGAAAAAGTAGAAGAATAAATGGGCATCTCTAAAAATTGCAATTTTTAGAGGCTCCCAAATCAAAAAATGCCGTTCTGGAGATAAAAAAATCTGGGACGGCATTTTTTTAGGATTATTTTTTGTAATTAAAACTCAGGCGCTGAATTGGGGACGGGCCGTATTTCAGGCAGGCTTCGATGTGCGCTTTTGTGGGATATCCTTTGTGTTTTTCGTAGCCATACTGAGGATATTTTTTAGACATCTGAATCATAAAATCGTCACGGCAGGTTTTTGCAAGAATACTGGCCGCCATAACTTCCGGCACTTTTGCGTCAGCCTTGACCATAGAGCGACATTCAATTTCAACATCGGGACAAAAAGTTCCGTCCGCAATTCCTTCAAGATGAATGGAATTAAGTTCAATATTATTTTTTTCTGCCCAAAGCGGTAATTTTTCGTACATTTGCAAAAATGCGTTTTTCATTGCAAGAAGACTTGCCTGCAAAATATTAATTTCGTCTATTTTTTTTTCATCAACAAGCGCAATTCCCCAACAGGATTTTTCTTTGAGTATACTTTCTGCGGATTTCCGTTTTTTTTCGGAAAGTTTTTTGGAATCATTTAAAATTTCAAGTGGAAAATCTTTTGGCAAAACAACGCAGGAAGCACAAACCGGACCTGCAAGAGGCCCCCGCCCTGCTTCATCAAAACCGGCCGTAAAATTTTCAATTTTCTGAATATTCATTTTGAATTTCCTTAAGCTGAGCATTTTTTGAAGTATAAAAATAAGAATCTTCGGAAGTTTTCTTTGAAAGCGAAACTTTTATTTCATTTTTTTCAAAGATTGAATTTCCGCCGGAAAGTTCACCAATAAAACCGTTTTTGGCAAATACGCTCAAAATTGAATTTTTTACGGAAAGTTCAGTTTGCAGTGTGGAAAAAATCAATGCTGTGTCGGCAGCGGAAGTTATAGTTGAACGTTCAATTTGAATTTTTGAATTTACAGAATTAAAACAGGTCGCGTAAGTTTTTCCTTTTAGAGAAATCAAACAGTTAGAGAATGAAAGTTCTGAGGAAGATGAATTAAAAATATTTGCATTTTTTGAAAAATTCACAGAAAAAACTGAATTTTCAAAACTCAAAACGGAATCTTGCACGTTAAAAAGTGGAACAAAATTTTCATATTTTGAATCTGATTCATTTTTTATTGTGCAGTCTTTTATTTTAAAATCAGAATTATTTAACGTAAGATTTGCGCCCGGAGAAAAAATAATTTCTGCATTTTTTAGTGCGTTTAAGTTCACATTTGAGTTAATTTTGTGATTACCCTTTGGAATTACAAGTTTTCCGCTGACGGTAAGTATGATTTTTTCGTTGGAATTTATAGCTTCAAGACATTCATCAAAAGTGGAAAAAGGATTTACGACTGAACCGCGTGCCACGTTATTTACATTTGAGGATTTTGCATTTCCGTCAAAATAAAAATTCACAGAATCTATAATCACAGAATAGTCGGAAGTTTTGCTTATTGCGTCGCCTTTTTTTGTGTAGGAAGAAATTTTATAAAATACCGGAGCGGAGCCTGTGCGTTTTAAAATAACAGAGCAAGAAGACGAAGAAATTTTTTGGTATTCAGAAATTTTTATGTTCTTAAAATATTCTTCCGGGGTTTTTAAGGCTTTTTCAAGATTTTTTATGACAAAAGGCCCGGAAACTGAAACAAAAAGTTCAGATTTTGAATCATTTTCGCACGAAATATCAAGCTGCACATTTTTTCTTAAATAAAAACCATTTTCTGACGGCAAAACAGAAGGCGTTTGAGGCGGTCTTTTATCAATCTTGTAAGAAACTTCAAGTTCGCCCTGGAAAACTGATGACGAAAAAACTCCTAATTTTAAGTTTCCTTCGCATTTTTCGCCGTAAAAAACATCTGCAGAAACCTGTTTGTAAAGTTCACAAGTTTCTTTTTTTTGAGAATTTAACACGCCGAGCGTATAACTTTCGTCACCTTGAAGACTGTACAAAACCGCACCATCTTCAAGAATTTTATTTTTTAAAACCGGTTTTGGCGGAAGGACTATAAATTCAGAAAGATTTTTTACGCCGTTTTCAGATTGTGCATCGCGCCACGAAATAATATGGCTGACAGTTCTATCAAGATTTTTTATCTGGCAGGCAGTTCGCCATTTTCCGTTATCAATTTTATAAAGTTTTGTGTTATCAAAAAAAGAAATATTTTTCCAATCAGAAATTTCAAAAGGAAGATTTGTGCGGCTAAAAGATGTCGTGGCCGGCGGAATTGTCCGGACAATAAAACGCCACTTTTGATTTATTTTTAAATCCTTTGCCGTTACAGGAACATAGCGAGTCAAAACACAATCCGGGTCCAGACAAAATTCTGTCGTGCTAAAAAACGATTCGCCGTCTGCATTAGTGCTGTACTCAAGATTTTGCGGAAGATTAATTGTTGTGCCAGCCGGATAATTAATTATTCCACTTTCGTAAAATGACTGAATAAAATCATGATATGTCGCCATGTTCGCAGGATTTTGCTTTACAGTATATTTTACAGTCTTGTTTTCTGTGGAATTATCCTGATTTATTTTTACGATTTTTAAAGTTATGTTTCCTGTCAGTTCCAGCAAAACCGGTTCATCATAGGCAAAACCAAAAAGTTCTGGGTCTGAACCGTCAACTGAATAGTAATAATCACAAGGCGCTTTATCGCTGGCGGTGTCAATCACCAGCATTTGTTTATTGGCCCACTTTCCTTCAATTGGATTTACAACATTAATCTGAGAATAAGCGTTAAGAGTCAAAAAAATGAGGAAATTCAAAAAAATGAATATTTTTTTACCATTCATAAATCTTCTGGCAGGAAAAATGCGACATTTATTTTCCTAAATACGGTCCTAAAATGTTGCGGAGTTCTGGTTCATCTTTGTAATAGTATTTTTCAAGTTCTTCTTTTGACAAACCTACAAGTTCGTGACTCATATAATGAATCCAGCGATTTTCTTCCGGAGAATTGATTTCAAATTTTCGGCAATAATAATCAGGCTGAATCGGGAGCTGCTCTTTGTAATACGTAAAATATTTATAATCATGAACAACAACCTTGATATCACTGCGAGGAATTCCGCGACTGTTCATCAGAGTTTCTGTGAGAAAATTAATTGTACGGCCGGAATCAAAAATATCATCGACCAAAAGAATTTTATCGCCGGGACGCAGATTTTCTGGCGGGTATGTCCAACCGTCAATGTAAACCTGAGTGTGCTGCGCAATATCAGAATAGGAACGAGCAACAACTCCTGCATATAAAACCGGGTGAAAACCTTTTTCTTTTGAAAGAATTTTAAAATATTCGCTGATAACGTTTGCCATATAAGCACCGCCACGAAGTGAACAGTACAGAACATCAGGAATAAAACCATCTTCGTAAATTTTTGCTGCAATTTTTAAAGCGTCATTGCGGACTGTCTTGTATTCAAGAAACTCTTTCATAATACCCTCTAAAACTGTCTTTTAAACAGTGATTTTATCTTAAAGAAACCTCATAGAACTTAAATTTTTCTTGAGGCAACTTTAAAAATTATATTTTAATTTTGATTTTTAGTCATCTTTATAATTTTTTGCAACAAAATCTGAAAAATCATACTGAAAAATACTAAGGCGATTGTCTGTGCTATGACTTCGGAAGTTTCAAGATGAATTTGTGATTTTTGCATTAGTGAGCCCACAGCATATTTTGGAAGGCAAAGAATTTCGCAGGCAGAAATGACTTTCCAGCTCATTGCAAAAACCTGGTATAAACCTTCCAAAAATGATGATTTTGCGTAAGGCCACTGAAAATATCTTACAGTTTTTACAAAACCAAAATTGTGACACTTTGCCAAAAACAACATTTGTGATGGAGTTGATAAAATCCCGCCTTTGACGCTGCCCGCCATAACCGGAAGTGTCATTAAAACGCAGGCAAAAATCGGTAAAAAATCAGAATTGAACCAGAAAAATGCTGCAAGAATAAACGCTGCAACCGGCACGGAACGGAAAATTCCAAGCGGAATTGCAAAAAATCTGTCAAAAAATTTAAAATTTGCAGTCAAAATTCCAATCAGACTTCCTAAAAGTACGGAAATCAAAACTGAAATCAAAATCCTCAAAAATGTAAAAAAAAGTGAAATCCAGAATTTTTGAGTTTTTAAAAGTAAAAATAATGTTCTAAAAACTTTTAACGGAGGAGGCAAAATCAAATCAGATTTTACTAAAAGTGCCAAAAAACTCCACAGCGCAAAAATAAAAAAAAGAGAAATCAAATATGGCAGAAGGTTTAAAATCTTTTTTTTAGTAATAAAAATCATTGTCTGGAAGTTTTCCGCCAATTGACGAAGGTTCATTTTTCATAAAAATCTGGAAAAGGTACTCAAGATCTGATTTTGCATCGCGGGCGGGAATAAAAACGTATGCGGAAGAAGAAAAACTGTTCAAAACAACGTCATATTTGAGTCCAAGATTATGTTTTTCGCAAAGTCTTGCGCTATTTTTTATGTCAGAAACCGCTTCATTCAAATATTGCGAGTAAAGTTCAAGAAATTTATTTAAAACTTCCGTGTTTTCTTCTGCAAATTTTCTTGAAGCAACAAGAACTGTAAGCGGATAATTTTGTTTTTGGGTAACCGCAGTAAATTCTTTTTGAAAATCAATCACAGTTTTTATTGATGAATCTTTTAGTTTTGCGATTGTAGAAAAAGGCTCTGGAACAACGGCATATTCAATTTTACCGGCAATCATCATGGCGGCAATTTGCGCAGTTGGAATTGAAAAATCAAGATTTACAGTTTTTTCGTCAGATTTTTCGCCATTCTCCGTAAAATCAATGAGATTTTCAGAAAGCAGAAATTTTGTCATATAATCAGGAGTGGCGCCCTGCCCTGCAATATAAACGGTTTTGCCCTGTAAATCATTCAGACTTTTTATATTTTGATTTCTTGAAATGAGGCTCAAATTTCCCTGCCCTGTAACTGCAAGACAAATTATTGAATTATTTGAAGAATTTGCAGCCTTTGCGGCAACATTCGGGGGTAAAAATCCAATGTCAATTTCATTTTTTATCAATTTTGGCAAAAGTGACTTTGCATCAGAAAATTTTTCAAAATTCAATTCCTCATTTTCTATTGAAACAAGATTTTCCATCATCGGGGCAAGCGGAACACAGGACGGGCCGTTTAAAATTCCTACCGTGACATCGGCAAAAGCTACAGAAAATAATGAAATCAAAAATGCGAAAATTGTTTTTTTCATATTAAAAAATCCTCAAAATTATTTTAGTGCAAGAACGCTTACGGGAACGTTTTTCTTTACTCCATTTTCCTTTTTTGTAAGTTTTACTTTCAAGCCTTTTTTGTTGGCCGAACATTCAATTACGACGGTGTCAAAATCCTGGCCGGCTTTTTCCAAAATCTCAAGAGAAAGCGGGTCTTCAATTTCTCGGCGGATAAGTCTTGCCATTGGCCTTGCGCCCATCGAAGGATTATAGCCTTTTTCAATCAAATATTCTTTTGCCTTTGGTTTTAAACTGATTGTCAGATTTTTTTCACTCAGGCGCTGCTGCAAATCTTTGAGTTGAATTTCAAGAATCTTTGCAATTTCTTTTTTGGAAAGTGCATTAAAAACAATCACTTCGTCTATGCGGTTTAAAAGTTCAGGATTTAAAAGTTTTTTCAGTTCATTTAAAGCGCCACTTTTTATTTCATCATATGGAAGAACGCCATCGTTAAGCCCAAAACCAACTCTTCCTTCGCTTGTGATTTGTCTTGCACCGGCATTACTAGTCATAATGACAACCGTATTTTTAAAATTCACGGTATGACCGAGGTTATCGCACAATTCACCTTCTTCCAAAAGCTGGAGAAGAAGATTAAAAACATCAGGATGCGCTTTTTCAATTTCATCAAAAAGTACAACTGAATAAGGATGACGGCGAACCTGCTCTGTAAGAATTCCGCCGTTTTCATAGCCAATATATCCCGGAGGCGCACCAATAAGACGACTGGCATTGTGCTTTTCCATAAAATCAGACATATCAATTCTGATTAAAGCGTCTTCGTTACCAAACATATATTTTGCAAGGGCCTTTGCAAGCTGAGTTTTTCCAACACCGGTCGGACCTAAGAAAATAAACGAGCCTGCTGGATGTTTTGGACTTGAAATTCCGGCGCGGCTTCGCCTTAGTGCAGCGGAAATTAAATGAACGGCCTCTTCCTGCCCGATTACGGTATTGTGCAGTTCATCTTCCATGTGAATAATTCGCTGAGTTTCGCTTGTACTGAGCTGTTCAAGTGGAATTCCAGTCATTTCGCTGATAATTTTTTCTATGTCGGAAACCGTTACCCGTCTTTTTTCAGTTTTTCTGTCCGTAATTTCATTTGCACAGGAATTTAATCTTCTTTTTAAATCAAGAACTTTATCGCGGACAAGGGCAGCCCTTTCGTAATTTTGATTTTTTACAAGAAGTTTTTTTTCTTCAATCAGCTGACTGATGCTTGCTTCAATTTCAGAAAATTCTGCAGGTTTTTCGTCATACTGAATTTTTTTGCAGGCGCCTGCCTCGTCCAGAATGTCAATGGCCTTATCCGGCAAAACTCTTTCTGGAATATAACGGCGGCTGAGTTTTACAATCGCCGGAATGACACCGTCATCATAAATTACGCCGTGAAAATTTTCATAGCGCTTTTTTATGCCTTCAAGGATTTTTTCGGTTTCAGAGTCGGAAGGTTCTTCGACCTGCACAACTTGAAAACGGCGTTCAAGTGCCTGATCTTTTTCGATGTGTCTTGTGTATTCTTTTGTAGTCGTTGCGCCAATAATTTGAATTTCACCGCGACTAAGTGCCGGCTTCATAATATTTGACGCGTCCATGGTGCCTTCCGGGCCGCCCGCACCAATAATTGTGTGAAGTTCATCAATGAACAAAATGATATTTTTATTTTCCTGAATTTCTTTCATCATTTTTTTCATTCTTTCTTCAAAATCGCCACGATATTTTGTGCCAGCGACCATTGCGGCCAAATCAAGACAAATAACTTTCTTTTTCAAAAGATTTTGAGGAACTTTTCCCTGCGCGATTGCCTGGGCAAGCCCTTCCACAATGGCAGTTTTGCCGACGCCCGGTTCGCCAACAAGAACAGGATTATTTTTTGTACGGCGACTCAAAATCTGAATTACCCGCCGGAGTTCTTTTTCGCGACAAACTACAGGATCATTTTTATTTTCTAAGGCAAGTTTTGTAAGATCGCGGGAATATTCAGAGAGAACCGGAAGTTTTTCTTCCTTTTTTGATTTATTTGAAGACGATTTTTTTTCTTTTTTCTGCTCATCAAAAACGCCAAAAAGTCCTTCTTCCTTATTAAAAATGCTTTTGAAAACTGAATCTACGATACTTTCTGTTAATGAAAATTCTGACGCGGAAGCACCTTCGTCCTGTAAATCTGCGATCGTTAAACTGACCCCCATCACAGAAATTCCTTCCAGAGTAAAAAATTGTTCCGTAAGACTTTTTTCTTCGTGCACAAGTGCAAGCAACAGATGCTCCGTGCCAATATAATCATTGCTGAGTGCCTCTGATGCTTGTTCTGCAAACTCAAGAATATTCTTGTATCTTTCGCTTTCTGGAATTTCATTCAGATTTGGCGTTGAAGAATTCTGTTTTAAATAATCAGTAAGGGCGTTCTGCAATTTTAGGACATTCAATCCCAGCCGGAGAAAAACCGAATACGCATAACCTTCTTTCAATTTTAGAATTGCAAGTAAAATATGTTCTGGAAGTAATTGGGCACTGCCAAAAAGGCGAGCTTCATCTTGTGCCATAACACAAAGGATTTTTTTTGCTTTAGGAGAAAATTCTTTCAAAGTGTACCTCTGAGGATGTTTATATGAAAGCCTCTAAAAATTCAATTTTTAGAGGCAATTTTTACGTTTTCTAATGCCTGTTGAATTACGACAGCTCTTAAACGTAAAATCTGACTTTCCTTGTTCGATCGTATATCTTCTTCAAAAGAAAAATCATAATTGTCCATCAAATACAAAAGCTGACCATCTTTTGTACTGAAAATAAGTGAATTTAACTCATTTTCAAGAATACCGGAAACAAATCCTGCCTGAAGGCCATATTTCAGGGCCCCGACAATACTCAGAACACGGTCATACCAAAGTAAATATTTAGACATTACAATAGAGAAGTCGTGTTTTACAACATTTAACAGACTTTCAAAGTTATTATCGACAGACTGACGGCGAAACTTGCGTTCAGCCTTTATAATTTGCATGCCAAAAGCCTGCATTTCTGCAAGTTGATCTATTTCAGTGCCCACACAAGCACAAGACGGAGCTATATCATAAAAACCAGAACAATCTCCTGAAATTTGATGAAGAACAAATTTTTTTTCAGAAACAAGATTCTTAAAATCACCAAGATGCCCCTGTAAAATAATTCCGGGAATAAAAATCCTCAGGGAAATTTTCATTCCAGTACCACAATCTTTAATTCTGGACGTTAAATATCCAAATTCATAACTTGACGCAAACTGAAGCTGAGACTGCAAATATTCATCAATTTTGTAAACTTTTTGCATTGCCTTTTCAATATCAAAACCGGCCGTAAAACTAGAAATTTTTATGTGATCCGTTTCGTTTATAACCGCCGATGTACAGTCATCATTATTCATAACGACCGCGGAACAATAATATTTCTTTAAATTTTTTATGATATTTTTGTCTTTTAAAATTTTACGGCCAGTTTCCGAAATAGAATTCCACGGAATATAATAAAAATCAGGATTTTTTTGAAAAGCATCGTAAAAAAGAGAATTTATCCTTTCAAAATCCTCCATCTTCATTTTTATGGCAAACGGAAAATCTGCAAGATTACGGCAAATTCTGACTCTTGTGGACAAAATTACATCATCAAACGGCCCAGAAAGACTATACCACGGAATATTTGTTTTTTGATTTTCAGAAAAATTGTCAATTTTCAATTTCGTCTTCCCCATTTTGAATTACGTGACCATTTAATACTTTTAAATAATCGCGGTACAGTGCCGCTTTTTCGTATTCTTCGGCTTCAACGGCTTCTTCAAGTTTTAACTGCATTTCTACGCGGTTTACGAGGATTGATTTGTAGCCTTTCAATTTTTTTGGAAGTGAGCCCTGATAATTTCCTTCAAAACCGTTAGTTTTCAGACTTTCTTTGATTTCTTTTTCAAAAACGTGATAACATTCCGGGCAACCTATAAACTGACTTTTAATTATCTGATTAAACGAAGTTCCACAAACTCCACAAATTTTCATATTTTTTCCTGATTTTTTTTGATTTTTCGTCATGCCGGAAATTCAGTGTCACGCGCCGGAAATTTTCGGTCATACTGTAAATCCTGTGTCACGCGACCTAATTTTTTCTCATAATTTCCAGCGGTTTTTCTTTTCCCGCTTTTATTGCAGGAATCACAGAAACCAGCACGGAAAGCAGCAAAACAGCACCGACTATTATAAAAATCTGACTGAGCGGCAAATCAAAAACAATTTTCTGAATGTAATAGGCAGGATCCATCAGATGAATTTCAGAAACCTGATCAAGATTCACGCCTTTAAAAATATAAGAAAGCCGGGCAATTTGATTTACAAGTTTTTCAATAAGATTTATGAGTGCAGAAGCATTTTTTGCAATCAGAATTCCAATTGGCAGCCCAATTAATAATCCGCCGGCGCCACAGGCAAGTCCCGTAAGCAAAAACGAAAGCGTAATGCCGGCAGGTGTCGCACCAATGCTTTTTAGGATCGCAATTTCATTTTTTCGTTCCATCACAAGCATTATGATTGCGGACGAAATATTTATGCTTGCCACAAGAACAATCAGCGCCATGATAAAAATCAACATCATTTTTGTTGACGAAAAATTCTGAAATTCGCCACTGTAAAGCTGATCCCAACGGTAAATATTTGCATAACGGCCGGCCATCTTCCAGACTTTCTGCTGAATTCGCGGCAAATCTGAACTGTAGGCGTCCGGAGTTTCCATCATAATTGTAAAAGTCGCATTTGAAAGCGAAAGTGTCGAAAAAGCAGTTTCAAGCGGAACAAAAATCCACAGTTGGTCCAATTCCTGATAGCCCGAAGTTACAATCGCGGACACCTTAAAACTCGTGAGTTTTGGCGAAATTGAATCGCCTGTTTTTCTGGTTGTGATTAATCTGAAAGTGTCGCCGGCTTTAAGTCCGAGTGTTTTTGCAATTTTTTGTCCGACGATGGCAGTTTTTTCGTTTTTTACATAAAAATCATCAAGAGAACCGTCCAAAACTTCAAAAAGGTCTTTAAAATAATGATTTTTCTGAAAAATATCAGAAGGAAGTGCGCGAATTTCTGCTCCGGTTCTAAAAGATTTTCCGGCCGCAAGCGCAGAAATGTCAAGTTCTGGGTAAGCGGACAAAACTTCGTTTCCATCAACAAAGCCCTGCGCATATTCTGTAAAATTTTCCGCGCTCTGAGTTGCAGGAATTCCGCTTGCAACATAAGCCTGCAAATGTGACGTTGCCAGCCCGATTATTCTGTCGGTCATTCCGCTAATCATTCCGTTTGCAACAGAAATTACCACAATCATAGGAATTATGCTGAGCGCAATACAAAGCAAAGCGCCGGTCAAACTTTTTCTTGCGGAAGATTTTTTTTCAGTTTTGGGAAAAATTAAACTTTTTGCGAACATCAAAGAGGATTTTAAACTCATTACAATCTAACCTTCTCCAGACGTTTATTTATGATTTTGTAAGTTGAACCGCCTTTTGCCGCAAGATTCATATCGTGAGTAACCATAAAAAGAGTTTTGTTATATTTTTCTGACATTTCAAAAAGCAAATTGCCAATCATTTCTGCATTTGCAGGATCAAGATTTCCGGTTGGCTCGTCCGCAAGAATTAACTGAGGGTCATTTATGAGGGACCGGGCAACCGCAACTCTCTGACGTTCACCGCCTGAAAGTTGTGACGGAAGATGATTTATTCTTTCGCTCACGCCAACATCATTTAAAAGACAACGCGCGCGCTCAACCGCCTGTTTTTTTGGAACGCCGGCAATAAGAGCGGGCATATAGACATTTTCCAATGCCGTGAAATCTTTTAAAAGGTAGTGAAATTGAAAAATCAATCCCAGAAATGATGAACGAAACTGCGAAAGTTCTTTTTCCTTTAATTTTGTAACTTCCCACTTACCGGCAATAACGCTGCCGGAAGTTGCAGTATCAATTCCGCCTATTATGTTCAGCAGGGTGCTTTTTCCGCTACCACTTTCGCCAACAATTACAATTTTACTGCCCTTTGAAACTTCAAGACTGACATTTTCAAGGACGGTGAGTTCTTCGCTGTCCGTAACATAAGTTTTTGTCAGATTTTTTACAGAAACCACAGTGTTTTTTTCATTACTCATGATGAAGAACCTCCGCAACAGTCATTTTCAGAACATTTTTACTGGCCGCATAACTTGCTAAAACCGGAGAAATAATTCCAAAAAGCGTTATCATAACAACTTCCCTCACAAAAATTCTTGCAGGAATCTGAGAATATAAAAGATAAGAGGAATTTTCCTGAATGTACGGAAGATTTTGAGGATTTGAAATTGCAGTGCCAATGTACTGGAAAAAATACATGATTTTTGAAAGCAGAAGAAAAATAAAATCCGTGTTAAAACTAATCAAAAGTCCTAAAAAAAGCCCAATCATCGCGCCACTAAAGCCAATAATAAAGCCGCGCATTACAAAAATTGATTTTACTTCAGATTTTTCCGCCCCAACCGCCGAAAGAATTGCAATTTCGTTACGGCGTTCAAAAACAAGACGGCGCATTCCGTTGTAAATATTTATTGCGACCACGGCAAAAATCAAAAGAACCAACATCAAAAGGATATTTTTTTCAAGTCTGAGCGCTCCGTAAAAACTTTTATTATATTCGCGCCAGCTTGAAATTGATGAATCAGGAAATTCTTTTTTTAATTGAGAAATAATGTGCATATCATCCGAAGAATTTTTTAATTTTATTCCCCAGATTTTTTTTGAATCCGCGCCAAAATATTTTTCTGCACTGTCAATGTTTACAAAAGCATAGGAAGAATTGATTTCTGAATATCCACAAGAAAAAATTCCTGTAACCGTAAAAATTCTATCATCAGAAATAAGATTTACGTCACTGCCGCCACTCAAAACTAAAAGATTAACTTTACTGCCCGGTGCGGCTCCTAAAGCATTTGCGAGGGAACTTCCCAGAACAATGGAATCTTCCTGTGACATTTCAAAATCTCCGCGGATAATTTTTAATTCTTCTGCAAAACCGCGGTCATTTTGAATAATTGAAGGGTCAACGGCACGAATAATTGCGGCACTTTCCCGTCCACGAGTTCCCGTCATAAGAGTCTGTGCCTCGTAAAAAGAAGTTATGCAGTCGGCAGATTTATTTGATTTACAAAGTTCAACAAGGCGAAGTTCATCATTTTGAGAAATATTTTCCGCCCGCACATGATATGAAGAAATTTCTAAAATCGGCTCTATGGAACTAAGCTGAAAACCGTTCATAATCGACATTACTACGATTAAAGTCATAACGCCGGCACAAATTCCTGCAATCGCAAGCCTTGAAGTTGCAGCAGACCTGCCTTTGCGTTCAACGCGGGAAAATCTTCTTGAAACTTCAAAAATCCATTTTATTTTAGAAAAAAAACTTTTTTTCATCTTTGCCTTGAATAAAAGGGGCTGTCTAAAAACTAATGTCATGCTGAATTTATTTCAGCATCTACACTATATCTAGCATAGAGATTCCGAAACGAGTTCGGAATGACACTAGAATATGAACTTCTTAGACACCCCCGTCTTCCTGATTAAAATTTCGTGCCCGAATAACCGTATTTCCGCTTAAATAAAGTTCCCGAACCAGAATATTTTTTTCATAATAACTGATAATAGAAAAATTATCATCAAAAAAGTACTGCTGAACATAATCGGCCTTTGAAGTTTTATAGGTCAAGGCCATTTTTAAAACATCATCTTCGTAATAACGCGTGTCAGCAGGAATTTCAGGATCAGGATTATATCTATAATTGTATTTTTTTGTAAAAACATCGCTTTGATTGCCGTTTACGGCATTGTAAGAATAAACATTTTGCACAGACTGAATGACGCGGCGCTGTTCATCATAACGCCACTTTGTCTGAGAATTTAAAGCAAGCTTTTTTTGAGCTTCTGAATCCTTAGAATTTTTAGTTTGATTAAAAGAAATCATCTGATATTTATTTTCCGACTCCACAAGAGAATCCGGAGCGTAAAAGATTTCAGTTTTTGAGGAAAGTTCAGTTTTTACTCCATCATTTTGAGTTTCTTGACTAAATTCTTCTATGATTTTTTGAGACGGATTTTTTGAATCAAAGTCATATTTATAAGTTTCGCGCTGTTTTAGAATTTTTCCGGAAAGTTCCCAGATTTCTTTTTTCAAAATTTTAAACTCGTCGTCATAA
The DNA here is from genome assembly GCA_963638805.1 of Anaerobutyricum sp. Classification (GTDB taxonomy): domain Bacteria; phylum Spirochaetota; class Spirochaetia; order Treponematales; family Treponemataceae; genus Treponema_D. The sequence goes on from CAVHTI010000007.1 coordinate 29,520, forward strand.
AAATATCTTCTGAGCGAAATTGAATCCTTGTGAACTGAAGAAAGAACCTCGCCGTCAGAATTTTCAGGGAGTTTATTCATCATAAAAATTTCGTCGCCATATTCAAAGTGACTTAAAGTGTTGCCGTCCTGATAAAAATATTTTTCTTCAATTTTTTCGGCCTCGTCCTCGCCTTCCGTTTCTGCAAGGTCAGAATTTTCATACAAAAACCGCTGATCTTTATTGTCCATCATCAAAATTTCGTCTGCGATGCGCTCTTCTTCCAGCAAAATCAAGAGTGAGTCAATCCATTTGCCGTTATCGTCTGAGGGCAGATACCACGCGAACGTTTCAAAAAGATTTTCATATTCGGGATAAAAAACGTAAATCAAAGGAATAAAACTAAAAGAATTTTCAGTTTTTTTGGCGGTTTTTCTAAAAAGGAGATTGAAAACATTGCCGGCAAGTCTTTTTTCATTTTCTGCTTTTTGTAGTAATTCTTCGTCAGAAAGAAATTCATCGGGGGCAACCCAGTCATTTTTTTTGGAAAAATCAAAATTTTTATTATTTTGAGCAAAAAAAGAAGAATTTTCTGAATATAAAATTACAAGCGACTCCCACAATCCTTGTTTTGCAGGAAATGAATCAAAACTATTTGCATAAACTTTCAATTTTGCCGTTTTTGAAAGTGCAAAAGTCACAGAAGCGCACAAAAAAAGAGAAAAAATCAAAATGTACTTTTTAATTTTACAATCCAAGGAATTCATTTATATATTTTTCTGCATCAAATTTCTGAATATCGTCATATTTTTCACCGGTGCAAACAAAGGCAACCGGAAGATTAAGTTCGCGGCCAATTGAAACTGCCACGCCCCCCTTTGCAGTTGAATCGTATTTTGTCATAACAATCGCGTCAATTCCGACTGCTTCTGCAAAAACTTCTGCCTGGCGCAAAGCATTCTGGCCGGTCGTAGAATCAATTACAATCAGTTTTTTATAACAACCTTCGTCAGCTTTTTGACGGCAGATTTTGTCAATTTTCTGTAATTCGCGGACAAGATTTTCTTTGTTGTGAAGGCGGCCGGCAGTATCCGCAAGAACAAGGCCCGGTCCCTTTGCTTTTACGGCTTCTGCGGCATCAAAAACTACCGCCGAAGGATCAGAACCGTGCTGATGACTTACAACCCTGATTCCAAGTTTCTGGCCGTGAGTGTCAAGCTGTTCAATGGCGGCGGCGCGGAAAGTATCTGCACTTGCAAGCACAATATTTTCGGTGCCGCGGTCTTTAAACCACTTTGCAAGTTTTGCAACACTGGTAGTTTTTCCAACTCCGTTAACGCCCAAAACCATCCAGACATTTACATGATTTTTTTCAGGCTCCAGATTTATGCTTTTTACATTTTCAAGGAGCATTTTTTTCAAAACTTCAAGAATTTCATTCTGTTCCGTGATTTTTTCTTCACGGCATTTTTTTTCAAGTTCTTCAACTATCAGATACGAAGATTTTGCGCCAATGTCGCCTTCAACAAGCATATCCGTAAGTTCTTCGTAAAATTCTTCATTTATTCCGCTTTTTCTGGAAAATAACGCTTTTAATTTTTCGCCAAAAGATTTTTTCATATTTTTACCTCGTTTATTTCGCAAATTCTGTGATTTTTTATTTTCAGTTTACCGGCGGTTGCGCGCCTTGCATTTTAAGCTCATTTTCATCATTTTGATTTTCGTTAATTTCAATAATATTTTGATTTTGTGCCGTCAATTCATCATCAGTTTGATTTTCAGAAACAATTTTTGATTTTTCGACAGCAGTTTGAAGCTCCTCCAATGTGCGGGTATCAATTTTTGCTTTTTGAGGAATGACTTTATTTGCGGCCAGAAGATAACGCACAAGTTCATAAACCCACAAAACTCCCGCCGAAACTGAAACTCCCGTCGAAATCCAAAATGCAGTTTGCCAGTTTTTTGCAGTCGTAAGTGCATCGTCAGTTTTAGTGCTATTATACAACGCCGCTGTACTATTATAATTTCCCAGAGTAACAAAAGTCGGCATAAGAGAAATCATCAGCACAGAATATGCCGAGTACATCCATTTGCGCCGGGTGTCTATGTACTGGTCAATGTCAAGAACGTCCGGATTAATGTAAAAAGCCTGATTTTCCGTAAGACTTTGCTTTGGAATATAAAAAAGCGAGGAATTTCCGTCCGGAAAAATAAATTCTCCAAGAATTGAAGTGCCATTTATGTCGATTTTTGCAGTTTTATTTTCATCTTGAGCAACAATAAGGCCGTTTGCATAAACTGAACCGTCCACCGGATGCAGAAGATTCAAATTGAAAGTGGTATTTCCAATTTTTTCAAGGCCGACTTCAATTTTAAAACGCTCGTTTCCAGAAAAATAATAGGAAGTCGAAGCTGATTTATATCCGTCGGCACAAATCTGAATTCTATGAGTTCCAGAATCAATAATTATTGTGGAAGAAGTATTATTCTGCAAAACGTCATCAATAAAAATCTGCAAAGATTCTATTTCTTCATTCGTGATTTCAAAATTAAGCGCAATTTTCATAGAACCGGTAAGAAGAGGAACAATCTGGCGCGAAAGACTTTCGCTGATGAATCTTAATTCCTGAGTTGAGCCCATTTCGCTGACTTTTCCCACCGATTTTCCACCGGGATAAGAAAAAATTTCAACTTCAACATAAATATACGCGCCGTAATTTGTAATTTTACCGGTAATCAGGGCATTTATTCCGGCCGTTACGGCTTCCCGCTCAAAAACGGCACTTGAATAACCTTCTGACAGGGCAACTTCGGTCGGAACATAAAGGCTGTCGGCATTATTTTTATAAAGCGTGACATCTTCGGTAGAAACCAGCTGCTCGTCCTTTATAAACATATTTTTAAAAAGCGTAGAATATTTTTGAAGTTCAGTATTTTGAATTTTTGTAGTGTTTTTTAAAGCTTTTTCTGCAATTTTTGCCTGTTTTTCGTCCGCTTCAGCTTCGGCCTTTTCATAACTTTCACGATTTTCATCAATCTGAGTTTGAATTTTTTGAATTGCAGTTTCCGCGTCTTTGAGTTTTTCCTGCAATTCTTTTTGATCATAATTTTCCAGAATAAGAACATCGCGTTTCTTATATTCTGCGTTTAACTGCAAATATAAGGCGGTGCGTTCCTTATTCAGTGTATTTTTTTTTCGTGCAAGTTCTTCATCAGGATAAACGGAATGAACCAGTGCCGAGCCCAGATTATTTAAAATTGCCTGAGGTATAATTTCCATTGTTGCTTCAGAAACGGACGACACAGTTTGACCGCGCGCATACGAAAATTTCTGAGCCGCAACAACATAATTTGCAGCAAACAATGATGAGAAATTAAATAAAAATAAAAAGTAAAAACAGATTTTAAACTTCTTCATCAGAATCATCAGAACTTTCCATAGGAAGTCCTTTCCATTTTGCAACCAGATAAGCCTTCATAAAATCATCAAGATCGCCGTCCATAACTGCCTGAACATTTCCAACCGAAAATTTTGTTCTGTGATCTTTTACCATTGTGTAAGGACAGAAAACATAAGAACGAATCTGACTTCCAAAAGAAATATCTTTTTTATCAGCGGCAAATTTTGAATTTTCCTTTTCTTTTTGCTCACGGTAATATTCGTAAAGTCTTGCGCGGAGCATTGACATACAAGCCTGACGATTATAAAGCTGACTGCGTTCTGTCTGGCAGGCAACTACAATTCCGGTCGGTAAATGGGTAAAGCGAACGGCAGAATCAGTTTTATTTACATGCTGACCGCCCTTTCCGCCCGCACGATAAGTGTCAACGCGCAAATCTTCCGGCCGGATATCAACTTCAATCGTATCATCAAGGACAGGATAAACATAAACTGAGGCAAAAGAAGTATGGCGGCGCGCGTTTGCATCAAAAGGACTGATTCTTACAAGGCGGTGAATGCCGTTTTCGCCCTTTAAATAACCGTAAACATAATCTCCGGAAATTTGAATTGTAACGGATTTTATGCCACCTTCCGCTTCAAGTTCATCCATGACTTCCGCTTTATATCCGTGTCGTTCTGCCCAGCGCAAATACATACGGCTCAACATAAGGGCCCAGTCACATGCTTCAGTTCCGCCGGCTCCAGCATGAATCGTTAAATAAGCATCATTTTGATCAACTTCGCCACTCAAAAGATTTAAAACGTTCAGTTTTTCAAATTCTTTGCGGGCAGTTTCCAGCATATTTTTAACTTCAGTTTCATCACTTTCATCGCCGGATTCTTCTGCAAGTTCATACATTGCAGACAAATCGTCAATCTGAGCAATAAGTTTACGCCACGGTTCAACACGATTTTTCAATCTTCGGATTTGAGCCATAATTTTTTCGGCTGCTTCATGATCGTCCCAAAATCCGGGCGCTTCCGTGAGTTTTTCTTTTTCTTTTATTGATTTATCTATTGAATCGGAGTCAAAGACGCCCCCAAACGTCGTTAACTTCTTTTTTTAATTCTTCAATTGGAATTTTGAGTTCTTCCAGCATTTTTCCACCTCATTTTTTGATTTTGATTTCAAGTCTATATCTAAAATTACGCTAATTTTCAATTAAATCAAGTGAAGAATCCAGCCATTTTTTTGAAAGTGATGGGTAAACATCTTCAACCTGCACAAAATATTTTATTGCGTCTTTGTATTTTCCTGAAAGATAATATGATTCGCCAAGATAAAAATAGGCACGGTTTTTAGTTGAATCTGCAATGTTCGCAGAAATCAGGCGTTCCAGCTGACTTGCGGCCGTGTCATATTTTTTCTGAATAAAGTGATTTTTTAATATATCGAACAAAAGATAATCGTCTCCGCTGTCCGGAGAAATTAAATCTTCTTCAAAATAATAAGCATCAAGTTTTTTTATATTTTTTTTACCAGAAACGCCAAGTTCACGCACTTTTTGCAGCGTAGTTTCCGAAAAATAATTTTGCCCGCTTTCTTTGCCTTCCGACAAATCTAAAAATGGCAGCGGAAGTTCGCGGGAAATGCCGTCCTCATATTTTTTTTCTTCTTCCACGACCGTTTCATCATTTTGATTTTGAGCATAATTTATGTGAACGCCAGCAACAGTAGAATTTATTGAAACAAGAATCAGGTCATAAGGTTCATCGGTGTATGCAATTACGGCATAAAAATAATCACTGTAATCAGTTAAATTATCAGTCCAACCGGTAGTGTCTGCCAAAAGTGTTGCAACGGGCGTTTCATTTTTTATCTGATCAAAAGAAGTTACCGGAATTTTTGAGCGGTAAACAAGGATTTTCGTGATTTTTGGTTCAGGATTTTGTGGCAACGTCCAGGTAACATTAATTTTTGACGAAGAAGCGGCAACAGCACGAATATTCTGCACAATCGGGCGCGAATTCACAGCGTTTTTTGAATCTGCAAAAATCAAAGAGGAAAATAAAAGAAACACAAAAATTTTAAGAATATTCTTTTTCATAAATCATCAGTAAATATTTCGTAAAAGTTCAAGAATTGCCGGCCGTTCAACAGATTTTCTGATTTCTTCAACCAGATTCTGACCGGAAGAAACTGCGGTACTTACAATTTCGTTTCCGCTGTTGTCTGCATTCGGGACGGTGCCAGTTCCGCTATCCGCCTGCTGCTGCCCCGCCTTTATCAAAACAACTTCATCACCAACATTAATTCTGTCGTAAAATCCGTGCTGAGTAATCTGAGCTTCACTAACTTCTTCGCTGGATTTTGAAATTACAAGTTCACCGGTAACATCATCGTCACTGTAAAAAAGTCCCGTTCCAGAATCGGCAGTTTTAAGTTTTCCTTTTTTGATGATTTTAAACTCCGCGCCATCAGAAATATTTTCTGAGCGTCCCAAATCAACAAGGACGGTTTTGCCTTTTCTTGAAAGAATTTTGCCTTTAACAGTCAGACTATCAAGAACGGAATTTCTAAAACGGCGCAAAACTGTGGAATAACGGTTGTTTCCGGTTGCATAAAAAGTGTCTTTTTTGATTTCCGTTCCAGTTCTTGCATTGTACATTGAAGAATTCAAGGTCAAATCTTCAGAACCTTCGCTCAAACTTACAATTACAAAGTAATCAAAATTATTATTTCTTGCATTTCTGAACGCTTCGCCATAACCGCTGACCGGCGTAACCTGAGTTTTTACGGACGTTACCGGAATTCCAGAAAAAACGTCCCCGGCAGCCTGCGCGGTAAGACGCTCTGAATCAGCATGATGGAAAGATGACGGATTTTCTGTATAAAAAACTGCAATATTCCAACGAGTTTTATCAAGATAAAAAGGATCCACGTTCCATTGCTTTGCAAGAGTATCTTCCAAAAGTGAATTATAGGCTTCTATTGTGTCTTCAAGGCCGGTTGAAAGTTTGCCTTCATTATTTTTTACAAAATTCAGCTGATTTAAATAAAGCTCGTGCATTCCGTTTAACTCAAGAATATTTGCATAGGCAAGGCGCGCATTTTTATTTACTGGGTCCAAAAGCAATGCCCGCTGATATTCATAAGTACTGCCGGCCCTGTCGTAACGACTTTCGTACTGCACGGCATTTTCAAGATGATACTGAGCCCAGTCTCCTCGCCTTTTATCATTCAGCGAAAGATTATTTCGTGCCGTCAGTTCAAGCTGAAAGCGCATAAGTTCATCCTGAGGGTCAATGGAAAGTCCGGTTTCTAAAGTATCAAGAGCTTCTTCTGTGTCGCCAAGTTTTAAAAGTGCAATGCCTTTTATATACCAGGCCGCTGTATTATTTCTGTTACGGCTGATTAAAAAATCAGATAAATCAATAACTTCGCTGTAACGTCCCTGATAGTAAAGACTTGTGGTCAAAAGCTGATAGGCATTTTCGTTTTTACCGTCAATTTCTACGGCAATTCTAGCCTGCTGCTCAGACAAAGGATAATTACCTTCCATCAGATAAATAACGGAAGAAAGATAATGCACTTCACTTTCGCCAGAATAATATTGCATCGCCTGAGACAAAAATGCCTCGGCCTGCGCAAATTTCCCGGTTTGAGCACAAATCAGTGCCAAAGATAAAATTGCACGGCGGTTTGTACTCTGCCGCTTTAAAGCTTCTGAATACTGCTGTTCTGCCCCGGAAAATTTACCGTCATAAAGTTCAATTTCTGCAAGTCCAAAATGCGCATCCACGTCATTTGGATATTTTTTTAAAACTTCATTGAAAATTTGCTTTGCGTCCTCAGTTTTTCCTAAGGAAAGATTTACCATTCCCTTTAAATTTTGCAAGGAAGAATTATTTTTTTCAAATTTTTCAGCTTCGGTCAGATACTGCATCGCAAGGTCATATTCGCCAAGCCGGTAAGAACATTCTGCAAGATGAAGCCAGGCCTGACTGAACGCAGGATTTTTGTCCGTGACTTCAATAAAATACTGACTCGCAGAATACCAGTCGCCTTCCTCTTCTTTTTCAATTCCAAGTGAATAAAGCGAAAGTGCCGTTTTTGATTCTGCAAAACAGATTCCAAAAGACATCAGAATGGAAACAATAATAAAATTTTTTAAGATTCTTTTATTTTTCATCATCAGCTTCTTTTTCTTCCGCATTTTTTATCACTTTAATCTGATTTATGCGGTGACCTTCCATATCCTGAATTATAAATTCATATTCGTGCCAGGTAACTTTTTCATATTTTACAGGAACTTTTCCGAACAAATCAAAAACAAAACCGCCAAGAGAATCAAAATCTTCGTTCGGGAAATTAGTATTAAGCGCTTCATTCAAATCGTCCAGATCAACACGGGCATCGCAAATCCAGATATTTTCGCTGATTGCCATGATGTCTTCCTGTTCCTTATCAAATTCGTCCTGAATGTCGCCTACAATTTCTTCAATAATGTCTTCCATGCAGATAATCCCGGAAATTCCACCGTACTCATCAATTACCATTGCAATATGAATATGCTGTCGTTTAAATTCGCGCAAAAGTGAATCTATACGCTTTGATTCTGGAATAAAATACGCTTTACGGCAGATTTTTTTAAGGTCAATTTCCTGATTTTTTGCAAGAATCCTGATTAAATCCTTTACGTACAAAACGCCAATTACATTGTCAATGGAATCTTTATAAACCGGAAATCTTGAATGTCCGCTTGCAATAATTTTTTCTACAAGCTGATCTTTTTCTGCATCAACGGAAATAAAATCAACGTCAATGCGGGGAATCATAACTTCCTTAACGGCAGTTTCAGAAAGGCCTTCAACGCCTTCAATCATATCCTCTTTTTCTTCTTCAAGAATATGCTCCATCTGGGAATCATTATTTTTTTCGTTTTTCTTTTTGTGTCCAAACAAGCCCATTATGCGATTTTTTCATCCTTTAATTTTTTTAACAGATTTTCCTGAATTTTCAACATTTCACATACAGGTTCTTTGCCAGATTCTATATGTTCTTCTCCGTGATCATAGCCGTTTAAGTGCAAAATTCCATGAACTAAGAGACGCTTTAATTCATCATTTTTATTTTCGTCAAAATATTGTGCATTTTCAGTTAATGTTTCCGTGCTGATTGCAATGTCGCCGACACATTTCCATTTTCCTTCCTCGTCTTCGTATTCTTCGTCATTTTCAAAAGAAAGAACGTCCGTCGCAGAGTCAATATTGCGGTACTGTTTATTTAACTCTCTGATGTAAACGTCGTTACAAAAAAATACAGAAATTTCCTGGCCGTCAAATCCAAGTTCGCCTAAAACTTTAGAAATAAAAGGTTCAACATTGCAAATCCAGGACGGTTCTTCCATTTCTTCCTGAACAGAAATTAAAATTCTATTTGCCATCTGATTCTCCGCTCTTTTTTGATTTTTTAGGACTTTCCTTTTTTTCTGATTTTTCATTTTCAGATTTTTCAGAGTTTGCCTTGATATTTTCAGCCTTTACTTCTGAATTTTCAGATTTTGAATCATTTTTAGGCTCAGTTTTTGCTTCATTGTTTTCAGAAGAAACTTCAGGATCTTTTTGATTCTGATACTTAATTCGGTTGTGATAAAATCCGCCCAGAATCGGAAGGAAGGCGTTTTTGATTTTTGACAAATCGTTAAAAGTAAGATTGCAGTGATCCAGCTGTTTTGATTCGAGCTTGGCATTAAAAAGCATGTCAATGAATTTTTCAATTTTTGGAACAGTAGGATTATCAAGTGAACGGCAGGCCGCTTCTACTGTGTCTGCAAGCATTACTACGGCAGATTCGCGCGTTGACGGTGGATTTCCGTTATAAACAAAGTCCCCAACTTCAACGGAAGGATCTTTTTCTTTTGCCTTGTTATAAAAATACTGAATTACGCTGTTTCCGTGATGTTCTGCAATGATATTTACAACCGCGTTAGGAAGATGCATTGCAGTTGCCATTTCTACGCCTTTTTTTACATGATTTCTGATTACGCTGACTGAAAGTGTCGGGTTCAAATCATCATGTTTGTTAATTCCGTCCTGATTTTCCGTAAAATATTCACTCTGGTCAATTTTTCCAATGTCGTGATAGTAAGCACCAACCCGCGCAAGAAGAGCGTCAGCGCCAATTTCACGGCAAGCATTTTCTGCAAGTTGCGCGACCATAACGGTATGACTGTAAGTTCCGCCGGCCTGAACCATCATTTTCTGGAAAAGCGGAGTATTCAAGTCACTTAAATCCATAAGACGGAAAATTGACGCGGTATTCAAAATCATTTCCAGAGGAGTTAAAAATCCCAGAGTGAGAATTCCAGACATAAATCCGTTGATTGCAGAACCGCCAAGTAGTTTTGGTAAATCACTGAAAGTTTCGTTAAAAATGACAAGAATAATGATTGTGCCAACCATTTCAATCAAGCCTAAAATAAGCCCCGCAAAAACAAGGTCAAGACGGCGCTGAATTTTTCTTACAATTGCCGCAGACACAAGCGACGTTCCAAGACAGAAAATAAATGACGGGACCTGCCAGCCACTTCCCAAAAGAACGCCAAACGACAGTACAAACGAAAATAAAACGCTGGAAAGATTACCGTAAAGAATACTGATGAGCATTACGCAAAGCGCAGACGGAATTATTGTGCAAATTGAAAATGCATCCGAAAAAAACGAAATTTTGCCGCACAACGCCGTGATTGCGTAAATGACCATAAATAAAATTGTCTGGAGTAAACATTCTTTAAACTGAATTTTTCTTCCGAACGGCACAAACGAAAAAAGCATGTACCAGACGAGAGTCAGAAGAATCAAAAAAAGTTCACCGTTAGAAAATGCCCTATAATCAATATAAACCGGAGACGCGGACATTTTTTCAAGTTTTTTGTAGGCATCTTCTGTAATATCAAAGCCTTTTTTGATGATTTTTTCGCCCTTTGTTACGCTCACCGGATTTTCAACGTCCGGCGGCAGGGTACGGTCTGCAATAATTGTACGGTCCGCATTCTGCCCGATTTCATAATCATTAAGATTAAAACTTGCAACTGTCTGCGATGTACTGATTTTCATAAAATTGATGGCAGAAGCAAAAATAAACGCCGTTAAAGCCAGAATCAAAAAAGGATATTTTGCCTTTATGTAATTTCCGGTTTCTTTAAAATAGATTTTCAGAGAATTTTCTGATTTTGAATCTTTTTTATTCTTCATAATTTTTATCCTGTTCGTAAGCCTTTACGATTTTTCTTACAAGATTATTTCTGACAACATCTTCTGATGTCAGTTCCATAAAACCAATTTCTTCTATTTTGTACAATACACTGACCGAATGTTTTAGTCCCGACTGAACTTTTCGCGGCAAATCAATCTGAGTAGGATCGCCGGTAATATAAACTTTTGAATTTTCGCCCATTCGCGTCAAAAACATTTTCATCTGGGCGCAAGTTGTGTTCTGTGCTTCATCAAGAATGACAACGCAATTATTTAATGTACGGCCACGCATATACGCAAGCGGAGCGACTTCTATAATTCCGCTTTCAAAAAGACGCTTTACGGTTTCAGCTGGAATTAAAGTTTCCATTGCATCACGTAAAGGCCGAAGATAAGGGTCAATTTTCTGTTCCAAATCTCCGGGTAAAAATCCAAGATTTTCACCGGCTTCTACAACCGGACGTGAAATTATGAGTTTATTTTTTTTGTGAGTAAGCAGAAGTTCAAGCGCCTGGGCAACTGCAAGAAAAGTTTTTCCGCTACCGGCACTACCCGTGCAAAAAACCATATCTTTAGTCTGCAAAAGATTAATATATTCCGCCTGGTGCTGAGTTCGCGGGTAAACACGACGCAATCCGCCTGGAATATTTATTACAACATCTTCAAGATTTACTTTTTTCTGAGTATTTAAAACTGAAAGGATAATATCTTTGCCATTTTCGTGAAAATCGCCGGAAGACACTTCGTCTACAACCCGGTCTACAATGAACTGGAATTTTTCGCGAATCTGCGGTGTCTGATCTTCAATGGAAAGTTCATTGCCTTTTGTAAAAACCGGAACGCCTAAACTTTCTTCAATGAGTTTTAAATTTGAGTCATTAGTTCCACAAATACAGGAAAGTACATTGTTGTCTGGAACTACAATTACATATTCGCTATTCAATTAAACCCCGTAATATTTTTTTACTTCTGATATTTTAGTTTTTTTTGTATACTTTTTCCACTATGAATATTAAAAAGAAAATTGCCTTAGTTACAGGCGCCAGTTCAGGACTTGGTAGAGAATTTACAATACAGATTGCACAAAAATATGATTTTGACGAAATTTGGATTTTTGCACGCCGGGCAGAAAAACTTACAGAACTTGCCCAAAAAATTAATTCTGAGCAGCACAAAGAGCTTGTAAAACCCGTTTCTCTTGATTTGAGTGGAAAAGAAGGCGTTAAAGCTTTAAAAAATTATCTTGATTTGAATGCGCCAAAAGATAGCGTTACCGTTGGACTTTTGGTAAATAATGCGGGATACGGCACTTACGGCCCTTTTGATCAGGTTTCTTTGACAGCCCAGATGAATATGATTGAACTGAACTGTACAACTTTGACTGGAATCTGCGGAATTATTATGCCGTATCTTGAAAAAAATTCTGTGATTATTAACACTGCAAGTCTTGCGGGCTTTATGCCTCTTGGAAATTTTGCAGTTTATGCGGCAACAAAAGCGTATGCACTTAATTTTACAATTGCACTGGCAGCAGAATTAAAGGACAAGGGAATAAAAGTTCATGCACTTTGCCCCGGAAGTGTAAGCACGGAATTTGCAAACGTTGCATCAGCGGGAGTAAGACCGGTTGTAAAAGGCGGAAAAGACCCCGTAAAAGTTGTAGCACACTGTTTAAAACGAGCATTCAAAGGCAAAAAAATATCTTTGTGGGCATTCAAATGGAAATTCAACGCGTTTTTGAGCAGAATTGCCGGCCGTTATACAGTTGCCCGCATTACATACAAAACAAATCCGCGGCCTAGAAAGTCGGAAGAAAGCATAGATTTGTAAGTATTTCACAAGATATCCTTATTTGATTTTTTCAGATTAATCACTAGAATATCCCTAAAATAATTTTTCAACTGCCGGAAGGTCAGAAAGAAAAAGGAGATTTATTTCATGGATAACGATATTACTCAGAACGCTCTGTTTACGGATTTTTATGAATTGACGATGGCGCAGGGCTACTGGAAAAACAATATGAATCAGGAAGTTGTTTTTGATATGTTTTTCCGTAAAAACCCTTTTAACGGCGGATTTTCGGTTCTTGCCGGCAACGAAACGCTGATGGACGCGCTTACGAATTTTCATTTTAGTGATGATGACATTGCGTATCTTGCGGAACAGAAAATTTTTGAAAAAGGATTTCTTGATTATCTGAAAGATTTTAAATTCAGTGGCGACCTTTATACGATGGACGAAGGAACTGTGATTTTTCCCCAGGAACCGCTGGTAAGAATTCACGCAAATCTTATTGAAGCACAGATTATTGAAGGTCTTGTGCTGAATATTATAAATTTTCAAAGCCTTATTGCTACAAAAACGGCGAGAATCTGGCTGGCTTCTAAAAAAGCTCCGATTATGGAATTTGGTTTAAGACGAGCGCAGGGACCGGACGGTGCAATGAGCGCTACAAGGGCCGCTTACATTGGCGGTGCGGCTGGAACTTCAAATACGCTTGCAGGAAAATGGTTTAACATTCCGGTAATGGGAACAATGGCTCATTCCTGGATTATGAGTCACAATTCCGAACTGGAAGCCTTCCGCGAATATGCAAAAATCTATCCGCAAAATTCTACTTTTTTGATTGATACTTATGATACTTTAAAATCCGGAGTAAAAAATGCGATTATTGCCGGTGGTGAACTTGTAAAACAGGGCTACAATTTTGGCGTTCGCCTTGATTCCGGTGACATTTCTTATCTTACGCGTGAAGTTCGTAAGGAACTGGACAGAGCGGGATTCCCTCAGGCAAAAATTTCTGTTTCTAATGAACTTACGGAAGAAATTATTTCAACTCTGGTTGCTGGCGGTGCGCCAATTGATTCATGGGGAGTTGGAACTCACATGGTTACTGGCGGCGATGAATCTTCATTTACGGGAGTTTACAAACTGGCGGCACGGCACGACAAGGCAACAGACAAAATGATGCCGGCAATGAAATTTTCTGATAATCCTGCAAAAACTACAAATCCTGGAATCAAAAACGTTTACCGTCTTTTTGATGAAAACGGCAATGCCTGCGCTGATATTTTAAGCCTTGATGACGAAAAACTTGAAACGGGCAAGGAATATACTTTCTATCACACGATGGTGGATTACAGACAGTTTGCAATAAAACCTTCTTCAATTCAGCCTTTGTTGAAAAAACGCATTGAAAAAGGCAAAAGAGTTTCTCCGCGAGTTCCTGATTCACAGCAGTTGCGGCTCAGTCGTCAGACAATGGAAAGTCAGCTGGAAACTTTTGATCCGTCTTATAAACGAATTTTAAATCCGCATATTTATAAAGTTTCTCTTACAGAAAATCTTATGAAACTTAAGAAAGACTTTATTGAAAAAAATATCAAAAGAAATCTCTAAAAACTCTAAAAAAAGGACAACTGAGGACATCTTATGAAGAGCTTTAAGCACACCGTCATTGCCTGTTACATTGCCTACATCACGCAGGCAATTGTTAACATTTTTGCGCCGCTTTTGTTTGTAACTTTTAACACAAGTTTTGACATTCCGCTTTCAAAAATCAGTCTGCTGATTACGATTAATTTTTGCATTCAGATTCTTGTTGACCTGGCAAGTACAAAACTGGTTGATAAAATCGGGTACAGAACGTCTGCCATTCTTGCGCACGTTTTTGCCGGAGTAGGATTGATTTTACTGGGAAATTTACCTTACGTGATGGATCCTTTTTGCGGAATTGTGATTTCCGTTGTGCTTTATGCCGTGGGTGGCGGACTTGCAGAAGTTATCATCAGTCCGATTGTAGAAGCCTGCCCAGGCGACGAAAAAGAAGCGGCTATGAGTCTGCTACACTCGTTTTACTGCTGGGGCTGCGTTCTGGTAGTTCTTGTTTCTACCATTGCGTTCAAAATTTTTGGAATTCAAAACTGGCGCTACATTTCAATGTTCTGGGCAATTATTCCGCTTGCAAACATTGTGAATTTTGCAATTGTCCCGATAAATACTCTTGTCAGCGATGATGAAAAAATGTCTTTTAAAACACTTTTTACCACTCCGATTTTTTATATCCTGATTATTATGATGCTGGCAGCCGGTGCAAGCGAACTGAGTATGAGCCAGTGGGTCAGTGCATTTGCAGAAGCCGGACTTAAAGTTGATAAAACCACCGGTGACCTTTTAGGCTCTTGTCTGTTTGCAGTTTTGATGGGAAGTTCAAGAATCATTCATGCCAAGGTTGCCGGAAAAGTTGACATAAACAAATACCTTACCGCCTGCGCAATTTTGTGCATTTTTAGTTATCTGATTGCAGTATTTTCGCCTTTACCGCTGCTTTCTCTTGCCGGCTGTGCTTTATGCGGACTTTCCGTTGGTGCAATGTGGCCGGGAACGTTCAGTATTGCGTCAAAAGCCTGCCCGAAAGGTGGCACTGCCCTCTTCGCATTTTTAGCACTGGCCGGAGATTTAGGCTGTTCGGCAGGTCCTACAATTACAGGTTTTGTTTCTTCGCATTTTGGCGATGATTTGCACAAAGGACTTTTGGTAGCAATAATCTTCCCGATACTTTTGATTGTTGGAATTTTTATTCTGCGCAAACAAAAAACGCCAGAAAATTCAGAAATAAAGTCAAACTGATACTTCTGATGAAAAATCACCGGATGCCAATGATGTAAAAAAAATAAATTTTTTACCTAAAAGCCGGCCCGAGTCTGGAGCAGTGGCGAAGGCAATTTCAATTGCCGAAGCCAAAGCCCGCAGGCGCACTATTTTGGGCGCCGAGGACTTTGAGGGTTACCGAACTGCGCAAGGCGAGTTACACGCGGCATTGGCCCCAAATTCTAAAAAAAATACTCCCCTTGCCCTTATTTCCCTTTTTTCGTAAACTTTAAGAACGTTATGAAACCCAAGACTAGCAAGATATTAAAACGTGTTTTTGAATTTGCATTTTTTATTGCAGTAATGCTGCTTTCCTTTTATACGATTTTTAAAGGTCAGGACTTAGCAAAAATCTGGACTGAAATTAAAACAATGTCCGTTCCGTATCTGCTTCTTTCAATTTTTATGTCGCTTTCTTACGTTTGCCTTGAAGGCGTGATGATTTGCTACCTGCTTCATTCCATTGATAAAAAATCTAAAATTTTAAACTGTCTGAAATATTCGTTTGTAGGATTTTTTTACAGCGCCATAACACCGTCGGCTTCCGGTGGACAGCCAATGCAGCTTTACTACATGGCAAAGGACGGTCATCAGTTTAATAAAAGTTTTGTTGTTTTGATGGTTGTTGCAACGATGAACAAAATTGTCCTGGTACTTGTTGGACTTTTCCTTTTGATTTTTAAACGGCCAGAATTAATGAATTTTCTGAATATGACCGGTTCCATGCTGAACATAAAATTCGGCACGTGGTTTTATATCGGGCTTTTTATAGATTTCTGCTGGGTTTTGATTCTTGTTGCCCTGATGTGTTTCAGCGACAAAATCCGGAAATTCTGCATTTGGATTGTTCATTTAATTTTTAAACGACATCCTGCAAAATTACAAAAATCTGAAATCAGTGTGGATGATTTTTTCAGCGGATACCGTGATTCCATTGCATTTATTACAAAAAACACAAAAAAAATATTTGTGACAACCGTGCTTTCAATAATTCAGCGTCTCTGCCCTATTTTGATTACACTTTTTGTTTACCGCGGACTTGGCATAAAGGCGGTTCCGGCAACTGACATTCTTATGCTGCAGGCTTCAATTTACGTTACCGTTGATATGCTTCCGATTCCTGGCGCTCAGGGAATTACAGAAATTATGTATCTGAATATTTTTCAGAGTCTGATTGGTCAAACAAAAATAATGTCGTCAATGTATGTAACTCGTGGCGTGAATTTCTATCTTCTTCTTGTGATTGCCGCCATAACTTCAATTGCCTGTTATTTTTACTATTCTCATTTCAGAAAAGCCAATTCTAAAATTGAAGAAACAAAACCAGAAGCAGAAATTTCTTCTGAAACTGAAGAAAATCCTGTTACAGAAGAAAAATTTTAGGCCAGAAACATCTCCTGATTAAAATTTTACAAAAATTTGTTGTTTTTTAGTTTTAAAAAATCCCAAAACGGTTATAAAATATATGTGAGAGTGTCACTATCAGCAACAAGTTTTACGGAGATTTTTTATGGCCAGATGTTCTAACAAACGTTTTGAAATTTCAAACAAAGCAATTATCTCACTGTATGGAATTATGATTCTTCCTCAGTTTGTGTGGCTTATTGCAATGAGAATTATGGGATTTTTGTCATTTGAAGAAATAAAACTTCTTCTTGTAAATCCTTTTTTGATTTTGCCCTTCGTGCTTGCATTTACTTTTCCACTCGTTACATTTTTGTATTTAAACAAAACGTTAAACGCTTACGACGGAACTCAGGAAAAAATTGAAGCCGTAAATAAATATTTAAAAGAATCAAAGAAAACAATCATTATCTGTACGACCATTGTGCATTTAATTTTTGGGGCAGGTTTTGCGGCTTCTCCAATTTTGCGAAAAATCGTCCTTGAAAATTACAGTCACACTCACGTTTTTTTGAATTTGTTTTTAAGTTATGTAGGATTTGTAAGTCTTTTAATCCCGATTGGACTTTTGACTTACCTTATTGAACTTGAACGCCCCTTGCACGAAATTCCGTATCAGGGAATTTATAAAACGACTTCTGTACGTTCAAGGCTCATAACTTCGATTATGGTAACTCTTGAAGGACTTTTGATTTCCAATATTTCTATTTTGCTGTGTTTAAAAGATTCCCCGAATATCAAAACCAGTCTGGATGCCTTTATTCCGGCGCTTTTGCTGTCCACGGTCACGATTCTTACGGCGACAATAATTAACACAAGTACAATTGATTCTGAATTAAAACGCTCAAAGAAATTTATTGACAGTCTGACAAAGCGTGATTATTCAATTCCGGATATTAAAGTTCACACGCGAAATGAATTCGGACTCATTCAAGTTGGGCTCAATAACCTCAAAAACACGACAAATCAGATTATTAATGAAATTTCTGAAAGTGTTAGCGGAACTCTCAGCGTTACAAATGAAATTAAAGACAATATAAAATCATCAACAGAAAGAATTGGTGAAGTCACCGTAACTGTAAATTCTGTAAAAGATGAAATGTCAAATCAGTCTGCCGGTGTGGAAGAAGCGTTTGCCACAACGGAGCAGATTCTTAAGCGCATTCAGGATTTGAACAACGCCGTAGAAAGTCAGTCTGCCGGCATTGAAGAATCCACCGCAATCATAGAAAAAATGGTCGGAAATGTTGAAAGTGTAAATAAAATTCTTCAGAAAAACACAGTTCAAATTGATCAGTTAAGTTCTGCATCTGAGGAAGGCCAGACTAAAGTTCAGCAGGCGGTAGAAACTTCAACAAAAGTAATTGAACAGTCGTCAACGCTTATGCAGGCAATTGCCGTAATTCAAAATATTGCAAGCAACACAAACTTACTGGCAATGAACGCGGCCATTGAATCTGCACATGCTGGCGAAGCAGGCAAAGGATTTGCGGTTGTTGCCGATGAAATCAGGAATCTTGCGGAACAAAGTTCTACACAGGCAAAAATAATTGCAGAAAATCTTAAAATTTTCTCTGCCTCTATCGCGAATGTTTCGCAAAGTACGACGGAAGTTCAGCAGCAGTTCAATGTAATTTACAATCTTGCACAGGATGTTCAGCAGCAGGGTAAGATTCTTTCTGATGCAATGTCAGAGCAAACGGAAGGCAACCAGCAGGTTCTTGAAGGAATTCAGGAAATTAATAATTCTACGACAGTTGTAAAAGACGGTTCAGCAGAAATGATGGCCGGCGGCGATCAGATTGCACAGGAAATGAATATTTTGATGCAAACCACAAAAACAATTGACGAACACATGGATTCTATCAAAAACAACGTGGAAGACGTGTTCACAGCAATTTCTGCAACTCGCGACCACGCAGAAAATAATCAGGAATCTGCAAATATTTTGAAAAATGAAGTTGAAAGCTTTAAACTAAAAGAAAAAGACTAAAGTTCAAAAACCATTTCTTTGCCGTCAACGGGAATGGTCAATTTACGCGAAGTCAACTGCAAAGTTTTTATGCCACAAGCCTTTTTTAAAACTTTGTTGATTTTAAAATTTCCGTGCTGATCATCTCCTGCAATCGGGCAATTCTGCTTTGCAAGATGAATACGAATCTGATGCATTCTGCCGGTTTCAAGAATTAAACGGAGCCGGCACATTTGTATTTCAGGATAATCAGGATTTTCGGTTTTTACAGTCCAGTTTTCTTCCACGTGATATTCCGTATACGCTGATTTTGTCTGACCGTGCTGTTCAAGACTTTCACAAATAATTCCGTCTTTTTTGGGCATAACGCCCGCACAAATTGCGCTGTATTCCTTTCTGACAATTTTTGAAGAAATCAGTTTTGTCCATTTTGCAGCACTTACCGGATTTTTTGCCACAATCATCAGTCCGTTCGTTTCTTTATCAAGGCGGTGAACCAAATAAATTTTGTAACCAACCTGTTTTGAAAAAGTTTCATCAAGAGGATGCGCTATATGCTCTCCGCCCTGAACTGCAAGGCCGGCCGGTTTGTTAATTACAAATATTTCGTCGTTTTCGTATAAAACAGGAATCTCATTCATCCGAAAAATAATAATAGAGAGGTTTACAAATGACAAGAATCTTTAAGAAAGTTTTTATTTTTCTTGTAATTCCGTTTATTTTTTTAAATTTTATTCACGCAGAAAACATCACGGACAATGATTTTGGATTTTCACTTGATATTCCAGAAGGATTTAATCTTGATGATTACACGGAAGACGGACTTTCGCTGCTTTTTAGTCATCCGAACAATTCTGTAAATCTTGCCGTAAAAATTTATGTTAATCAGGAAAAGCAGGATTCTTCGTCAGTTTTAAATACCGCACTTTCAAAATTAAATGCAAACAAGGACATTGATACTTTTTTCTGGAATGACACGGAAACTGCCATTTCCTCTTTTTCTATGAATCTTGATAAAAATTACAAGGGTTGGGCTTTGTGCGCTCAGACAAATCCAAAACTTTATGAAAATTCCTACATTGCCTTAATTTGTTACTGTGATTCAAAACTTTTTGATTCAAATTTCCAGTTCATTATGTCCACACTAAATTCTCTTTGCGTGGATTTTGAAAAATATAATACGAGCGGCCCGGTTGTTTCATACGCTTTTCCAAAAGAAGGAGAAAAACGCGTTACATTAAATATTGACGGCCTTGAAATTAACACCAGCATTGATAATTGCGACATTGAAGCGTCAACGTTTCTTGTTGATTTGGAATATTCAGTTTTGTGTTTATATGCCCGCCATAATTTAAAAAATGAAGCCTGGCAGCGTTTTTACAGAATGATTTATCGCGACGGATATTCAAGGCTTGAGCAAGTTTCCAGTGATGTTCACGAAACATTATGGCCGGTTGCAAGACAAAAAAATCAAAAAAACCCGTCCCTTTATTATGCCCAGGCCCTTCTTTCGTGGGTACAAAATTTTAAATATGAAAACGCAAAAAGCGTTGAAGAATCTGATTTTACTTCCCTACCGGCAGCAATTTGCGGAAAAGGAAATGATTGTGACAGCCGAAGCATGCTCGTTGCAACACTTTTAAACTCTTGCGGAATTGAAAGTATTTTGTTGATCAGCAGTGAATACAGTCACGCAATGGTCGCCTCCGCAATTGAAGCACCCGGCCAGGTTTATTATCTTGACGGCACCGACAGATATTTTTTGTTTGGCGAAACCACGGCAAAAATCACATGGGGAATGATTTTCCAGGACTTTGCAGACCAGTCAAAATGGATTCCAGTGATTTTGCCGTAAAATTGAGTTTAAACAAAAAAACGGCCGTGCATTACGACCGTTTCCTTTCCTAAAAATCCAGATTTTTAAGAATGAATCAAAAGATTATACGCTTCAATTTCAGAAGATGAATTTACCAACGCAGATCTCAAGTCATCACGTTTAAGTTTTGCGCTAAAATGAGAAATCGTCTTTAAATAATAAGAATGTTGATTATATGCGGCCGCAATCATAAACAAAAGATTAATTTTCTGATCATCAATTGTCTGGAAGTCTTCAATAGGCTTTTTACAAATTCCAACTGCAATTACAAGATCCGTTACAGAAGAAAGTCTTACGTGCGGAATTGCAATACCACGTCCAATTGCGGTAGACATCAATTCTTCGCGTTTTAAAATTTCCTGAGTTAACTCAGAAGCATTTTTTACCTGCGGTGCAGTAGCAAGAACTTCCGCAAGCTGAACAAGTGCATCCCGCTTTGTACTATGATTAACAAAAACAATTCTGTCCGGAGAAATAAGATTTTTTACCTGAACTTCCTGATTCTGCTGATTCATTGACGAAGTTGAAGAAAGTTTTTGATTTACCCAGTTTTCTATTTCAGATTTTTTAAAACGCCATACAGTACCAATTTTTCCGGCAGGAATTTCACCTTTCTGTGCCCAGTCATAAACAGTTCTATCTGAAACCCTCAGATATTTTGCAACTTCTTCGATTGTTAGAATTTCGTCAGCCATTTTTTCCTCGTTATATTTTTTATTAATAATTATATTTTCTACCCTTTACGGTATTTTGTCAAACATTACTTTTTAATTGAAAATACCGCAATCCTATAATTTTTTGTAATTAGATTTTTTTTATGCCCCGCATCATTTTGCAAGCTCATGCAGACTATCAAAAGGATAAAGTTCTCCGATTGTAGATTTCTGGACTTTTTCCCATTCGTTTCCAAAAATAACAACTGAATCAGGAGCCATAAATTCACTCAAAACCTGACGGCACGCCCCACACGGCCCCACAGGATAATCAGCTTTTGGCGCCGCAATTGCAAGTGCAATGAAATTTCTCTTTCCTTCAGAAACCGCCTTAAAAACGGCAGTCCGCTCGGCACAATTTGTAAGACCATACGAACGATTTTCAACATTACAGCCGGTAAAAATCTGGCCGTCCGAAGTCAAAAGTGCCGCGCCAACAGGAAATGATGAATAGGCGCAGTAAGAATTTTTTGATGCCTTCAAAGCGTTTTCAAAAAGATTTTTCAGTTCATTTTCAGGAATTTTTTTTGAATTTTCACCCATAAGTTGCCTTATAAAACCTAGTCAGAATAAGAGACATAAGCGTTTAATTGATTTTTGTCACTTATTATTATAACATTGATTTATGAAAACGAAAAAAAATACTTCTATATATATCGTTATTGCAGTCGTTTTTGTTGTTTTATACCTTTTATTTGCAGTTAAACCTCTTGCAAAAGAATATCATTACAATCCAGTCTGGAAAATTTATACATCAAATCAAATTATAAATGATGACGCTTCGCAGAAATTTTATTTTAAAATTGGCGGCAAAATCGGATATTTTACGGAAAATAAAAATATCACTCTTAGCAAAACTTATTCTGATTACGCCGCAATTTCTGATTATTATTACGCAACTTACGATACAAACGCGCGCAATCTTGATTTTTTTGATAATCGCGGAAATCTTTGTGGCACTCTTGAATCGGAAGGCTTTCCTTTTTTTGATGAAAACCGGATTTTTGTTTTTTTGCCGGGCGGATCCTCTTTTGCGTTTTGCAATCCCGACGGAAAAACAAAATGGACTGGCGAAAATGTAATTCCAATCACGGCATTTTCTTCAAATGAAAATTTTACCGCTGCCGGTTATGCGGACGGAAATATCCGGATTTTTGAAAATTCAGACGGAAATAATATTTTAACTTATGCTCCCGGGGGCAGTGACTATCCTGTAATTATGGGAGTTGGAATTTCTGATAACGGAAATCTTATTGCATCAGTTTCTGGCCACGAAAGTCAGCGGTTTGTACTTGCCCAAAAACAGGAAACTCAGACGAAAATTCTTTATCATAAATTTCTTGAAACAGACACAAATTACCGCACGCTTGTTCATTTTTGCGAAGATCAGAAAAAAGTTTTTTATTCGTACAAAGACAATCTTGGCATTTATGATTATGAAAAAAATCAAAATTATTCAATTCCGGTAAAAGGTCAGATTTTATCAATAAAAGAAAATGATGAACTTGTAATTCTTTTGGGCTACGAAAGAGATAAGGCAATTTACACCGTTTATTTTGTGGAAAAAAGCAATTCCCTTGAAGGTTCTTTCAGTTTTAAGGCTTCTTCGGCATTTATTCATGTAAGTGGCAATAATCTTTTTGTCGGAAAAGACGATACAATTTCAAAAATCAATATTTCTAAAGAGTAAAAAATGAAAAAAATATTTTTTAAAACCTGCATTACACTGTTTTCTTTGAGTTTTTTTTCAGTTCCGGTTTTTGCTTTTGATTCTCCGCTGGAAAATTCTGAAACAAATTCCGTGAATTCTTATTTTGGACAGAACCTTGGCGGTCTGGTAAGTTCGTCTTATATTTATCAGGAAAAATCAACCGTAAAGGCAAGTGAAGACGGCCGTGTTTTAATTTTATTTCACGAACAAAACAATGATTCTGATTTTTTTCCGTGCACACTCGGGAACGGCGTCATTCTTGCACACGACGACAATATGGCAACGGTTTATGCAAATCTTGATAAAAATAATTTTGGAAAACTGATTTCAACAACCGAAAAAGAAATTGAAGAACCTTCCTTTGAAAAAAATAAAAATCAGGCAAAAGAAATAAAAATCGTCGAATATAATTTTGATGAAACTAAAATCACAAATAAAATACAAAAAGGTGAAATTTTTGCGACTTCGGGAAATTCTGCGTGGCAAAAGAATAAAAATTCGCTTGAATTTCAGATTCTTGATTTGAAAAATTCAACTTCAATAAATCCGCGCCTGCTTTTGCCTTCAGAAACAGAAGAAATCCCGCTTTCAATAAAAAATATCACTTTAAAATCAAAAAACGGAACTTTTTACAAATTAAGTGACACGAATGTTTTGCCGGCCGGAAATTATAAAGTTTACCGCGAACGAGATTCTGTTTCGGCGCCATATAAAACCTGCCTTTACATAAACGGCGTTCAGTCTGACACAATTACGTACAATTATCTTTCGCTTTATGATTCAAAAATTTCATGCGGAGAAAATAATAAATATTCCAGTGCGGACGTTTATCCTGACAAATTACTTCAACTTGCAGGCGAAGCGGCGTTTACTCCCGGAAAATTGACCGTCAGAATAGAACTTTTCGACATTCAGAATAATAAAACTCAGAATACATTTAATGTAACAATAAATTAAAAATCAGGTAAAAAAATGGAAGAAAACAAAAAAGAATTTGAACACAATATGATTCTTTCAGCTTCCGGCTGGAGAAAAGTTTTTGCATTAAGTGGCGACGAACAGGATGCCTCGCCTGAAATTTCTGACAAGGATTTTAATATTGCAATTGCCGCCGCGGACGCTTTTTTTGAATATATCAGCAATAAAACTAACGGACAAACGCCTGTAATTGCAGTTGGAATGGATGCGCGTCCTACAGGTCCAAAAATTGCAGATGCTATCATCAGATTGTTAAATTCCAGAAACGCCGTAATTCAGTTTATAGGTATAACCGCCGCTCCGGAAATTATGGCTTACGCGCGAAAACTTGACGGTTTTATTTACATTTCTGCGAGTCACAACCCGATTGGACATAACGGAATAAAATTTGGAACAAATGACGGTGGCGTTTTAAATGCAGCGGAAAATGCTATTGTCTGCAAGGATTTTCTAAAAAAATTAAATGATGAAGATTATCTTTCCGGCATAAAATATCTTGTTGATAATTGCAAAAACAGCCGCATTTTACAAATTGAAACTGAAACAAAATCGCCAAAACTGAATGCTCTGAAGACTTATTACAATTTTGTAAACACGACAATTACGGATTTTACCGAAGAAAATGGAAATCAGCAGAATTATATTTTTTCGTTAATTCAAAAATCAGTTCAGGAAAAACCGCTCGGAATTGTCTGTGATTTTAACGGTTCTGCGCGCACAATTTCCATTGATAAAGGATATTTTACTTCTAAGTCCATAAATTTTTATTCAATAAATGATAAACCCAGACAGATTGTTCACGAAATTATTCCAGAAGCAGAAAATCTGATTTATGTCGCGCAAGAAATGGAAAGGCTCCAGAAAGAAGGTCATAAGGAAGTAATTTTGGGTTATATGCCGGACTGCGACGGTGACCGCGGAAATATTGTTTTTTGGAACGAAAAATTGCAGCAGGCTCAGATTTTAAAAGCTCAGGAAGTTTTTAGCCTTTCGGTTTTGGCGGAACTCACTTATTCCCTCTGGAAAAATAAAAATTTACAGAATTTTTCTAAAAATCAGAAAAATCAAAAATTAATTGCTCAGGACGAAAAACTTGCAGTGTGTGTTAACTGCCCTACTTCCATGAGGATTGAAGAAATTGCCGAAACTCTTGGCGTAAAAGTTTTCAGGGCAGAAGTTGGAGAGGCAAATGTCGTAAATTGCGCGCGCGAGGCAAGAGAAAAAGGCTTTACAGTCAGAATTTTGGGAGAAGGTTCAAACGGCGGAACAATTACCTATCCTTCTGCGGTGCGCGATCCTCTGAACACGATTTTTGCAATTATAAAACTGCTTACAATTCGTGAAGACGGACTTTTTGAATTATGGTGCCAGAAACGTGGCGTAAAATATAATCCTGATTTTAGTCTTACGGACGTTTTAAATACACTTCCTGTGTACACGACAACTGGCGTAAGCGAAAAACGGGCCGTTCTTCATATCAAAACAAAAGATCATGCCCTGTTAAAAGCAAATTTTCAAAAAGTTTTAGAAGATGAATGGCTTAAAGTTTCAGCAATCTTTGAAACAAAATATAATTTTTATTCTTACGAAGCAATCATCACAAAAGGAACTAAAGAAACCCGCAATGTAAAAGATTTTTCACTTTCAGGCAAAGGCGGATTAAAAATTCTTTTTAATAATAAAAAAAAAAATAATCTTGCTTTTATCTGGATGCGAGGCAGTGGCACTGAGCCTGTTTTTAGAATTATGTGCGACGTAAAAGGCGACAATCCAGAAATGGAAAGAAAACTTCTTGAATGGGAAACTCAAATGCTTTTAAAAGCTGATAATATGAGCATTTAAGGATTTCAATTTTTAGAGAATCCCTAAAATGTAAGGCAAAACAATAATTGCTTTATTAAAAGCAGTAAATTTTATATAATTTACGCAAATTTTTGTGTAAAGCAAAACTAACAAACGGAGGCTAAAATGGATAAGGCTGAAATCCTAAAGAGAGCAAAAGCATATATCGAAGAAGAGCAGGATGAACGATTCAAGAAAGAAATTGAAGATCTGATTGCAAAAGAAGATTACACAGAACTTGAAGATCGTTTTTATCGCACTTTGGAATTTGGAACTGGCGGTTTACGAGGAATTATGGGTGGCGGTACAAACCGTATGAACACTCTGGAAATTAATAAGGCTACACAAGGTCTTGCAAACTATGTTATCAAAGCATTTCCAAAAGAAGCAAAAGAAGGCACTTTAAAAGCAGTTGTTGCTTATGACAGCCGTCTTAATTCTGATGTTTTTGCTGAGGCTACAGCCTTGATTTTTGCAGCAAACGGCATTAAAGCATATCTTTTCAGCGGATTAAGACCTACTCCAGAACTTTCTTATGCAATCCGTCAGCTTGGTGCTCAGACTGGTGTTGTAGTTACTGCATCTCATAATCCTAGAATGTACAATGGTTACAAGGCATACTGGAATGACGGTGCACAGGTTATTGAACCTCACGATGTTGGAATTATTGAAGAAGTAAACAAAGTAACTTCAGTAAAAACAATGACTCGTGTAGAAGCTATTGCAACAGAAAAATTAATAATCATTGATAAAGAAATTGATGAAAAATTCTGGGAAATGTGTAAAGCTCAGCTGTTCCGCCCAGAATTGATTAAAGCAAAGGCAAAAGACGTAAAAATTGTTTACACTCCGCTCCACGGAACTGGTGCAATGCACGTTGAAAAAGTACTTGGCGATTTGGGACTTAAAGTTATCACAGTTCCAGAACAGCAGAAACCGGACGGAAATTTCCCGACTGTGGAAAAACCAAATCCAGAAGAAAAACCTGCACTCAAAATGGCCGTTGAACTTGCTAAAAAAGAAAATGCCGACGGTGTAATGGCAACAGACCCTGATGCTGACCGTTTTGGAACAGCATTCCCTGACAAAGATGGAAACTGGGTTTTACTCAGCGGAAATCAGATGGGCGCACTCTTGATGGACTACGTTCTTCTTTCAAGAAAAGAATTCAACAAAATGCCAGCTCGTCCAACAGTAATCAGATCAATTGTAACTTCACCATTCGGAGATTACATTTGCAAAAAATACGGCGCAAAAATGATGGAATGTCTTACAGGTTTCAAGTGGATTGCTGCAATTGAACAGGATTTTGAAACAAAAGACACAGCAGATTACGTATTTGGACTTGAAGAATCTTACGGTTATAAAGTTGAACGCGAAGTTATGGATAAAGACGGAGTTTCAGCTGCCGCTATGTGTGCAGAAATGATTCTCTACTGGCGTTCACAGGGCAAGAGCCTTCTTGAACATCTTGATGAACTTTACAAAGAATTCGGATATTTTGAAGACCGCGCAATTTCTAAGAATTTCCCAGGACAGTCAGGTGTAGAAACAATGGCTGGAATTATGGCAGATTTGAGAAAGAATGCGCCTGCAACTTTGGGTGGCGAAAAGGTTGTAAAAGTTCGTGACTGCATGAACGATCCGTCATTACCAAAGAGCAATGTTCTTCAGTTCTATCTTGAAAGCGGCACTATCGTTTCTGCCCGCCCTTCAGGAACAGAACCAAAAATCAAGTTCTACATCAATTCTATGATTCCTGCAGGAAACGGAAGCGATGATTGGCTTTCTGAAGCAAAACAAAAAGCGGCAGTCCTTTGTGATAATATTTCAAAAGATATTCAAAAGCGAATAGACGCTGCAAAATAGCAATAAAAAATCCGGTTCTTAATTAAAAGGAACCGGATTTTTTTTTATACTTCGTAAAAATATTTAACTTCTTGGCGCAGTTCTAGGATCAATTGGCTGACCGTTTTGGAAAACCATAAGTGTAATCTGAGCTTTTCCGGTAATTGAATCAACGCCCGCCGTCCCCAGTTCTGTTCCACTCACGGCATAATCGCCTTTTCGTACCTTTACAGAACCAAGTCCCGTATAAGAATAAATAAGTCCCGTCTTTGACTGAACAAAAACAACCTGACCAAATCCTCGATAAGTTCCAACGTACATTACGGTTCCTTCAAGAATGCACTTTACCGATTCATTATTCATTGCGCTAAGCTGAACTCCAGAAACCTTACCTTTTACCTGTGTTACAGTCGGATTTTGAACCGGCCATTTTGTTGTTGAATCGGCAGTTACCGTTTTTCCGTAAGTTCTGGTATCAGGGACCGGTTCAGAAATCACAGTTTCAGTTTTTTTAGAGGAATTAGTATTTATTGAAGAAGCAACTTCAGTTTTTTCCGGAACATTTAATTTCTGGCCAGTTTTTATAACGGAATTAGAGTTTAATTTATTTAAATCATAAAGAATGGCAACCGTTGTGTTAAATTTCTTCGCAATTCCGTAAAGAGTGTCGCCTTTTTCAACAGTATAGACTTTTGTTTTTATTGATGAAGAAGCATTCGCACTGGTTTTAGAATTCGAGGAAGAAAGAGCCGCCGCATTTCCAATATCAGCCTCAGGAATAATAAGAATCTGACCGGCTTTTAAAACATCACTTTCTGATAAATTATTTGCAGAACGCAACTCAGCTACCGTCAGTTGATATTTTTTACTGATTGAATATAAAGTATCGCCTTTTACAACCTGATATTTTGTATCGGCAAAAATAAACGCAGGACTCAAAACTAAAACTGCAGAAAGTAAAAATATAGACTTCTTCATAATTTTAGTATCGGCAAAATTATATAATACTGTTAAAGAATTTATTAACATTTATTCCGCTGATAATTTCATTTTCTTTATAATGATTGAGCATACTGTCGCGTCCAGTTTGCAAATGCGTTGACGTAATTCCATGTTTTATTGAAATATCCGCTTCCATAAGTGCGCTAAAATGATCACAAATTCTGACCAGACGCCCGTCAACCGGATTAAATGCCGCCGTATTGTACTTTGAATTTAAATCTTCCCAGGAAACTTTTACAACTCTGCCGTCTTTTATAATACGATCCGAAAATTCATCACTAGTGTAATAAAGCATTTCTTCACGATAAAAATCCGCCATCAAAGGCACAAGTTCCTGATTTACAATTTCGTCTTCGATTTTTTTAACGATATTCGGTAAATCGTCAGTTGCCCGTTTTACCGGCGAAATAATGTCACGAGTTACACTTTCCGGCAAATCATGAAACAACGCGCTGAAAAAATTATTCACAATTCGTCGTTCGCACATATTGCTCATAGATTCACGGCCAAGCAAAAGAGTCATAATTGCAACAAAAAAACAATGGCCCAGCACTGAAGTTGCCGGTACACGCGGAGTTTGATTCCACCTAGTCTGAAAACGGAGCTGTTCAATTTTTAAAAGGAAATCATATTCTTTCTGATGCATCATCAGTTTTTGAAGTCCCTCTAAATCAAAATAATCAATTAATTCCGCCTTTAAAGATTTTTCGATTTCTACAATCCGCTCTTTTTCATTTACCATACTGAGCATTTCAAGTTCACGGATTGTTGAATACTTGTGAGCGGCATTATAAACATGCACGGTTTTTGAAAGATTTGCCGGAATGTGAAATGAACCGCCCTTTTGTCCCGTATAAATCGTAAATTGAGAAAAAAGGCCATCGTCCTTTATGAGTTTCCGGTATTGGTTTAAAACCCACTCGTTCAGACGCATGTACTCATCAGGAAACTGAAGTCGCAGCATTTTTTGAACAGGAGCCTTAATGTCACACAAACTGATTTTTGTGAGTAAATCAAAAAGGGATGCATAAATCATCCACTGCCAGTCAATATGACTTCCCTTTTGTTCTTCGTACTTTCCGATTATGTAAGCAAGGAACATTTTTTCGCCGGCTTTGTCCATTTCAACCATATCAAACGGACGAATAAGGTCATTCCAGCGCTGAATCGAAAATCCTTCAAAAATTTTTAGTGCAAAATCCTTTTCCATAAAACTAGTTGCTCAAGCCTTTCTTTGCATCAGAATCCATTTTATCTTTCCAGACAAGCGCTTTCTTTTTTGTTTCTTCCGCATTTTCAGATTTTCCAAGAGTGGTGTACAATCTTCGTAATGCCAGAAGATATTTTATAGCATTGCGCATATCATCAATTCGCCTGGTCGAAAGTTCATATTTATCACGATAAGCATTTGCAGAACCGTTCAAAAGTTCCGTAAGTGTTTTTACAAACGTAAGAGTGATTTCATAATCTTCGCAGCCCGGATTGTAATAATTGTTATAAGCCGTTCGCATATCAAGAAGATTTTTTGAAACAGAAGTAAAACGGCCCTCAAGTTCAACAAAAGACCACTTCCATTTGCTGTTATCACCGAAAGCATCTTTCAACATCGTGATTGCAAGTCCAAGTTTTGAAATAAGTGCAAAACGGCGACGAATGTTAACATTTTCAATTTTATCAAGAAGTGGCGAAATGTCCGCATACGGAACGTCAATCTTGTTTGTCACAATATCTTCAAGATAAATAATCGCTTTGTACAAAAGTTTTCGCGCATCGTTCAAGGCATCATTATTTTTTACTTCCATAATTTTTAGTGAAAGACTGTTCAGCGCCATATAAAGTGACGAAGCATAAATCATATCTTCGCACAACACAAGTTTTTTTGCTTCAAGGTCTATATCACCAGGATGCATGCCGTTTACCATTGTTTTTTCTTTTGCAAGAATGGCGTCAATTTTTTTCTTGTAGGGAGTTATAATTTCTGTAAAATGAAGTCTTGCTTCCGCTGAAACTTTTGCCATTAAAATCCTCCGCAATATTTATTCAATAAAGAGCGGGCATGTTCGAGAGATTCGCCCGTGTCAGAATCACCGGAAAGCATTCGTGCAATTTCTGCAACTCTTTCTTCCCCTGTGATTTCATGAACATTCGATGAAGTAATTTCACCTGAAACGCTCTTTTCAATCTTTATTTGATTATCGGCATAAACTGCAATACTTGCGAGATGTGTAATACAGAAAATTTGACGATTTACGGCAAGTTTTTTCAAATGTTTTCCGACAGCAACGGCAACTTCACCGCCAATTCCAGTGTCAATTTCATCAAAAATAAGAGTTTCAACTCTATCAGCCTGAGCAAAAATAGTCTTGAGAGCAAGCATTACGCGCGAAAGTTCACCGCCGGAAGCAATTTTTGCAAGTGGCAACGGAGGATTTCCAGGATTTGCAGAAATCAAAAACTCAATGTCGTCCTTACCATAAAGACCGCACTTTTGTTCAACTTCGGAACCGGCTTTTTGACCAATAAACACGCTGAATTTTGTACCGCTCATTCCAAGATTTGCAAGAATTTCGTCAACTTCCTTAGACAAAACTGAAGCACAAGCCTTTCGTTTTTCGGAAAGATAATCTGCCTTTTTTAACACTTCAACTTCAAGTTTTTTAATTTCTGATTCAAGCGCCTTTTTTGAATTATTGCCTTCAGAATTTTCTTCAACAAAAATTTTTGCTTTTTCGTAAAAATCCATCAATTCGGAAAGTTTTGCATTCACAGAAGAACAATATTTTTTCTTAAGATTATAAATCAACGACAGCCGATCCTGCACCTGCTGCAAACGCTCCGGATCAAAAACCAGTTTCTGTTTATAAGACGAAAATTCATCCGCAATATCAGAAAGTTCATAAAAAGCCGCTTCAATTCGTTCATCAAGATTTTTTACAGACTTATCAAGTTCGGCAACATGAGAAGAATCACGGCGAATTTTTTTCAAAACATCGATTATTCCACCGTCCGAAGAATTCAGCGTTTCTGTAATGGAATCAACATCAGTATAAATTTTCTCAAAAGACAAGAGACGACTTTCCTCATCTTCAAGCAGGGTGTCTTCATCATTTTTTAATTTTGCGTCAGAAATTTCCTGCACGGCAAAAGTCAACATTTCCAGTTTATGCTGACGTTCCCCTTCAGATAAATTAAATGACTGCAATTGTTTGCGTTTTTCAACAAGTTCAGAGTAAAGATTTTTAAAAACTTCAACTTCGGCGGTAATTCCGGCCCGTGCGTCAAGAAATTTTCTGTGTTCACTTACTTTCATAAGCGACTGATGTTCATGCTGACCGTGAATATCCACAAGAAATGCCGAAAACTGCGCCAATTCAGTTCTTGTAACCTGAGTATCGTTAATCCACGCACCTGTTTTTCCAGTATTTCTGATAAAACGTCGCAAAAGTACACGGCCGTTTTCAACTTCAATGCCGTGAATCAACAGCCATTCATGTGCAGATTTTGGTTCATAATCTTCCGGCAAGGAATCAACATTTTCCTTTGAAAAAGAAAGATCCGTGCCAATATTTATTGGTGGCAGAACAAAAGTTCCACTGACAGAAGCTTCCGGTTTTCCGTAACGAATCTGATTTACGTCGGCCTTTCCGCCAAGCAAAAACGAAAGCGCGCCAATTATAATTGATTTTCCAGCGCCAGTTTCACCGGACAAAACCGTAAGACCTTTGTTAAATTCAAGATAATCAGAATCAATTAAAGCAAAATCTTTGATTGTTAAATCTTCAAGCATAAGGACCTCCCGTCCAGTTTAATTTTGAACGAAGCGCATTGTAAAAATTTTCTCTTGTACAAGAAACCAGGCGGACTTTTTTTTCATATTTTCTGATAATAATTTCGTCACCAAAGAGCAATTCTTCTGGTTCCTGACCGTCAACACGCAAAAAAACATCCCGATTTCTGCTTTTTTCCACAGAAATTTTCAATTTTCCTTCCGTGCTCAAAACTAACGGCCTTGACGAAAGTGAAAATGAATTCACAGGAGTCAAAATCATGGCATCAAGTTCCGGGTCAACAATTGGCCCACCGGCCGCAGCAGAATAGGCGGTAGACCCCGTCGGCGTACTGATAATAACCCCGTCAGAAATCAAACGGCACAGCGGAAGGTCATCGTACATTGCATTAAGATTTACGGTCGTGGCGCCCTTTGCAGAACTGACCACAACGTCATTTAATCCAAGTTGACTAAAAACAACATTTCCTTTTCTGATGATTTCCACGTTTATCATCATTCGGTCTTTGATTTGTGATTTTCCGTCAAGAAATTTCTGAAGTTCGGTTTTCCATTCATCAGGCTGAATTGCAGCAATAAAACCAAACTGCCCAAGATTTACCGGAAAAATTGGAATTCCGTACTCAACACTGTTTCGCGCAGCAAAAAGCACGGTGCCGTCCCCACCAAGACTGATTACAAAATCAAATTCCGAAAAAGGAGCCCTGTTACAAAAACCAGCAAAACTATAAAAAACCGTTTCGTATTGTTTTTCTTTCAAAAAAGAAGAAATTTCATCCGCAATTCTTACAGATTCATCTTTACTGACATTTATAATGATAAGAACTTTTTTCATTTGACTTCAATTTTTAAGGTAAAGAGCTTAAAACTTTTACAATTTTAGCACTTTCCGCATGAGTTAATCGCGGATAAAGCGGAATATGAACACATCTCAGATACAAAGACTTTGCATGAGTATAAGGATCCGCAGAATCATCTTCTCTATCAAGCAAAAGATGAATCACAGAATCGTTATAAGCCATTTCAATTTCTACATCTTTTTTAGAAGTATACATTTTTACATCTTTATACGAACCGGCAAGAACCAAAGGAAATGAACACATTGTAGAACCTTCCTCCATCTCACGCGCATAAAGTTTATGATGGCCTAACATGCAGGCTTTTTGATACAAAGCAAACAATTCTTTACGAGTTTTTTCATTACGGCCAAATTCTTTTATCTGAACCCAGGCTAAAGCACAATTTATATCAGGCAACAAATCGGTAAGAGGCGCTTCATCAAGATATTTTTTTAAAACAATCCATTCACGGCGCCCAGAAGCATAAAGAATTGCCCCACCACCAGCGGTAATTACATCGTGCTCTTCAAGTCCCATGATTGTAAAAACGCCAAATGAACCGGCCGGATTTCTTTTTTCCGTAAGATTTCCGTTTTCGTCTTTTACAGGAACAGAAGCTCCAGCACTATGCGAAATATCTTCAATAAGAGGAATACCAAGTTCCGCGAGTGCTTCAAAGTCCGGCAAAATTCCTTCAGTTTCATGAAACAAAAGTACTTTTCCGCCGTTTTCCACTGCAAGTTTTATTTTTTCAACAGAAGCAAGTCCCGTAGTTTCATCAACATCAACCACAAGAGGCTCAAAACCAAGTCCCGTTAAAGTCTGATATTGCCACGCCGGAGCAAGTGCCGAAATTATAACTTTAGAGCCACTTTGCAAATCAAGTGCCCGCAGTGCATATTTCAACGCAATCGCAGGACTTCTTAAAGCCGCAGCCCCGTCGCATTTTGTAAATTCTTTTACCAGTTGAATCAACTTTGAATTTAATTCACCCGGCCCGATTTTTTCATCTACCATGCAGGTTAAAACTGCATCCATTTCTTTTCGTCTGATTGTTGTACTGTATGTCTGTATCATTTAGTATTACTGACCGTCAATAATTTTCTGTAATTCGTGAGCATTAAACAACTTTCTGGTATTTAACATAATCAAATATCCGGTTTCTTCACGAATTACGCCTTCAATATACTCAGTTCCAATTCCTGTAAGCATCTGTGGCGGCTCTTTTACATCTTCCGTCTTTACGGTAACAACTCGTTCAACCTTATCAATGATAATTCCGATTTTGTTGTTATCAATATTAAGAATAATAAATCCACCGTCCATTTCAATATCTTCAGCTTTTGCAACGGACTGAATATTAAAGCGTTTATGCAAATCAATGATAGGAATAATTTCACCACGAAGATTAATAATTCCTTCTACGTAGTATGGCGCGTTTGGAATAACACGAACATCCTGAAGCCGCACAATTTCCTTTACGTCCATAATGCTCACTCCATACAATTCTTCTCCAAGATGAAATGTTACTAACTGAAACTGTGTATCTTCTGCCATAT
This sequence comes from Anaerobutyricum sp., assembly GCA_963638805.1. Classification (GTDB taxonomy): domain Bacteria; phylum Spirochaetota; class Spirochaetia; order Treponematales; family Treponemataceae; genus Treponema_D. The sequence continues at coordinate 64,319 of CAVHTI010000007.1, forward strand.
TAACTCCCGATTCATTTTGAATTTTCAAGATATTTTACTGAAAGAGCGCGTAACTCCCATCAGCATTGCATTATATTTTACTCTGAAATTCTTGAATTTGCAATTAGAACACAACGTCACTCTACCCTTTACCTTTAAACCTCCTTAATCAACTGTAAATAAAGTAATTGCAACGACTTCCTTAACACCCGCTTTTTTTAATAAAGAGGCACAACATTCAATCGTCGCACCGGTCGTGCACACATCGTCCAGAAGGCACAGTCTTTCCGGCAAAAAAGAATCAAAACTTTCCAGATTTTTTTTTATTTTGTTTTCATCTAGAAGTTTATACGCACTTGTAATTGTTTTTAATCTTTCGTCACGATGCAGTTTTTTTTGTTGAATCGTACTTTTTCTTTCTAAAAGATTTAAAATCCTGATTTTATGAAAAAATTTCAGATATTTGCATAATTCGTCAATCTGATCCCAGCCGTTTTTTCTGATTTTTCCTTTTCGCGGTGGAACCGGAACGACAATATCAATATTTTGCGCCTTAAGGAGTTTTGAAATTTCAAGTGCAAAGAACGCAGACAGTGCCCTGATTCCTTCAATTTTCCACCTGAACATTAAATCCTTATTCCACAACCGATACGAAAACAGCGGAATGACTCTGTCCGTACTTTTCAACAATTTATTTTCACGGCAGGCAAAACATTCATTTTCCGTAGAAATCAAAAAACGCCCACAGCAATTACACCGCGGAACGGCAAGCGATTTTTCAACCGAAAACTCATTTTTTTTACACTTACGGCAAATCGGAGTAATAAAAGTTGCACTCCCGCAAACCGCACAGCGTTCAAAACCGTTAATAAAATTGATAAAAAAGCGCGCAAAAGTCACACAAAAATGCTGCACTTTAAAAATCAAAAACTCCATACTTAAATAATTGATTCAAAAGTTAAATTTCGGATACAAAAATACAAATTTTTTAAATTTTTTTTCTAAATTTTGGGCGTATCCTGCCTGAAAACAGGCAGGTCAGGCTTTTCGCACTTCGCCGACTAACCGCGGCTCATCCACTTCGCGCGACTTTAAAAATCTACCGTCCAAAATGATAATTCACTGTCCGTCGCGCTCGGGACTGCTTCGCAGGTGCTACAATCCTTTACGCAAATTTATTTTATGGGAGCCTCTAAAAATTGCAATTTTCAGAGATGTCCTAATCTACCTGCCCGAAAGTGTTTTTTTCCACCTTGAAATTGTCTGTAAGGCAGAAATCGGCGTCATATTGTCTAAATCCGTAGAAAGAATTTCTGAAATTATAATTTCTTCGTCACTAAAAAGTCCCGGAGTTCCATATTCGTCCGTCATTTTATTTTCTTTGAGTGACATTTGCTCAGTTTTTACGGCATCAAAATCAATAGAATTGGCTTCAGACTCTTCTTGAATTTTTGAAAGAATTTGCTTTGCACGTTCAATCACAGAAACAGGAATTCCCGCAAGAGATGCAACGTGAATTCCGTAAGAATTCTGAGTTATTCCTTCCTTCACTTTTCTTAAAAAAACGACCTGATTACCTTCTTCACTAACCTGCATACAAAGCATTTTCAGATTTTTATGCTCCATTCGTGTAAGTTCGTGGTAATGTGTCGCAAAAAAAGTCTTGCATTTTATATTATTCAAAAGATATTCGCTGACAGCCCAGGCAATCGCAAGTCCGTCCTCCGTAGAAGTTCCTCGTCCAACCTCATCCATAATTACAAGGGATTTTTCTGTTGCAAGACGCAAAATATTCGCAGTTTCGGTCATTTCAACAAGGAAAGTTGACTCACCTTTTGCAAGATTATCAGAAGCCCCAACACGACAGAAAATTCGGTCAACAATTCCGATTTTTGCTTTTGACGCCGGAACATAAGAACCAGTCTGGGCAAGAAGTGCAATCAAAGCATTTTGACGCAAATAAGTCGACTTTCCGGCCATATTTGGACCCGTTATCAATGCAAAAGAAGGATTTTCGTCATCATCAGAACTTAAAAGCGAATCATTTGGCACAAATTCCCCAACCGGCAAATGCTTTTCCACAACCGGATGACGACCGTCCTTTATTTCAAAAACAGTAGATTCTTCAATTTCCGGCCTTACCCAGTCATTTTGAACCGCCGCATAAGCCAGGGAAGAAGAAACATCCGTATTTGCAATTTCATCTGAAATTTGTAGAAGGTACGGAACATATTTTTGCAAACTAGAACGCACCTCAAGAAATAAATCTCGTTCAAGTTCAAGAATTTTTGTGGAAGATTCATTTAACTGCTGTTCAAGTTCCTGCAATCTTTCTGTTGTATAGCGGTCACCGTTTACAAGCGCGCGCCTCATAATAAAATGCGGCGGAACAGAAGAAAGTTTACCTTTGCTCACCTCTATAAAATAGCCGGCAGCATTGTTATATTTGATTTTTAACGTTGAAATTCCAGTTTTTTGCCTTTCTTCCGCCTCATATTCTGTTAAAACCTGATTAAAATTATCATGAATGGCCCGCCAGTGGTCCAATTCTTCTGACCACAGAGGTTTTATAATTCTTCCGTCCGTCAGCGATGTTGCCGGGTCATCAAGAATTGCATTATTTATGAGGGTACAAATATCTTCCGCATCTTTAGAGGAAACAAAAGAAAAATCATAAACATTCAGGTAAGATTTAATTTTAGTCCAACTTTCAAGACTCGCCCTTAACGCCTGCAAATCTTTTGCATGAGCCTTGTCCATTGCAATTCTTCCAGCAAGTCTTTCTACATCAAGAATCTGAGACAAATCATTTTTTACTTTTTCCATCAGCTGACGGTTATCAAAAAAAGTAGAAATTCGGTTTTGTCTTAACTCAATCTGATTGATATTTGTGAGCGGAAAAAGCAGCCAGTTTTTTAAAAGTCGCCCACCCATTGCTGTTTTTGTGAAATTCACACATTCCATCAGCGAAAACTGGGCCGTTCCATCATGAATATTTTCTGTAATTTCAAGATTTCTGCGACTGGAATCGTCCATCATAAGAAATTCCGAATCAGAATAAATCTGAATTGAATTTATATGAGGAATTTTTGTATTTGTAGTTTTTTCAAGATAATCAAGCAAAAATCCGGCAGGGACAATTTCTGCGGCAAATTCTTCAAGACCAAAGGATTTTAAAGTTACGGTTTTAAACTGATTTAAAAGTTTTTTATACGAAAGTTCATAATTAAAATCCCAGTCCGGATAATAAGACACAGAAATATTTGCATAGGAGCGGATTACACTCTGCACGTCTTCATTCTTTTTTAAAGAAAGTGGCAGCAAAAGTTCTCTAGGGCCGGCACGATTCAATTCTTTTGCAAAATATTCAGACATTTTGACTGCCGGCCACGAAGTTGCCTTAAAGGAAGACGTCGTTACATCAATAAAAGCAAAACCGCATCGTCCTTTAAAAACAGAAAGGGCCGCCAAATAATTTGCTTTATAACCGTCCAGATATTCTGCTTCAACGGCAGTTCCCGGAGTAATAATTTCTACGACTTTACGCTCTGTAATTCCTTTTCCACCTTTTGGGATTTCGCCGACCTGTTCACAAATTACAATTTTTTTACCACAACGCAAAAGGCGCGCAATATAAATTTTTGCAGCATGATAAGGAATTCCGCACATCGGCTGACCGGCGCGGTGTGTTAAAGTTAAATTCAAAAGCCTGGAAACTTCTACCGCGTCTTCATTAAACATCTCGTAAAAGTCTCCAAGCCTAAAAAACAAAACCTCCGATTTATACTGATCTTTTACCTTGCGGTATTGAATCATCATCGGAGTTAAATTTTCGGTTTGAGCGTTATTTTCTGTAGAATCCAAAGTTGACATTTTAAATTAATTTAATCCAAGTTCATTAATAACCTGATTTGTAATATCAATTGAAGAACTGTACCACAAAATAGACAAATCGTCCTGAAGGCTTAAAATCATACTGTAACCGCCACTTTCTGCAACTTTTTTTAGTGTTGCCTGCAGTTTTGTGTAAAATTCATCTGAATTCTGCAAAGATTTTTTCAAACTTTCAAGTTCAATATTTTTTGCGTTTGTATATTCTGTAAGATAATCTTTTTGTTTTATGATTTCTGCTTCAGTTTTTAATGCGGCAGTTTCATTTCCGGCATTCTGATAGTCAGCCTTTTTCTGCTGCAAAGCCTTTAATTCTTCTGTTTTTTGATTAATTTCGTCCTGATATTTCTGTTTTTTTTCTTCATAATTTCTTACAGGAGCGGAATTTCTAAAATAAAGCTGATAGATTCTTGATGTATCAACAAGACCAAATTTTGTAATCTGCTGAGAAAATGCAGGTACAAAAGCTGTAAATGCAAAGCAAAGACTTATGATAAATTTAAAATTTCTTTTCATTTTTTTCCTCAAAAATTATCTATTTACAAGATTGAATGACAAAACAAACTGGAATGCGTTTCCAAATGAACCGCCGTACCAGTAGAACTGATTATTTTCGTCATAGCTATATTTCCACGTAAACATTAAATGCAACGGGAACTGTGGCATCAAAATTCTGATTGCAGGACCAAAACTGTACATCCAGCTATGTGGTGTCATTGAAGAAATTTTTGAAACATTAGTAGCAACTGCCGCTGTATCATAGAACAAATCAACGCCAATCATACCTGGCATAATAGGCATTCGTAATTCAAGTTTGTTACTAAACAAAACCTGTCCACGATTTGTTTTATAGGCATCTGTCCAGCCTCGGCCATTCAAGACACCGTCAACATAAAGTCTGTTTGAGTCTGTAACAACGTAGTCTGGCAGATTGAAAATTGCAGAAAAACCAAAATATTCAGCTAAAACTAATTTCAAATTCCAGTTTTCTGTAATCGGTTTGTTTAACAATGTAAGATAGCCTTCCAGTTTTGTATCGGAACGGAGGAAGAATTCCTTTTCAAGACCAGGAATAAAACCGTACCACGCAAGTCTTTCACTTACAAACCAGCCTTTTGACGGATCATAATTTATGTCACGACCATCAAGAGAAAGGCTTGTGTAAATTCCGTTCATCAAACCAACACGGTTTGCATAAGCAGAAACACCCTGATCAACCGGAACATAAGACGATTCATCAAAAATATAATCCTTTAAAGTATTAGAAATACCGGCGCCGGCAGTAATTACAGCAAAATTCGGTGTCCAGCGGTGCGAAAATCCTGTGTTTAACGAAACAGACCAGCCGTTATAA
>CAVHTI010000008.1:0-66037 GCA_963638805.1 Anaerobutyricum sp.
GCTATCGGTCTTGTAATTCCTGAATTGAACGGAAAATTGATTGGTTCAGCTCAGCGTGTTCCAACACCAACAGGATCAACAACAATGTTGTTCGCTGTTATCAAGACTAACAAAGAAGTTACAAAAGAAGCTATCAACGCTGCTATGAAAGCTGAAGCTACAGAATCTTTCGGATACAACGAAGATCAGATTGTTTCAAGCGATATCATTGGTATGCGCTATGGTTCACTCTTTGATGCAACACAGACTATGGTTTCTAAAGTATCTGATGATACATACCAGGTTGAAGTTGTTTCTTGGTACGACAACGAAAACTCTTATACTAGCCAGATGGTTAGAACAATTAAATACTTCTCTGAAAACTGCTAAGTTTTTTTTGAGTAAGTAATAAAAGCGCCGGGTATAAAAATATGTCCGGCGTTTTTTATTTAACCGTATTTAATTGTTCTTTCGATTGTAGTTCGCTCGATAAATCTCGCTCAGAGCCGTTTTATCGATAATCCTAAAACAACCGCTGTCGCGCTTGTTTTTTAACGGATTTTCGATTTTAGGCTGGTTTTCACAATTAAATACTTCAGCGAAAACTGCTAAGTTTCTTGAATGAGTAAGAACGCCCGGGTATGTGAAAGTACCTGGGCTTTTTTTTTATTCCGGGAAGTATTAAAGTTGTTGTGCAGAGGCAGATGGAATGAAAAATATTTTGTGTTCAGAAACGGCTAAAGAGGATCGTGAAAAATTAAAGCAGGTGCTGGAATCTGAAGTGCCGCCGGAAGTTCTGGAAGCAAGGGAAAAAATCCGGTCGGAAATTGAAAGCGGAATAGAGGAATTAAAAAATCACTATTACATTATTGTTATGGACTTGTGTTCGTCGTCCGTGATTCTTGAAAAACTTCAGTCTGCCGGTAAGATTCGGGTGTGGCGCCGGTTGTGGAAGAAAATTTTTAATCATTTGTCGCGGGATTTTTATTTTTCTGTGCGCTGTAAGCCTTATAAATTTGTTGGCGACGGTTTTATTATTTTGTACAGGCATCAGTTTTCGCAGGATCTTTTTGATTTTATGAAAAAACTTAATTCTATTTCCTGTGAATTTTTAAAAGAAGTTCTTGATCAATATAAAATTGAGCCAAAAAGATTTGGTTTTGCCTACGGAATTGACCGCGGGGAACTTATAAAAATGCGACTTTTAGGTCAGGTGGAATTTATGGGCGAGGCAATAAACGCTGCCACTCGTCTTCAATCTCAGTTAAAAGCCAACGAAGATGCCTGTTCCGTTATGGTTTCTGAAAAAGTTTACAACAAAATCACTTTGCCACAAGATGTTAAGCAGGTTGAAAAAAAGTGCATTCTACGAAATCTTTATGAGGATAAGGAAATTATGTGCCATCAAATCTGGCTTTAATCCATTAATTTTGATTTGCAGACGGCCTGGCAGAAGGTGCAGATGTCACTTGTTTTGCCGGGCTTTTTTATTTCATTTACTTTGCAGAATTTTTTCCAGTCTTTGATTTTTGTATGCAATCCTTTTGAAAAACAAAGTTCTATCATTTTTGATTTTCCGGCATTTTCAATTAATTTTTCGTAAGAATCGTTGATTGTGCCAATAAAAAGTTCTTTTTCTTCGTTTGAAAATCCGCAGCAAGGCGCAATATTTCCGTCCGGATGTACAAAAAAAATATTTCCGGGGCCCTGGCAAAAATCTTCCCTAAACCATTTTTTTGATTTCCAGGCCCTGTCATCATCGCACTGAAAAACTTGTGGCAATTCAAAAATCTGAATTTGAGGAAAAACGGACTGAATATAGTCTTTATTTATTTTCAGCTCGTTTTCCTGATGATTTTTGTCTTCACATTTAACTGTCTGAATATTTATTGAATCCTGGCCAAAAATTTCCTGCACGTTACGGATAAAAATTTTGATTCGTTCAGTTTTCTGGGCGTGAAAATTATCCCAGCTCAAACCAAATTTTCCGTCATAACCGCAATCATAAAGTTTTTGCAATTCGTCTTTCAGTTGATTTTCCGTTTGCCACCAGTCGCCGTTTGTCATAATCTGATCAAATAAAAAATCCATAGAAATGGTGGCTTTTGTAATTTCAGTTAAAAAATCAAAATATAAAAAAGGTTCTCCGCCCGTAAATCCAATTTTCTGGATGCTGGTGCCTTTGCAGGATTTTAAAAAATCAATACTTTGCGGCACAGAAAGTTTTATATTCTGGCGGTTCACGTAACAATGCGGGCAGTGCAGATTGCAGGCTGTCGTTGCCGAAAAAATTATTTCTTCTGGAAAAAATCCCGGACCTTTCATACTTTTTGATTATATCAGAATTGCAGGCTTTAAAAAACTCATTTTTGGGGATTTGAAAGGGCATTGATGACGGTGTTTTTTTGAAAATGACACAGAAGATGCAATAATTGAATTTATAAGATTTTGACAGTATATTTTAACGCAAAGAAATATTTGCAGTTTTTTCAAAATTCTGCAAAACAGGAGATTATACACATGATTAAAACAGTTAAAGATGTTGATCTTAAAGGAAAACGCATTATTATGCGCGTTGATTTCAACGTACCTATGAAGGACGGAGTTGTTCAGGATGACACTCGTATTATGGCCGCTCTTCCTACAATCAAATACATTCTTGAACAGAATCCACGTTCTTTAGTTTTGATGAGCCACCTTGGCGATCCTAAAAAGGATGTAAAAAAAGCTCAGGAAAAAGCTGAAAAAGCTGGAAAAACTTGGACAGAAGCTGACAGTGAAAAATTCATCAACGGTAAAAACCGAATGGCTCCTGTTGTTAAATATTTTGCAGAAAAACTCGGAAAAGAAGTTACATTCCTTCCAGATGCATTGGGACAGAAAGCAGCAATTGACGCTCTTCCAGAAGGCGGAGTTGCAATGCTCGAAAATGTACGTTTCCACAAAGAAGAAACTGCAAAAACATTTGAAGAACGTGAACCAATGGCAAAAGAACTTGCAACATACGGTGACATTTTTGTAAACGATGCATTTGGTACAGCTCACCGTGATCAGGCTTCTACTGCTTCTATTGCAAAATTTATGTCAACACAGCCAGTTGGCGGATTCCTTATGGAAAAAGAAGTAAAATATCTTGAACCGATGGTAACAAATCCTCCAAAACCAATGGTTGCAATTATTGGTGGTGCAAAAGTTTCTTCAAAAATCGCAGTTCTTGAATCACTCTTGAAAAACGCTAAATATCTGGTAATTGGCGGTGGAATGGCTTATACATTCCTTAAAGCTCAGGGACATTCTGTTGGTAAATCTTTAGTTGAAGATGATTTTATTGATACAGCTAAAAAACTTCTTTCAGAAGCTGAAGAAAAAGGCGTAAAAATCCTTCTTCCTGTTGACCATATTGCTGCCGCTGAATTCTCTGCTGATGCAAAACCTGTTGCAGTTGACGGTGTTGATATTCCATCTGACGTTATGGCAATGGATGTTGGTCCAAAGACTGTTGAAGAATACAAAAAAGCAATTGCAGAAGCAAAATCAATTGTATGGAATGGTCCTGTTGGAGTATTTGAATTTGACGCATTTGCAAAAGGAACTGAAGCTGTTGCAAAATTAGTTGCAGAAGCTACAGGTCGCGGTGCAATGACAGTTGTTGGCGGTGGTGATTCAGTTGCTGCTGTAAACAAATTCAATCTTGCTTCAAAAATGAGTCACGTTTCTACAGGTGGCGGAGCTTCTCTTGAACTTCTTGAAGGCAAAGTTCTTCCAGGAATAGCAATCTTAGCTACGAAGTAGATAAGATTGCGTGCGAGTTTCGCTTGCGAAACTCGGTAAAGCAGCTTTGCTGCGACCAATCTTAGCTACAAAGTAGATAAAATTTTTGACGTAAGTTAAAAAATCCCCGTAGGATTAATTTCTGACGGGGATTTTTTTATGTAAAAATCATTTCTAAATCAAAAGTGGGACGGGGCCTTTTAATTTTCTAAAAAGCCCCTGTAAATTTAATCAGCCATTGTTTTGTACTGCTCAAATTTAACGGCAATTTCTTCGTCCGGTTTTGTACAAAGCGAAACAACAATTGTAACAACAAGACAGCAGATAAATGCCGGGACAATTTCGTAAAGTCCAAAAATCGGAGCGACTGTTGAAGGAATGTAGTGCCATACAACATCAACAACACCGCCGGTAATAAGCCCCGCAATAGCGCCAGGTGCCGTCGTACGTTTCCAGTAGAGGGCCAGCAAAATTAAAGGTCCGAAAGTTCCGCCAAATCCTGACCATGCAAAAGAAACAAGGCCAAAAATTGAAGAATTAGGATTGAGGGAGAGGAGGAGGGCAACAAGAGAAATCATTGTAACAACAATTCGGCTTACTGTCAAAACCTGTTTTTCAGTTGCATCTTTTTTAATCATACCTTTGTAAATATCCTGTCCAACCGCAGATGCAGCGGCAAGAAGCTGAGAATCGGCTGTAGACATTGAAGCGGCAAGAATTGCACAAAGGAAAATTCCTGCAAAGAATGCCGGGTACATTTTCTGCATTGTGGCACTAAATACTGTTTCAGCATCTCCGTGAAGAAGATTTGCAATGCCGTTAATCACAACATTTTCTGTTCCAGGTCCCAAAAGTGTCTGAGTGTCGTGTGCCGCAAATTTCAATCCGCCGTCACCAACTGAACTCAAAAGATATACGGTTCCAAGTGTTCCGATTATAAAAGTTCCGAGGTAAGAAATAATCATCCAGCTCATACCAATGCGGCGTGCTTTTTTGATTTCTGTGTTAGATCGGATTCCCATAAATCTTACGATGATGTGTGGCATTCCAAAATATCCAAGTCCCCATGCAAGTGCCGAGATTATGCTCATTACCTTGTAATTTGAATTTGCTGCAAAAGAATTTTTTATTGCCTCGCCAAATTCGCCGGCAACCGCAGATGCCTGGAAATTCTTTACAGATTCAATTGCATTTGCAGGGCCACCAAGAGAAATTACCGCGATGAGTGCAGAAACAACAAAGGCCACAAGAATCAAAGTTCCCTGAACAAAGTCCGTTGTACAAACCGCAAGATAACCGCCAGTAATCGTGTAACACAAAATTACTGCAAGTCCAATTATCAATCCAACGTGATAAGGAATTCCAAATATAGAATTAAAAAGTTTTGCACAGGCAACAAATCCAGATGCCGTGTAAATTGTAAAGAAAAGAACAATAAATGTTACAGAAACAATAGAAAGCACGTGAGATTTGTCTTTAAATCTGTTTGTAAGGAATTCTGGAATTGTGATTGAATCCCCGTACGTAATTGAACATTTACGCAAAGCTTTTGCAACAAAAAGCCAGCTTAAGTAAGTTCCAATTATAAGTCCCAAAGCCGTCCAGAATGTTTCTTTTACTCCGCCAAGGTAACAAAGTCCCGGCAAACCCATTAAAAGCCAGGCAGAAGAGTCAGAAGCCTCGGCAGAAAGGGCAGTAACCCACGGACCAACTTTTCTTCCGCCCAGAAAAAAGTCAGAAGACGAATTATTTGAGTGTGCATAGCGCAAGCCTACAAGAATCATCGCACCAAGATACAACACAAAGGCAATGATTTTTGCAACAATTTGAGATGTCATAAAAAACCTCTTTTTAAAATATTTTTACCATTATACAAAAAAAGCGCACTTTCTTACAATGTAAGTTTTTTCATTTTGGGCCATATGCCGTGTGTTTAACGGCGTTTGCGCACTTCGCTATGCGCTCAAGGTCCTCGGCGCGCAAATTGCACACCTGCGGGCCTCGGTTTCGGCAATTCAAATTGCCTTCACCGGTGCTCCAATGCCGGGCCGGTTTAGCGTAAAAAATTTAAAAAGTTTAGGGAGCCTCTAAAAATTGCAATTTTTAGAGATGCCCTTTAAATTGTTTAACTTTTGTGCGGATAGTCAGTATATTTATAAAGCGTTTTATGCACACTTGCGTGCAGAATATTTTTATAAGAGGTAGACCATGAGCGATTGTGATCATAATTGTGAAGGCTGCGGAAAAAGTGGCAGTTGTTCTTCAAAACCCCAGGAGTTTCGTGCTTATTTAAGAAAGGGCAGTTCCGTAAAAAAAGTAATTGGAATTGTAAGCGGAAAGGGCGGTGTTGGAAAATCTTTAGTAACAAGTTTACTTGCAAGTAAAATTCAAAAAGACGGTTTTAACGCCGCAATTCTGGATGCAGATATTACAGGACCTTCCATTCCAGAAAGTTTTGGTTGCGGTCAGGAACGTGCCGTTGCAATGGAAAATGAAGACGCACTTCTTCCGGTAAAAACTGACAGTGGAATTCAGCTTATGTCTATGAATTTTCTGTTACAAAACGAAAATGACCCTGTAATCTGGCGTGGCCCGGTCATTGGTGGCGCCGTAAAGCAGTTCTGGACGGATGTTGCCTGGAAAGACGTTGATTTTATGTTTGTAGATATGCCACCGGGAACCGGGGACGTTCCGCTGACGGTTTTTCAGAGCCTTCCGGTAGATGGAATTATTGTTGTTTCTTCTCCGCAGCAGCTGGTGCGCGTAATTGTAGAAAAAGCCGTAAACATGGCAAATATGATGAATATTCCAATTCTTGGAATTGTTGAAAATATGAGTTATGTAAAATGCCCTGATTGTGGCGAAAAAATTACGGTTTTTGGCAAAAGCAATATTGATAAGATTGCAGAAAGTTTTAAACTTCCGGTTCTTGCAAGATTGCCAATGGAAGAACGAGTTTCTGCCGCAATAGATGCCGGCGACGTTGAATCTCTTGAGATTCCGGAATTGCAAAAAGCCGCAGAAACGGTAGAAAATCTTTTGAAAAACCAGGCCTAAAATATTGCGGAAAGAAAATTTACGATTATGGGAGCCTCTAAAAATTGCAATTTTTAGAGATGCTCTTATTTCGTGTTTTCTTTCCGCCGGGCACAATGCAGTAGCGCTGTGCAGGGCGCCGCAGGTGGCCACCGCAGGCGTAGCCGAGGAGGCTGGAGCGAATGCGGAACCCGGAACCTAGCGACGGCGAAGCCGGACTGCCCAAACTATTCAGAAACAGAAGTTTTTAACAATTACACAATTTTTGTGTTATAATGATTCTATGAATAAAAACAACGAGCAGCCAAAAACTGAAAATTCTACGGAACTTTCGCTTGAGCTGGAAACTTCTACAATCAAAGAAATCTGTCATCTGCTTTCGGTAAAAAATGATGAAGATTTTACCTTTGAATTTTTTAAAAATCTATTTACACCACCGGAATTAAAAGACATGGCAAGTCGCTGGCTTCTTGTAAAAGAACTTGACAAGGGGACGACTCAGCGCGAAATTGCAAGAAAATTCGGAATGTCTTTGTGCAAAATTACACGCGGTTCAAAGGAATTGTCAAAAGAGGACAGTGCCTTTAGAAAAATGCTTTCGCTTTTGCAGAATGAATCCAAAAAATAAATTTACAGTCAGGGGTATAAAATGAGTAATTTATACAGAAAATCAAACGGGCTTGTTTTTTCGGAAGATGGAAAAACTTTAATTGAAATTGATTCTGAATCTTCTGAATTTACCGGAAAAATTCCTTACGGAATTCAGTTTATTTCTGCGGATGCTTTTGCGGGAACTTCTGTAAAAGAAATTTTGCTGCCGGATTCTGTAAAAGAATTGCCGGATGCACTTTTTGAAAATCTTAAAACTCTTGAATCTGTAAAATTGCCGGAAAATCTTGCTGAACTTCCGCCGTATCTTTTTTCTGGCTGTAGTTCTTTAAAAAAAGTAAGACTTCCTGTTACGGTTACGCATTTGTCTGAAGGGCTTTTTTATAATTGTGAATCTCTTGAAGAAATTACTTTGCGCGAGGGAATTCAGGAATTGCCGGAAAATGTTTTTGCCGGTTGTGCGTCTTTAAAATCGCTCATAATTCCTTCTTCGGTTTACAAAATTGGCAAAGATGCGTTTAAAGACTGCAAAAATCTGAAAGTTGTGTTGATTCCGGCAAAACTTTATGAACTGGAAGACGGTGCTTTTGATGGCTGTGATGCAATCCAAACAATTCGCGTGGACCCTGAAAATCATCTTTTTTACATTGACAAAAATGGAAATCTTTACGAAAAAAATATAAATCCTGACGAAGATGATTTGCTCAGAATAAAAATTGTGGAAAAAACGGAAGATGAAAAATCATTTTTGCAGGAAGTGCCGGATTCAGAAAATATTGGCGCTCTTGATTTCGTAAGTTCGGAAGATCTGGAAGCGGATGACACGTTCAGTGCTGAAATTGGCGCTGATGACGAAGAAATTTTGTCTGTTCAAAATAACGAAAGTGAGGATGCTATGAGCGAAGAAAACACAAATGAAGTTGATTCAATTTTTGCTGACATTATGAATGATGAAAAACAAAGAACTGCCACAACAGAGGACGTTGCAATTTCCGAAGCGGAAGGAAAAGTGCTTTCTCACACAATGGAAGTAATGGCGGAGGCGGCTCCGGCAACTAATGCGGCGGTTTCTAATGAAGAACTTGAAAATCTTTTTGCATCGCACGAAGCGTCTGTTAATGCCGATAACGCTGCCGGTGAAGAAAAAAGTGAAGACAATAAAGTGCAGATTCTGATTAATTCTGTGGAATTCAGCAAAGTAATAGAAAACACGGAAGTTGAAAAATCCAGCCGTGAAGATTCTAATCTTTATGTAATTGCGGAAAAATTGATTGAAAATGACGACGGTTCAAAGGCTTTTTCTGAAAAACTTTTAAAATGTGTTCAGAAAATTGCGTTTATTCAGGATTTTAAGAAAATCATTTTGCTGAACGGCCTGCCTGTTGATAACGATGAATTTATGCAGTTTTATTATCATTTTATAAGCATGAAAAACGTGATTCTTGCCTGTACCGCCGATTCTGCCGCAGATTTGAGCGATTATTGCAAGAAAATTTGCGAAAAATCAAGAATCAGTCTTGAAAAAGATGACCTTGCCGAACAGAGAAGAAACATCTCAATCAAAAATGATTTGCTGATAAAACTTGTAATAAAAGATATTTATCAGTAATTTATTCTCAAGAATTTTTCGAGGTAAACTAACAGCACTGTTACAATGCTTTTTAGGTGCCCCGGTATTTTTATAAGAGGTTTTAAATGAAAAGTGATAACGCAAAAAAAGGAACTGCGCGAGCGCCTCACCGTTCGTTGTTTTATGCCGCTGGTTACACAGATGAAGAACTTGAACAGCCGTTAGTCGGAATTATCTGTGCAAAAAATGAACTTATTCCGGGACATATTGAACTTGACCGTATTTCTGAAGCTGTAAAGGCTGGAGTTAGAATGTGCGGTGGTACTCCTATTGAATTTCCTGCAATTGGAGTTTGTGACGGTATTGCCATGGGCCACGAAGGAATGAAATATTCCCTTGTTACCCGTGAACTTATTGCAGATTCTGTTGAATGTGTTGCAAAGGCTCATCAGTTTGATGCTCTTGTTATGATTCCAAACTGCGACAAAATTGTTCCTGGTATGCTTATGGCGGCAGCGCGCCTTGATTTGCCTACGGTTTTCTGTTCGGGCGGCCCGATGATGCCAGGTCACGTAATGGATCCTGAAAATCCTTATTCTGGAAAAAATCTTTCTTTGACTGATATGTTTGAAGCAGTCGGTGGGCTTGCGGTTGGAAAAATCACCGAAGCTCAGCTTAAAGATATGGAACACGCCGCTTGTCCTGGTTGCGGAGCCTGTTCTGGAATGTTCACCGCAAATTCAATGAACTGTCTTACTGAAGTTTTAGGACTTGGACTTCCTGGAAACGGAACAATTCCTGCTGTTACTGGGGATAGAATTGCCCTTGCAAAACACGCCGGAATGGCAGTTATGAATATGTACAAAAAAGGAATTACTGCCCGCCAGATGATGACAAAGGAAAATTTCAGAAATGCCCTGACCGCAGATATGGCTTTGGGATGTTCTTCAAACACAATGCTTCACGTGCCAGCAATTGCACACGAAGCCGGCATTGATATTGACCTTCACGAAGTTAATGAAATTTCGGAACATACGCCGAATCTTTGTCATTTGGCACCGGCAGGACATACTTTTATGTGTGAATTAAACGATGCTGGCGGTGTTCAGGCTGTACTTGCTGAACTTGCAAAGAAAAATCTGATTAACACAAGCCTTATGACTGTAACCGGAAAGACAATTGCAGAAAATATTAAGAACGTAAAGAACCGTAATCCTGAAATTTTACGACCAATTGATAATCCGTTCAGCGATAATGGTGGAATTGCAATTTTGTTCGGAAATCTTGCGCCGGACGGAACAGTTGTAAAACGTTCAGCCTGTGCAAAAGAATTGATGAAGCACACCGGTCCTGCACGAGTATTCAATGACGAATCAGAAGCAATGGACGCTGTTCAAAAGTCTCAGATTAAACCTGGCGACGTTGTTGTAATTCGTTACGAAGGACCAAAGGGCGGCCCTGGAATGCGCGAAATGCTTGCCGTAACAGCAGCACTTGCGGGACAGGGACTTGATAAACAGGTTGCTTTGATTACGGACGGTCGTTTTTCTGGTGCAACACGAGGCGCTTCGCTTGGACATTGTTCTCCGGAAGCTGCGGTTGGCGGTCCAATTGCACTTGTTGAAGAAGGCGACATGATTACTCTTGATATAAATAATTACAAGATTACGCTTGAAGTAAGTGACGAAGAACTTGCAAAGCGAAAAGCAAAATGGGTCGCTCCGGAACCGAAAGTAAAAACCGGCTACCTTGCAAGATACGCAAAACTGGTAAGTTCTGCCGACAAGGGTGCGATTTTACAGTAGATTAGAGTCCAAATGACATAAAAAAAGACGGTCAGTTTATTGCTGGCCGTCTTTTTTTTTGACTATTCCTTTTTGAGTGTTACGGTTGATTTTCTTGACGAAATTGTAAGAAGGTCGCCGTCAAGGCTGTAAGTTTTTGCGGAATTAAGGCAGGCAATAAAATTGTCTTCAAAATTAACTTCTTCCGGGGCACCCATCATTTTTGTCATGCCTCCGTTTTTCATGGAAAATTTGCCGTTTTTGATTTTTACGTCACCAAAAATTTGATTTACGCCGGCATTGCCACTGTAAGAATAATTGTTTCCGTTTTTTCTGAGTTCCAGATTTGCTGGAACAACGTTAATTTCCTGATTTTCTGATTTTAATGACTGAACAATCCAGTTGCCTTCAAGATTTTCTGCGTTGTTGCTTGCACAGGACGTGAAAATTGCGGCAGTTCCAAGAATCAGGGCAAAAATAGTTGCGATTTTTTTCATTTTTTTCTCTCCGTTGGTTTGCAGACGGTTGCCTGCGGGTTTTTTATTATATGGGTATAAACTAAAAATTCAAATCTGGTTACAAAATTTTTGCTGGACTTTTGCGGGAGCGATGTGCAGGGCGCCGAAGGCGGACACAGTAAACGAAGCGCCATTGTTCTGGCGCGCAGTACTGTGGCTGGAGCGAATGCGGAACCCGGAACGTAGCGATGGCACGTAGTGCCACCCGCCCGTAAAATCAAAAAAGTCATTACATTGAAAATTGGCGGAAAATTCTTTATTCTATGTGGGTCAAAATTGTAAAAAAGAAGGAAGTTATGTTAATTAGCGGTTCTCAGATTGTAATTGAATGTTTGGTTGAACAGGGCGTTGACACTGTTTTTGGGTATCCGGGAGGATGTATTTTAAATATTTACGATGAACTTTATAAAAATTCAAATCGTATTAACCATATTCTTACGGCTCACGAACAGGCTGCGGCTCATGCGGCTGACGGTTATGCCCGCGCTACTGGCAAAGTTGGTGTTTGTATGGCAACTTCCGGTCCTGGCGCTACAAATCTTGTAACGGGAATTGCTACGGCTTATATGGATTCTATCCCGATTGTTGCAATTACCTGTAACGTTGGAAAATCACTTTTGGGTCGTGATTCTTTTCAGGAAATTGACATTACCGGCGTTACAATGCCAATTACAAAACATAATTTTATGGTTTCGGACATTAAAGATCTGGCTCAGACTTTCCGCGAAGCATTTTTGATTGCAAAATCTGGCAGACCGGGCCCGGTTTTGATTGATATTCTAAAGGATGTTACGGCGCCTTCTAATCTTTTTGAATTTGAACCTTCAAAAAATCCTGATTCTCTTGCTTTAAAAGTTTTGGACGAGGCCGGTTTTAAACGTGCCGTTCATGTTAGCGATCCAAAACCAGAGGATTTAAAAACTGCCGCTGAACTTATTAATAATTCTGCGCGCCCGATTATTTATGCCGGTGGCGGAGTAAAAATTTCCGGAGCGGAAGAAGAATTGCTTTCTTTTGCAGAAAAAGCTCAGATTCCGGTGAGCGAATCACTTATGGCGCGCGATTGTTTCCCGTCAAGTCATCCTTTGTGCACTTGGATGGTCGGTATGCACGGAACTTATGCCTCTAACATGGGCATTACAGAAAGTGACCTGGTAATTGCAATTGGCGCTAGATTTTCTGACCGCGTTCTTGGCGATACTTCAAAGTTTGCTCAGAAAGCAAAAATTTTACACATTGATATTGACCCGGCCGAAATTAACAAAAATATTGACACTGACGCCTGCATTGTTGGCGATGTTAAACAGGTTTTGACAAAACTTATCCCGATGATTAACAAGGCAGACCACAAAGAATGGCTTAATCAGATTAACGAATGGAAAAAAACTTATCCGTCTTGCTATGACAAAAAACCTGAAAATTCAATTAATCCAAAATTTATCTGCGAGCATATTCACGAAGTTGCCGGTGATGACTGTTTTATTACAACAGAAGTCGGCCAACATCAGATGTGGACGGCACAGTTCTATCCGTTTGGTAAAAAGCGACGCTTTATAACTTCCGGTGGACTTGGAACTATGGGCTACGGAACTGGCGCTGCAATCGGCGTTTCTATTGGTAAGCCTGAAAGCCGCGTTGTTCATATTGCGGGCGACGGTTCTTTCAGAATGAACTGTAACGAACTTGCAACAATCGGTTATTACAATCTTCCAATCGTGATTGTTGTGGAAAATAATAATGCCCTCGGAAACGTAAGAATGTGGCAGCGTCTTTTTTATGGCAAGCGCTTTAGTCAGACAACTCTTGACCGTGGTCCTGACTGGGTAAAACTTGCAGACGCTTACGGAATTAAAGGTTACAAGGCAGAAAATGCAAAGGAATTTGCAAAAGTATTTGACGAAGCCTTTAAAGCCAAAAAGCCTGCAATTATTGACGCCCGCGTGGACAAAGACGAAATGGTTTTGCCAATGGTTCCGGGCGGAAATCCAATTTACAATATGATTCTTGAACTTTCCAAAGAAATCATGAGTAACGATTAAAAACTGCACCCCGAAGTTTTTTTTTATTCGGGCGCATTTTTGCAAAAATATTAAAAGCGCGTCGCGCGGCAATTTTCTTTATAAAACAAAGATTTTGTGTCCGCGGGCGCTTTTTTTTGTTCTTGCAAAAACCAGGCTTTTCACTGTTCCGGCATTCGCCTCCAAACCCGCCCGGCATATAATTTTTTGCGTTTTTTTTTAATTTTTTTGCAATCTAAAATCACATTTTCCAAAATCAAAAATTTCAGTTTTTTGCCGGTCGTGTTCGCCTTACGGCGCAGTTACAATCCTTTGCGCGTGGTGTAAAAAAATATTTCTTATCCTTATATTGAAAATTTACGTAAATTTTACAAAAATTGTACATTTTGCGGAAAATTCTTGAAATGTTTAGAAAAAGTTAAATGTTTGTAAGAAAACGCTGTAATCCTTTGTATTTCGTTGACAGTTGGTGCAAATTATTTTACTATATGCCTTGTTAGAACTACCTAACAGAATATTGCCGCTTATGCGGTTTATATAAAAGGAGAATGTTATGAAAAAAACATTATTGGCATTTGCAGTTATGGCTGCAGCAACTCTTGGTTTTGCTGATGAAGCAAAGGTTTCTTTTAACAACAAAGTATCTTCAGGCATTGTAGACATTACTATTCCAAAAGAAGGCGATACAACAGCAGAATTTGCAGGAATAAAAGATACAGTAAAAGCTGAATTTACTTCAGAAAAAGTAGATGCTGCCGTAAAATTGACATTTACTTTCAACACAGCTACAAACTCTGATGATTCTGTTTATGCAGGTTTGTTCGGTTATAAAATCAACGACTACTATATTGAATTCCGCCCGGTAGATATGTTCACAATTGGCTGGCACGACACAATTTCAACAGACGGTTCTTACCTTCCAATCGAAGATGACAACCTTTCAAACGGTAACCTCGGAAGTGATTTTGTTGGCGTTATTCGCCCAATCGAAGGTCTTAGAATTGCTGCCGGTTTAGATTTTGATTCACTTTTTGGTAAAAAAGATGATGATTCTAACAAAGGTCCAAAAATCAACATTGGTGCTGACTATGTAGCTGACGGTTTCTCTTTAGGTGTAACACTCCGCAACCCAATCAACAATATTGGATACGGTGCATTTGCTTCTTTGTCAGCTGTAGACAATCTTTGGGCAGACATTGGTTTTTCTTACAACGATTCATTCAAAGATGTTTCTGGAAATCTTCTTTCTTTAGGTGCAACTTATGATGTTGGAATCTGTAGCCTCGCATTTGACTTTGTAACAAACTTTGGTAAAGAAGAAAGTGCAGAAGATCTTTATGTTGGTCTTTCAGCAGGATTTGGCGTTACAGATGCTTTGACACTCGGTGCTATGACTCAGGCTGAGTTTGACTTCAACACATCAGATTCTCAGGATGTTCTTGTAGAAGCTTCTGCAGAATATGTAGTTGGAAAAAACACATTCAGTGCCGCTGTTGACGTAGAATTCACAGCAACAGCAACTGCAGTTTCATTCCCAGTTTACTGGAAGTACAAGCTCTAGTTTTTAGAACTCAAATAAAATCCTTAATCAAGGCAGTTTTCAAGGTTTTGAACTTTTGGAACTGCCTTTTTTTGTTTTTCTTAAAAACTCTGTTATAATAATTAATTGTGAATTACGTAATTGAATACGATATCGCGGCTATATTTTTATCACTTTCTGTTATGGTGGGCTTTCTTCATAAAAAAATGCTCTTTACCAGTTTAAGCAGAATCTTCACGAACATTCAGACTCTTATAATTGTTTCTGCCGCCTTTGATATTGCCACAATCCTTTTAATGAGAAATCCGGAAGTTGTGCCTTTGTGGGTGCATTATGTGGTCAATATTTGTTATCACTGTCCTTATCAGCTTATGGCGCCGGTTTTTTACAAATGTATTAAAACTGCCTCAACAATGGACAGTGTTTATGTAAAAGAAAATCAGATTTCCAATTTTTTAATCTGGGTGCCGTGCATAGTTACTCAGATTTTGATTTTTACAACGCCAATCACGCACGCATTTTTCTATTTTGACGAAAATTTAAATTATTGCCATGGCATTCCGTGGTTTTATGCAGGATACGTAAGTTCCGGTTTTTACATGATTCTTGCAATCATAACTTCTTACCGTGCAAGGAATTGCTTCAGTCTTACGCAGGCGGGCACGGTTTATCTTTATACAATCTGTGTTTTTATCACGATTTTTATTCAGTTGTTCTTCCCAAAACTTTTGATTGTAAGTTTTGTCAGTTCCGTGGGAATTATGCTGATTTTTCTTTCGATGGACGATCCCGCGAATTATCTTGATAAATCGCTGATGACTTATAATTTTCAGGCGTTTGAAAAAATTGTGCAGCAGAATATTCTTCAAAAAAGTCCGCTTTATTTTATGGCCCTGCAGATAAAAGATCTTGACAGCATAAATGAATCTCTCGGCCGCAAAAATACGGACAGGTTTTTGTCAATTTTCTGTAAACGCATTCTTGAATGTTGTACAAAAAAATCAGTTTTCAGAATTTCAGGAAGCCGCTTTATAATTATGCTTCCCGGCGACAAATTAAAACAAAGGGGCGTTGTTTCTTCAATCCGTGCCTTAGTGACTCAGCCGTTTACAATTGATGCCTACACAATTTCGCCGGTAATGGCAATGACGGTTTTTTCTTACCCGGACGATGCAAAAAATCTTGAGGATATAAATCTTATTTTGGAAAATTGCCTTGCACAAATGCCGGAATGTGATTTTGGCCTCGTCGTTCCTGTAAATCCTATGATTCTTGAAAATAAACACCGTGAATATAAAATCTATCAGACTTTAAAAGATGCGGTTGTAAATCAGGATTTTGACGTCTTTTATCAGCCGGTTTATTCGCTGGAAGACAAACGTTTTATTAGTGCCGAAGCGCTTGTGCGTCTTAGTGGCCCGGAAGGTTCATATATCACGGCGGAAGAATTTATTTCTGCGGCAGAAAATAACGGTTTAATTCTTGAAATTGGCGATATTGTACTTAGAAAAACCTGCAAATTCATAAAAGAATCAAAAATCACGGATTTGGGAATTGAATATATCAGCATAAATCTTTCTGTAATTCAGTGTATGCAGGCGGATTTTTATAAAACCGTGATGAAATGTCTGGAAAGGGAAGGCATTGACGGTCGCTTTTTGAATTTTGAAGTAACAGAAATGGCCACAATCGTTGCATCAGAAACGCTTTTGAACAATATTTCACTTTTACAGCCGACGGGCGTTAGTTTTTCAATGGATAATTACGGCAAAGATTATTCAAATCTTCTGGAAGTTACAAAATTCAATTTCCGGTCAATAAAACTTTCCCGCTCAATGATTTCTGCCCTGACGGATTCAGAAAATGTCGTGAACGAAAATATGAAAAGTATTCTTATTCATTCAATAAAAATGATTAACTCTCTAAATATGAAAGTTATTGCAGAAGGTGCAGAATCGGAGGAACATTTTACTCTTTTAAAAGACGCCGGCTGTAATTATATTCAGGGATATTATTATTCACGGCCTTTACCGGCTGATGATTTTGTTTCATTAATGAAAAATTCCAAGGCAAAAAAATGAATCAGGCAATAAAATATATTTATCAGTTTGATGTTGCGTCAGTTTTAGTTTCGGTCGCAGTTTTAGTCAGCCTCATAAGAAGCAAGACTATAAAAACAAGGCTTGTGAGTTCTTTTAAAGTTTTGATTTATACAATTATTCTCAGTAGCCTTGCGGACGTCATTTCAATTTTTATGCTCAGATACCCGAATATTTCTCCGCAGCCTTTGCAATGGCTCGTAAATATCGGCTATCACTGTTCGTTTATTGCAATTCCGGAAATTTTCTTTTACTGCATTTATTTTTCGTCGGAAGACAATCGCATTCAGGATTTTTGGGTCAGACTTCTTTTTAATACCCCGTACCTCATAGAAGTTTTCTTGCTTTTGACGACGCCGTTCAGCCACATGATTTTTTATTTTGATGAGACAGGCTATCATCGTGGCCATCTTTTTGCATCAACTTATGCTTGCGCGGCATTTTATGTCCTTTCCACAATTTACTGGTCAATAAAAAGGCGCCATCAGTTTTCTTCAGAACAGTTTTTCATTGTTTATTTTTTCATGACTTGTGTAGTTTCAACGATTGTCGTGCAGTTTTTCTTCCAGAATCTGATGCTGATGAATTTTATGCTTTCAATTTCGGCAGTCATCATTTATTTGTCTTTGGAAAATCCGTCCGACTTTATGGACTCGGAAATGGGCGTTTTTAACCGTTCCGCGTTTATGGAAGTTATGGGCCAGAAAACCGGCAGTACAAAGCCTTTGTGCATTATGGGCCTGCAAATTTCTGATTTTAAGGCAATGGAAGAGGCAATTGGTCGCGAAAACCGCCAGAAACTTCTGTACCACATTGGAAAATCTCTGATGGAAAATTGCGAAAAATACAATATTTTCAGAATTTCGCGAAGTCGCATTGCACTGATTTTTGAAGATTCCTATAAAAACACTTTTACAAAAATCAATTTGATTGCTGAAAGTCTTTTACAGCCGTTCAAATGCGGCGATGTTTCGCTCCAAATTACATTTAAGGCGCTTTATATAAGTTTCCCCGACGACGCAAACAACGTGGACGATTTGCTTGAGCTGCTTTCTCATTCGTTTTCAAAAAATATTTCCGCGTCTGATAAATCCGTGCCGCGCGTAAACCGCGAAATTCTTTTAAACCGTTACCGTGAACAAAAAGTCCTTGAGCACATCAAGGATGCAATAAATCACAATTCGTTTGAAGTTTTCTACCAGCCGATTTTTGACGGAAAAAATAAAAAAATCACAAGTGCAGAGGCGTTAATCCGCCTGCGCGATAAGGAAAATAATTTTATTTCTCCGGATAATTTTATTCCGCTCACAGAAAAATCCGGCCTTATTCTTGCAATCGGAAAATTTGTTTTTAAAAAAGTCTGCCAGTTTTTACAGGATTCAAAAATTCACGAAAAAGGCGTTGACCACATAAACATCAATCTTTCTGTAATTCAGTGTATGCAGGAAGATTTGGCCGCCCAGTTAATAAGCATAATGGACTCGTTCAATCTGGATCACAACCTGATTCATCTTGAAATTACGGAAAATGCCGCAAAAAACTCAAAAGAAATTCTGCAGACAAATATGAAAAAACTTTCTGATCAAAATGTTCATTTTATTCTTGACGATTACGGAAACGGATATTCAAATGTTTCAAACCTGGTTGCCTATCCTTTTGAAAGCGTAAAAATTGACAAAACCATGCTGTGGGCTGCCATGCAAGATTCCAACGCTTACACCGTTATGGAAGAATCAATCGCGATGATAAAAGACATGGGCCTTAAAGTAATTGCCGAAGGAATTGAAAGTGCCGAACAGTCTGAAGTTATGAAAACAATGGGCTGCGACTATTTCCAAGGATTTTACTATTCCGTTCCGCTTGCGCCGTCCGCTTTTATCGAAAAGGTTAAATCTTAAAACGAAGGAGGGGAATGCGATGTTTTGTTTTCCATTATTCCATGATTGGAAACAAAACTCGCTAGCGAAGCGTCTATTCCCCTCGCTCCAGCCCTGCGGTCTTACGCTCCCCCTTCTAGCGGGGCAATTTTGTTGTTCCATTGCAGCCCCGCAACGCCCCATTAGTTTTTTCACAATAATTGAAATTCACCTATATTTTCATTAAACTCTTGTCATATTAAAATTTTCAATTTTGAAATTGTATGTGGAGGTATTATGAACATTTTTAAAGGTGCTTTTACGGCTATGATTACGCCGATGAATGCTGATGGATCTGTAGATTATGAGGGCTTTAGAAAAAATGTCAAATACCAGCTTGAACAGGGAATTGACGGTCTTGTTCCACTTGGAACTACTGCCGAAACTCCAACTTTGGACGAAAAACCTGGTCAGGAAGAAGACAAAATCATCGAAATAGTTTTTGATGAAGTTCGTAAATTTGAAAAAAACTCTGGTAAAAAAATTCCTGTGATTTTGGGTGCAGGTTCAAATAACACAAAAGATGCCGTTATGTACTGTGAACGTGCAAAAAAGGCCGGTGCAGATGCGGCTCTCGTTGTTACTCCTTACTACAACAAGCCTTCAAAAGAAGGAATTTACCAGCATTTTGCGGCTTGTTCAAAAGTTGGCATTCCTATCATCGTTTACAATATTCAGGGACGCACTGGTTTGAATATTCCAACAGATTTGCTTGCAAGAATTGCCGAATTGCCTAACATCGCCGGTGTAAAAGAAGCAAGTGGTAGCGTTGCCCAGATGATGGAAGTTATCGGCCAGATTAAAAATAAAAAGCCTGATTTTGCTGTTATGTCTGGTGATGACGGTCTTACACTTCCTTTGATTGCTGCCGGTGGCGACGGAATTATCTCGGTTGCTTCAAACTTAATTCCAGGTCTTATGCATGATTTGGCAGCCGCTGGCCTTTCTGGTGATTTTGCTAAGGCTCGCGAAATTCATTACCGCCTTGCACCATTTTTCAAGGCTGAATTCTGTGATGGAAATCCATCATCTATCAAATATGCTATGAATTACAAAAAAATGCCTGCAGGTCCTTGCCGTTTGCCTTTGGTTGAAGTTACAGAGGCAGCTAAAAAAACAATCGAAGCTGCCATTAAAGACTGCGGACTTTAATAAAAATCATTATTAACATTTTTAATGGAGAAAAATATGTCAGAAAAAATAAAAGTTGGTGTTTTGGGTGCTACAGGAATGGTTGGTCAGCGCTATATTAAGTTGCTGGAAAATCATCCTTGGTTTGAAGTTACTTACGTTGCTGCATCTCCTCGTTCTGCAGGTCAGCTTTATAAAGACGCTGTAAAAAACCGCTGGCTCATAGGGGCAGAAATCCCAGCCGGCGTTGCAGATTTAATGGTAGAAGATGCAAATCTTGCCGAAAAAGCCCTTGGCAAATGTCAGTTCGTTTTTTCCGCCCTGGAAATGCCTAAAAAAGATGATATTAAAAACCTGGAAGCAGCATACGCCGCAGAAGGAATTCCAGTTGTTTCAAATGCTTCTGCTAACCGCTGGACAGAAGATGTTCCAATGTTAGTTCCAGAAATCAACTACAGCCATCTTGATGTTATTGCTGACCAGAAAAAGCACCATGGTTGGGATAAGGGATTTATCGCTGTAAAGCCAAATTGTTCTTTGCAGACTTACATGATGCCTCTCCACGCTTTAATTCAGGCCGGTTATCCTGTAAAAAGAATGATTGTCACAACCTTGCAGGCAACTTCTGGAGCTGGTTATCCTGGAGTTCCATCTTTTGATATGATTGATAACATCGTGCCATTTATTGGTGGTGAAGAAGAAAAAACCGAAAAAGAATGTCTTAAGATTTTAGGTTCGGTAAAAGATGGCAAAATTGAAAATGCTACCTATCCGATTGTTTCTTCAACCTGCACTCGCGTTCCAGTAATTGACGGTCATACAGCCTGCGTTTCTTTGGAATTTGACTTGCCGGAAGATAAAAAACCTAGTCTTGAAGAAATTGAAAGAGTCTGGACATCTTACACTTCACTTCCACAAGAATTGAAATTGCCTTCTGCCCCAGAACATCCTATTGTTGTTCGCCATGAAGATAACCGTCCTCAGCCACGCCGTGACCGCGAAACTGAAAAAGGAATGGCTTGTGTAATCGGTCGTCTTCGTCCTTGCAATGTTTTTGACATTAAATTTGTTGCCCTCAGCCATAACACAAAACGTGGAGCAGCAATGGGTGGCATTTTGAATGCAGAATTATTAAAAGCCAAAGGATTTTTTGACTAGGAGTTTTCTGTGTCATCCCGAATTTATTTCGGGATCCATTTGCAATAGATGCTGAAATAAATTCAGCATGACATTAGTTTTTAGACAGCCCCATCCATTTGTAAAAAAAAGACGCGAGATTTTTTACCTCGCGTCTTTTTTTTGATTTTTATTTTTTGGGAATAAAAATATTAACCGTGGTGCCTTTTCCAATTTCTCCGGAAATGGTCAATTTTCCGTCACACATTTTTGCAAGGCGTTCTTTTACGTTATTCAAGCCGATGTGGCTTCGCTCCGAATCTTTTAATTTTAAATCAAATTCTTTTTGATTAAAGCCAGGGCCGTCGTCCTGCACGGTTATGATATAGTAATTTTGATTTTCGTCTGTTTTGATTAAAACCGTGCCGCCTTCATCTTTTTTGCTGATTCCGTGCTTTATTGCATTTTCTACGATTGGCTGCAAGGTTAGAGACGGAATCTGAAAATCCTTGCTGGTAATATCAAATTCTATGTTTAATTTTTCTTCATAGCGGAGTTTTTCAAGATTCAGATAAGTTTTTGTGTGCTGTAATTCAACCGGAAAGTCCACAATTTTGTCGTTGCCGAGCGAATCCATATTTGTGCGAAGATATTTTGCAAAATCGTCAATTGACTGCTTTGCAAGTTCAGGATTTTCTTTGCAAAGTTCAGAAATTGCAGTTAACGAATTAAAAAGGAAGTGCGGCCGGATTTTTGAAAGCATAAGTCTGATCTGCGTCTGGGTCAATTCTTCTTTTACGTCTGTAAGGTCGCGGCCACGGCGTGAATAAATCATCATGTAAAGCATTACTACGACAAGACATGAAGAAGAGAAGGTGACTTTTAAATCCGGGAAGAAATATTGAGAAAGTCCTGCAAGAACGTGAATGACAATCGTCATAATCAAAATTACCCGTTCAGAAACCGTCATTCGTTTTTGTGTAAAGGCAATAAAAAGCATTTCTGAGTAAGTTATTACGACGTAAGCGAATCCCCACAGATAAAATGGCCCGTGAATTATGTGACCTTCCTTAAAAATAAAAATAAATCCTGTAAAGTGACTTATGATTATTGGAATAAGGCAGATGAGAATCAAAATTGAAGAAAAAGGCTGAAGAAATTTCTTGAGTTTTTTGTTATCCGCGAGTTCCAGAAAGTAGACTAAGAAAAAATGAATGAGCAGGTAACCGGTAAAATATGAAAAAATATTCATGAGGGAAGAAAAAGTATTAAAGTCAGGATTGCCGGTGAATAAAAGGTCTACGAGGTTGGACGCAATATAAATCATTGCATCGGGAATCATAAAGTACATTATGAAAGAATCTTTTTTATTTTTTCTACTTTGAGTAAGGAAACTTATGAAGATTAAAGAGAGCGTTAAAAGACAGAAGATTTCCAGACCGATACTAACTTTTATCATTCTGTAATTATACTTCAACATTTGGAAATTAACAATTTTTTGTTGTCCTTTTGTTGTATTTTCTTTGTAATAAACGGTAAAAAATGACAGAAAAGCGGCAGTTCTTCCTTACAGTTAGGATTTATGGTAAATTTAGGGCATCTCTAAAAATTGCAATTTTTAGAGGCTTTCTTTAGTTTTAGTTTTTGGAAATTGCGTTAGGGATTGTAAGGGCGGCGATAGCCGGACCACACGATTCTGCGGGCCATTGTTCTGGCACGCAGTGTGTGGGCTGGAGCGATAGCGGAACCCTGAAAAGCCCGGCCCGCTTTAGCGGGAAACGCCCGTATAAAAAAATTATGGGAGAAAAAATGGCAGGAAATAGTTTTGGCACGAATTTTAAGGTTACAACTTTTGGGGAAAGTCACGGCGAAGGTTTGGGCTGCGTGATTGACGGTTGTCCTGCGGGAACGGAAATTTCTTTGGAAAATATACAAAAAGCGATGGACAGGCGACGACCGGGGGCAAAATCTGCGGACGGCAAGGCAAATGCTTCTGTGACGGCGCGTTCTGAGGCGGACAAAGTTGAAATTCTTTCCGGAATTTTTGAAAACAAGGCTACGGGAACGCCAATTTGTCTTTTGATAAGGAATACTTCGCAACATTCTTCTGATTATGGAAATTTAATTGATACTTTTAGGCCCGGTCATGCGGATTTTACTTATGATGCAAAATATGGATTCAGGGATTACAGAGGCGGCGGACGGTCCAGTGGGCGCGAAACTGCGGCAAGAGTTGCGGCGGGCGCGGTTGCAATGCAACTTTTGGAAAAATATGGAATAAAAATTACGGCTTATACAATAAAAGCGGCCGGAATTAGAGCGGAAAAACGGGATTTTAGTCAAATTGAGCAAAATAATCTTCGCACTCCAGATAATGGAGCGGCTGAAAAAATGAACGCGGCCATAGAAAAATTGCGTGCCGAAGGAAATTCTGCCGGTGGAATTATTGAATGTGTGATTGACGGTTGCCCTGCAGGTTTGGGTGATCCGGTTTTTGATAAACTTGACGCGATGCTTGCTCAGGCAATGCTTAGTATTGGCGCGGTTAAAGGTTTTGAAATTGGGGATGGTTTTGCCGCCGCCGATTCAACTGGCGCTGAAAATAATGACGAAATGTCCGCCGTTGACGGTAAACCGGTTTTTAAAACAAATCATGCCGGGGGAATTCTTGGTGGAATAAGTAACGGAAATCAGATTTTGTTCCGGGTTGCTGTAAAGCCCGTGCCGAGCATTTTTATAAAACAGGAAACTGTAAAAAAACAGGGCGCGAATACTGATTCTGCGTCAAAAAATTATGAAAATGCGGAGTTGCAGATAAAAGGCCGCCACGATGTTTGTTTGTGCCCGCGAATTGTGCCGGTTGTGGAAGCGATGGCTGCCATCGTTATTGCAGATGCGCTTTTGACTCAGAGAATTCAGGGACGATAAATGGCAGATTCAAAAAATAAGATTTTTCTGCGCGTGGCCAGAATTGCAGGCGCTACAGTCCTGATTTTTATTTTAAGTTTTGGGATATTTACGGTGAACCGCGCCTGTGCCTTTTCAAAAATCACGCAGGCGCCGGAATTGACGGAAGAACAGTCTGAAAAAATCAAAAATATTGCGCAAAATGATTTTGCTGAAGTTTACGAAATTTTAAAAGATTTACCGTACAAACTTCAACTTCCGGAAATTGATCTTTATGCCGGTTCTGCAATTTTGATTGATGTGGCAAGCGGCGAAATTCTTTATTCAAAAAATGCTGATGAGGTCATTCCGCCTGCAAGTATGACAAAACTTTTTGCAATGTACGTTGTGGACGAGGCCGTTAGCGAAGGTAAAGTTTCTTATGATTCTGTGATTCCGCTTCCGCCTGAAACCTGGGCGTGTAATATGCCTCCTCACTCTTCGCTTATGTTTTTGGGAGAAGGGCAGACGGTTACTCTTGAAGAACTTTTGCTGGGACTTTCCGTGTGTTCTGGAAATGACGCGGCCTATGCTCTTGCATACGGAATTTTTGGCGGTATGGACGCTCTTGTTCAAAAAATGAACGAGGTTGCCTTGAATCTTGGACTTGAAAATACTTATTTTGAGGAAAGTTCCGGTTACAGCGAAAATAATAAAACGACTGCCCGCGAAATGGCGGAATTTGCGCGAGTTTATCTTTTGCGCCACCCTGATTCTTTGGAACGCTATCACAGTGTTGAAAGTTTTACTTATCCTAAAGAAAAAAATCTTGCGCCGGGTGATGTAATTTCTTCTCAAGACTGGTCGCAGGGACTTACCCGCCACATCACAATGCCGATTACTCAAAAAAATACAAATCCTCTGCTTGGAAAACTTGATGGCTGTGACGGACTCAAAACCGGATATATTGACGAAAGCGGCTATAATCTTGCGCTGACGGCACAACGGGACGGACGGCGTTTTCTTTCTGTGACAATGAAAGGCCCGGGTGCAAATTCCACGGAAGGCCAAAAAGGTCGCGTTCACGATGGAACAAATCTGATGGAGTGGGCATTTTCTTCCTTTGGTGATTTTAAATGTGAGCAAATGTCTGAAAAATATTTTGTAAAATGTTACGGTGCAAAGGAAAAAGCGCTGAATCTTGTGACTTCACGAAGTTTTGAAGAATTAAATAAAGCACTTTGCGGTGAATTGAACAATTTTGCCATGCCTTATGTTGAAGGCGACTGCATTGAAGAAAATCTTAAGAATGTAAAAGTCCAGGTTTCTGTGCCGTCTTATATTTTTGGCGAAGTGACTGCCGGCGAAAAATACGGTGAAATTCAAATCAGACTTGGAAATTATATTCTTGTAAAAGAGCCTTTGTTTGCGGACCGTTCAATAGAAAAATCAGGATTTTTTACTGGACTTGCCGACAAATTGATAAGAAAATAGAAGTAGGGCATCTTTCGTTGCCTCTAAAAATTGCAATTTTTAGAGGCTTCCAGTTCTGGAGTTTTTATGGATTTTTTATTTGTTTTGCAGCAGGCTCGTGAATCTGTTCCGGATTTTGTGAACACGATTTTTTATTTTTTATCTGAAGTTCTTGTAAAACTTTATATTGCGATTCCGTTTGTAATTTACTGGTGCATAAATAAATATGCCGGCCGTTGGATGATTTTTTCTTTCAGTTCAGGATATTTTGTGAATCAAACCGTAAAAAATATTGCCTGTGTTTATCGTCCGTGGATTTTGGATTCAAGACTTTACGTTTCTCATGTGGCCGAAAAAGGTGCCACCGGCTATTCTTTCCCGAGCGGTCACACGGCAACAACTGCGCTTGTTTTTGAAAGTCTTGCGGTCTGGCAGCGAAAACGAAAATGGGTCGTTGCAATCAGTGCCGTAGCAATTTTTCTGATGGCTTTTGTGCGAAACTGGCTTGGCGCCCACACTCCGACCGATGTTATCTGTGCAATTTTAATTGCCGCCGTGGTTGTGGTTCTTACAATGTTGATTTCAAAATTCGCAGAATCAAATTCGCGCTTTGACTGGATTTTTCTTGTAGCCGGAATTTTGATTTGCGCGGGAATTACAATTTTCCTGCAGTTCAAAAATTACCCGATGGATACTGATGCAGACGGAAATCTTCTGGCCGATCCTTATAAAATGCTGACTGACTGTTATTCTGCGGCCGGAATTCTTTGCGGATTTCTTGCTGGAAATTTTCTTGAAAAACGTTTTGTGAATTTTAGCGAAGGTGGCACCGTAAAAAATAAAATTTTCCGGGGAATTTTTGGAGTTTTCGTTGTTATTGCAATTTATCTGATTTTTTCTCTTGCACTGAAACATTGTGATGAACATTTAAGTCACATAATCAAATATTTTGCGATTTTTTTCTTTGCAACTTACGGTTATCCGTGCATTTTTAATGCCGTGCAAAAACGAAAATCTGTGCAGCCAACTCAAGTGCAATAAATTTACGTTCCGGAAAATTCCGCTGAAATTTTTGCCGACCAGTTTATTTTTTTCCAGAAAATATTGAACTGGCAGGAACTTGAAATTTTCCAGGACGAAAGATTTGCGTTCACGCTGGAAAAAGAAAAATTCAACGGAATTGAAAAATTTACCGGCCGTGAAAAATTTAATTTCAGAGAATATTTTTGATTTACCGTCCATTTTGAATAATTTTCTGCCGGTTTTAAACTGATTTTTGCGCTGATTTCAGGTTTTATTTTTTGAAAATACCAGATATTTTTTGCAGAAAAATCGGCACTCGTAAAATCAAAAAAAGAATCATGATTTTGTGCAGGGTAAATTTCTGAATTAAAGGCGGAAATAAAACTCAAAGCCCATAAAGACGCGGAAAACTGAACGCCGACAGAAGATTTTATTGAATTGCAATAATCAGAAAAATTGATTCCGTCAAAAAACGTAAAACCGTATTTAAAAAATATAGGCTCAGTGTTTGCGGCAATTATAGATTTTTTTTGAAATCCTGATTTTAGTTGAAAAGATTTTTTTAATTTTGTGCCGTTACCGCTTATTAAATTCTGATTATTATTAAAAAACGCCTCAAGATTTATTTTGATTTTTCTGTTTTCAAAACTTGATGCGAGCCTAAAAACCGAAAGATAATCATTTTGCGGGCTTTCGTAAAAAAACGCGGAAAATAAAACATTCAGTTTTTTGTATTTTACCAGCAGGGACGAATTAATTCCCCAAAAATAATCTTCGTGGAAATATGATTTTTCTGATGAAAACCACTGCGAAAAATTATTTTCTTCATAAAAAAAACGCCCGGCCGTGATACTTGCCGTAAGATTTAAGAATTTTGATTTTTGAGGTACAAGTTGAAAATAAAAATTCCCGAAAAAACTTTGATTTGAAGAAGGCAAAACACAATTTGTTGAATCAAAGATTTCTGGAATGTAAAAAAAACTGATTTTGATTTTTTTCAGCGCGAAAATCTGTTTTTCAAGTCCAAAAGAAAATCCTGAGGCAAAAGGCTTTGTAAAACTGGACGCGGACGGCAGATTTGCTTTTAAACCGTAAAGAGAAGGCGCGGAAGAAGAAAAAGGCGACGACGCCGAAAGAACGGGATTAAAAAGCTTTGAAATCTCGCCTGATATGCTTAAATTCCCGGCATAAAAATTTACTGGTAGCCATTTTATTATTTTTTCAGAAAAAACTTTAAATCCAAAATTACTCAGATTTTCTTCATTTTTGTAGTAAGATTTCATAGAAAAAAACGGCATATCAATTTTTAGCCCGGACGTAATTTCTTTCTTTGAATCAAAATCAAAAGAAAACAAAGAATAAACCGTGATTTTTGAATTTTTTTCAAAATTTTCCAAAGAAAAATCCGGTGCCACAAAAGCCCTTTCTCCCGGAAAACACAAACACAACCGAAGCATTGCACACAAAATAAAAATTTTTATTTTCATACAATATTCTTTGATTCATTTGTGCAAAATTTACAAAATTTTGAGGGGATTTTTGAATTTTTTTGAGTTTTTATGAATAAACCGTCAAAATGCAGTATAATAGTGCAGATAAGGTTTACAATGTATTCACGTGATTTTAAAGAACCACCGCAGCAGGTAATTCATAAAGGAAAGGCCGAATTTGGAACTTTTAGGGGAGTTTCCTCTAAAATTGACATAAGGGATTTGAGAAGTCCTTATGCAAATCTTCCGTTGCCGTCTTTTCTGACAAATATATTTATCAAAAGCAATCTCTATTATTTTTTTAATCTTAAAAATTACATTGGGGTTACGGGCTTCATTGATTTTAAGGTTTTTGGTATTGCAAACATAATTTTGTGGAATAAGGAATCTGGAAAAAAATATTCTTACAATGTTGTTATGCCGCTTCGGCGCCGGTTTGTTCCTAAAAAAACGACTGATGGCAGTTGTACGTCGTTCTGGTCAAAGCGTCATATCAGAATTTCCTGGGGGCGTCAGCATGAACATCATTCGCTTTCTTTTAGATTGAAGGGGGATAAACTCCGGCCTTCCGCAAATGGTTTTATTTATTCTTCCATTCAGGATTCTATGCATTGTGATTTGATGTTTGTGAATCCTTCGCCGGTAAAGTCCCGATGCAAGGCAACCTGGCTCACGACCATGAAGATTAACGGTCACATAAAAATTGATTCTGAGGATTCTGAAGATTCTGAGGGCACGGCACTTATGCTTTTGACGCGCGCCTATCATGGTTTAAAAAATCTGACTTCTATTGCCTGCGCTATGGGAACAATTGGGGACAAGGAATTTGTTTTTGAGTTGACGACTTCTACTCTTGATGCCGCGGACAGTGACAACTATAACGACAATGCTCTCATAATTAACGGTGAGGCGACGGCACTTCCGCCGGTTTATATGACTCATTCGTTTGGCAAAGATAAACAGTGGATAATTCAGGATACGGAAAGTATGATTGATTTGACTTTTAATCCTGTTTCTATAAGTCGCCGCGAAATTAATGTTTTTCCGTCAAAAACTGCAACAACTGTGATTTACGGACTTTTTGACGGAGTTTTGCTTGATAAAAACGGCGAAAAATTGATTCTGAAGAAAATTCCGGGATTAATTCACGAAAATATGATGAGACTTTAGCATCGCGAACCTAAGAATAAAGAGGAGAGTTTTATGGCTGATGATTTTAACGGACGGACGGCTGATTGGGAGCCGGGAACTTTGGAAAAAACAAGGCGGAATATTGGTAATATTTCTAAAACTGAAGCCGATGACATGGCAAAAAAACTTGGCGGACAGATTTTGTATGAACGTTCCTCTTCAAATTCTTCAACTTCAAGTCAAACTCAAAACAAAACCGGAAAAATTATGAGAAATACAGAAAATAGTTCATCTTCATCTTTTAGTTCATCAAGTGCAAATTCTTCAAATTCTGGAATTGCAGGACTTTCTACCGGCAGAAAATATAAACGCGAGGATTTGCCGGTAATTTCTAAAAAAACAAATTCTTCCATCAACAAACTGATGATGTCCAGTGAATATAAAATCAAGCCGAATTATGGTTTTTTTAACTTTATCCGCAATTTTCAAAAAAATGGAACGGAAAAAATTATTCCTGATTTTTATTCTTACACTTTAAAACAGCACATGACTCACATGGAGCAATTTATTACGGTTGTAAAAACTCTGATTCAGGTGGCGCCTTCAACGTATAAAACCAAAATTGCTGGTAGTCAGGAAACTAAATTTAAATTTTTGCGTATGGTTGCCGGCTGGTCCATGCAGACAATAAAAATTGAATACATAAATGTTCAAAATGCGCCGTCTCCGCTGATTGTTGCTGATCTGGTGCCTTTAATCCGGGCTTTTTATAAACCGCTGATTACCGTTTATTATTACGGCAACAATAAAATTCCAAAACTGATTAAAGAAATTTATGCTGATGAAGCGGCCTACCCTGATGCGCCAAAAGAAAAACTTTCAGTTTATGCAAAGCAGGCAATTACGGAATGGCTTTATATTGATACTGAAATTATAAAAAAACTTTATCCTCTTCTTATGCGTATGTGTTCTGATTCTTTTGAACCTTATCCGATTTTCTTTAATGCAAAGGTCGGGGAAGTTTTGAAATTTACGGGACTTCATAAATTTGATCTTCTTCTTCCGGAAAAACCAAAAGAAAAGGAAGAGGAAAAAAAGCCAAAAACTGTAGTTGCGCCGCAAAAAGGTGTAAAAGATTCTACGGTCATTACAGGTTTAAAACTTCTGGATCAGCTTTTTCCGCAGGCAGGTTTTAATAATCTTGATGATTATCCGGATTTTTACCCTTATTTTCAGCCACTTTATAAATTCCCGGACGGTTTTAATTGTCTTTCGCCGGAAAATCCTGTGCAGACAATTGTAGTTTTGCTGAGAATTATTGAAGATTGTTTCCAGGGGTGCCGTAACATTAAATTTGTTGAAAATCAGGAACAGAAATCTGGTAGCGAAAGCATGACTTCCATTCTTGATGATTGGGCTGCCTACCGCGAAGACACTTTTGGTCATTTGTACTGTCAGCCTTTGATTGATCTTGCAAACAGCATTTATTCTCAGCCGGATTACGGAAGTTCTCAGATTGGAAAAAAGACTTATACTTCGCTTTTGTGGCAGGTGACTTATCACTTTTTGCCGAATTTTAAGTTTGATCAGTTGATTCTTGACCACCCAGCAGATGAAAGTAAGTACCGTCCGCTTTTTCATCGCACAGATTATGCAAGAAAATTCCTTACACTTGCGGTAAACGAGTGTGATTCCGTTGAAAAAACAAAAGGAACGGTAAAACTTATAGAAAATCCGTGGGAACATTACAAATTTGACATTACAAATGAAGTTTCTAAGCGTCTTGACGTTCTTCTTGGCGGTAAAAATATGACGGCAAGTACGTCTGCAACAAACGCCAATCTTTTGAAATATACTCTCTGTTTTGTTGCCGTTTTGGACTGGTATTTGAATAATCCTGATAGCCCGGCTTACGGCACGAATCCTATGCACATTTTTAGAGTTTCGGAGTCTGACGGAAAACCGCAGTTTAGTGTTCCTGTTCGGGACGATCAGAATAAACTTTTTGCGGATGCAATTAAAGCAACTTACGCTAAAGCAGCAAAATAGGCCCGCGCAAGGGATTGTAGCAGGTACAACGGCTGTTTCAGCAGCCGGAAGTGAAAGCCCGAAGGCGTGCTATTTGTACGCCGAGGACTTTGGAGGCGAATGACAGAACTGCGCGATGTTTTGTTTTCCTTACGAAAGTAAAATAGAAAACAAAACTCGTGAGCGAAGCGTAGATAGCCCGGCCGGCACGTAGTGCCGTGTGCGCCCAGATTTTTATTGTTTTGATTATTTTTCTTCGGAAGGCTTTTTGGGTGGAGTTGAAAGTTTTTCGGTTTTGCAAAAATATCCGCCGTCTTCAAGGTAACGTCGGCGCGTCATAATCAGATTTATTAATTCCTGGTACATATTAAAATCGACTTCCAGTGCCATTGGGAGCAGGAAAAATTCGGTTTCGTCGCAGTAACGTTCAATAAATTTGGGGTCCGTGACATATCCCAGTGAAATCATATTTGAAATTCGGTCGGCACATTTAAGAACTTTTGCCCGCTGGCTGCCGGTGTCAAGAATTCTGTGAAGAAACTGTCTTTTGTCTTCGTCTTCGCGACGGGTAACTTCCAGAACCAGCTCTAAAACTTTGTCGCCTTCTTCGTCAGCATTTGCAATCAGATTTTTGTCAAAACCCGGAATATCCTCTACTGTGTCGTGAACTATGGAAGCTTTGAGAAGCGTTGAATCTATGTAGCCGTAATCAATCAGAATTGCAAGGGTGTCCATCTGATGCCGGAACATATTTCCGCCAGCGTGCCGTGCCTTGCCGATTAGGCCAGTTGCAAGCTGCATATAAGGTGCAAAATGCATGTCACTCAACTGAAGCATTTTATCATCGCCCATTTTTAGTGAACGTTCAACTTTCATTTCATACTTCTGTTTTGCCATCTCTCTCTCCCATAAAAAATACCGCACTGGCGGCAGAACGGAAGGCGCGGGATTTTTCAGTCACGCCTCCCATTTTTGCATCTGCTCCCTTTAGAAAATTCTAAAGGCAGGCAAGGTAGCCTTCAAGTTTTTCTATAGTTCGCTTTGCTTCTGCAAGAATTTCTTTTTCTTTTTCGACCAAGTCGGCAGGCGCGTGCTGTGCAAAATTACCGTTCAGTTTATTTTCGCTGCGACGTGCCCATTCTTTTTCCTGATCAAGAGTTTTCTGGAATCTTGTTTTGAGCTGTTCTTTGTTTACATTTTCGTCAACAAGAATAAAACTTTCAAAACCTTTTCCTACAGTTCCAATTGCCTGGGCTGGTTTTTCGTCAACGAATTTAACGCTTGCAACTCCGGCAAGAAGCTGAATCATCTCTACTTTTTCGCGGCAAACTTCTGCGCTGCTTCCTTTTGTAATCAAAATTGCAATATTGATTTTTGATGCAGGGTCAATTCCGCAGTCAACGCGGAGTGCGCGTGTTTTTCCGATTAAATCCTTTAAGACATCAAATCTTGATTCAACGGCGGCATTTTCACGTTCAGGGCATACGGAAGGGAACGGTGCATTAATCAACATTCCTGTGTAATTGCTGTTTGTGATTATTTTATTTTCGCCGGCCTGTGCACGAACTTCTGCGAGTTCCTTTAACGGAAGTTTTGAGTAAATTTCTTCTGTAACAAATGAAAGATACGGATGAAGCAGTCTAAGGCTTTCTTCAAGAATATTCATGAGAACTGTTGCCTGTCTGTCTTTTTCTGCATTGTCACCGTTTTTAAAGTTGATCTTTGTTGCTTCAACGTACCAGTCACAGAATTCATTCCAGAAGAATTCCATGATTGCAGAGGCAGCATCGTTATAACGGTAAGACTCAAGTGCTTCGCGTGTAGTTTTTACCGCGTAATTTAATCTTGCGTAAATCCATTTATCAAGTTCGGTCAAATCACTGTCTTTTACGGCAATCAGATTTCTGCCTTCAAGGTTGCCTAAGAGGTAGCGGCTTGCATTCCAGACTTTGTTGCAGAATCGTGAACCAAGTTTGAAAGAATCTTTATCAATCAAAATGTCCTGTCCCTGTGCGCACATAAAGCCAAGTGTAAATTTGAGGGCGTCAGAACCATAAAGGTCAATAATTTCGAGTGGGTCAATGCCGTTGCCAAGAGATTTTGACATTTTTCGGCCCTGTTTGTCGCGGACAAGTCCGTGAATATAAATGTCATGGAATGGAGCTTTGCCTGTAAATTCAAGGCCGGCCATAATCATTCGGCTAACCCAGAAGAAAATAATGTCATAGGCGGTTACAAGTGCTGATGTTGGGTAGAATTTTTCCATATCATCAGTTTTTTCCGGCCAGCCCAAAGTACTGAACGGCCACAACCATGAAGAAAACCAGGTATCAAGAACATCCTCGTCCTGTTTTAAGTGACTTGCATCAGCGCCACATTTTGGACAGCATTTTGGATCTTCGCGGCTTACAATCATTTCTCCGCAATCACAATACCAGGCAGGAATTCTGTGTCCCCACCAGATTTGACGGCTTACACACCAGTCGCGGATATTTTCCATCCAGTGAGTATATGTGTTTTCCCATTTTCTAGGATAGAAAACGATGTCTCCGTCTTTCCAGGCTTTCAGGGCTTTTTCTGCCATTGGCTTCATTTTTACGAACCACTGTTCAGAAAGGTACGGTTCAACAACGGTTTTACAACGGTAACATTTTCCAACCGAGTGAACCATTTTTTCTTCTTCTTTGAAAAGTCCGGCGGCAGTTAAATCTTCAATTACGAGTTTTCTTGCTTCTTCCGGTTTTAATCCGCGATATTTTTCCGGGACATTTTCGTTCATGCGTCCATCCGGAGTAAGAAGATTTATAACTTCAAGATTGTGTCTTTTTCCAACTTCCCAGTCATTAGGATCGTGGGCCGGAGTAATTTTTACCATACCGGTTCCAAATTCTTTATCAACGTAATCATCAGCAATAATCGGGATTTCTTTGCCGGTAATCGGGAGTTTAAGTTTTTTGCCAACAAGTGCAGTGTAGCGTTCATCAGTAGGATTTACCGCAACCGCTGTATCACCAAAGAAAGTTTCTGGACGGGTAGTGGCAACTTCAATTTTTCCGCTACCATCCGCATATTCATAGTAAATGTGATACATTGCACCCTGAGTATCTTCGTGATCAACTTCGTCGTCGGCAAGCGCTGTACCACAACGCGGACACCAGTTAACAAGTCTCTGACCTTTGTACATCAATCCTCTTTCGTAAAGAGTTACAAAAACGTCGCGAACTGCCTTTGAAAGTCCTTCGTCATAAGTAAAACGCTCCCGGTCCCAGTCAGTAGAATTTCCGAGTTTTTTCTGCTGTTTTACAATAATGTCGTGATGCTGATGAGTTACTTCCCAAGTGCGTTCAACTAATTTTTCGCGGCCAATATCGTATCTCGTTTTTCCTTCTTTTTTGAGTTGGCGTTCTACAACATTCTGAGTTGCAATTCCGGCGTGGTCAGTTCCCGTAACCCACAGAGTATTGTCGCCACGCATTCTGTGATAGCGCACTACAATGTCCTGTAAAGTATTATTCAGGCCATGTCCCATATGAAGAACGCCCGTTACATTTGGAGGAGGAATGACGACAGAGTAAGTGTCAGTTTTTTTACATTCCTTGCACTGACATTTGTATTGTTCATGAACCGGTGAACCTTCGTCACTGGCCGGTTTAAAATAACCCTTATTCTGCCATTCGCCGTAAATACGGTCCTCAAAAGATTTAGGATCGTAAGCTTTTTCTAATTCGATAGCCTTCATTTCTTCCTCACCAGATTTTTATGGAATTTCCAGAAATTTAAGTTTTTTGAGGTAACTTAAATTAGAGTAGCAAAATTATAATGTATTTTTAGTCTATGCTCAATTTGATTTTATGGTAAAATAGGACTATGGATTTTGATAACAATACAGTTTACGTTCTTGATAGTTACGGCCTGATTTTTCGATGTTACTTTGCATTTATCAGCAGACCTTTAACAAATCCGGCCGGACAGAATATTTCCGGTCTTTTTGGATTTTTCCGAAATTTTCATTACATTCTTGAGCATTACAAACCTTCCTGCATTATTGCGGCTATGGATTCAAAAACTAAAACTTTCCGTCACGAATTTTACCCTGAGTATAAGGCCACGCGAAATAAAACTCCGGAAGATTTGCACGCGCAGGTTCCGTGGATTGTAGAAATTCTTGAAGCGCTGGGAATTCCAGTTTTGCAGTGCGATGGTTACGAGGCCGACGACATAATTGCCACCGTTGCAAAAAAATGTAAGGAAAGTGGACGTCCGTGCCGCATTTTGAGCGGTGATAAGGATTTAATGCAGCTGGTAGATGATTCAACTCAGATTTTAAAACCTGAATCAGGCGGCGTTTGGAAAATTACCGGTACAGAAGGCGTTGAATCGGAGTGGGGCGTAAAACCTGCCCAGCTTCTTGATTTACTGAGCCTTTATGGTGATACCGCGGATAATATTCCCGGAGTCAGCGGAGTTGGCGCAAAAACCGCCTCAAAACTTTTGAATGAATACGGTTCCCTTGATGGAATTTATGAAAATATTGACAGTATAAAAGGCGCAATGCAGAAAAAACTTCTTGAAGGCAAAGAAAATGCGTATTTCAGTCAGAAACTTGTAAAACTTTGTTCCGAAGTGCCTTCTGAAAATATTGATAAGGCGTTAAATCAAAATAATCTGAATTACAATTATGCGGCCGCGGCGGAAGTTTTAAAAAAGTACGGGGCATTTCAAGTTGCAAAATCATACGCAGAAATGTCTTTGACTGGTGACGAAAAAAATTCTGAGCAAAATTCTGATGAAAATACTCCAGAACTTTTTGCCTCTGATGAAAATCAAGTGGAAATCCGGCAAAATCACGGAAATTACACGGCAATCACAAAAATTTCTGAACTGGAAAATCTTATTTCTACGATTATTTCAAAAAAAGCGGACGTTGCATACGACAGCGAAACTGACGGTCTTGATACAATCACGGCAAATATTCTGGGATTCAGTTTGTGTTACGAAGAAGGCAGCGCTTTTTACGTTCCATTGCAGCAGCAGGCGGAAGATTTATTTTCTCAAACGGATTACATCACAAAAGAGGATGCTTTTAAACAGCTGGAAAGATTATTTTCCGCTCCGGAAGTAAAAATCATTTTTCATAATGCAAAATTTGACCTTAAAATTCTTGAAAGCAACGGATTTTCTGTTCTTTCGTTTATCGAAAATCTGCAAAATCAGGATGTGACAAAACTTCACGACACAATAATTCTTGCCTGGCTAAAAAATCCTGATAAAACGGGAAAGGTATCTTTTTCGCTTGAATATCTTTCGGAAACAAATCTTGGGCTCAAAGGCATTGAATTTGATGAAATTGTACAGAAAGGTCAGACATTTAAGGACGTTCCGTTAGAAAAAGCGGTGCCTTATGCCGCCGAAGATGCCGATTTTACGTTCCAGCTTTTTAAATTTTTTGAAAAAAATCAAAAAGAAATTGTTGATTCTGATTTGTACAAAATGGAAATGCAGATTTTGCCGGTTCTTGCAAAAATGGAACTTACCGGCATTTATCTTGATTGCGATGAACTTAAAAAGTATGACGAGGAATTAAAAGAAAAAATTTCTCAAAAAGAAAAAGAAATTTACGCGGAAGTTGGTCATGAATTCAATATTTCTTCGCCAAAGCAACTTCAGACCGTCCTTTTTGAAGAACGAGGATTGACTCACGGTAAAAAAACAAAAACCGGATATTCCACAGATACTTCCGTCCTTGAAGAACTTGCTGCCAAAGATAAAGTTCCTCAGATGATTGTTGAATATCGCGAAATGACAAAATTGCAGTCAACTTATGTAGAAAGTCTGCCACTTTTGACTGATAAAAACGGCCGGATTCATACAACTTTTGTTCAAACCGGTACTGCCACGGGGCGACTTTCGTGCCGCGACCCAAATTTGCAGAATATACCTGTCAGAAATGATGCGGGCAGAAGAATTCGTGAAGCGTTTAAAGCACCGGAAGGTAAAGTTTTGATTTCTGCGGATTATTCTCAGATTGAACTAGTTGTCCTTGCGCATTTGAGTGGGGATAAAAATATGTGCGGGGCATTTAATTCCGGCACGGATGTTCATAAATCAACGGCATCGCTTATTTTTGGAGTTCCTTCTGAAAATGTAACGCCAGAAATGCGCCGAACCGCAAAAACAATCAATTTTGGCGTAATTTACGGAATGTCCGCTTTTAGTCTTGCAAAAGATTTGGGAATCAGCAGAACGGAAGCTCAGGGCTTTATTGATTTGTATTTTTCGACATATTCTTCAGTTTCAAATTATCTTACTCAGCTGATAAACGATGCGGAAAAAAATCATTTTGTGGAAACTTTGTTTGGACGTCGCCGTTACATTATGAATATCAACAGTCAAAATAAAATTGAAAAATCCGCCGCAGAAAGAATTGCAAAAAACACCCCGATTCAGGGCACGGCTGCCGATATTGTCAAAAAAGCAATGCTGAACGTGAACCGCGCGCTTGCAGAAACTAAAAATCCTGCAAAACTACTGTTACAGGTTCATGACGAGTTGATTTTTGAATGTCCGGATAATCCTGAAATTGTTGAAAAAACAATCGCGTTAATCAAAGATAAAATGGAAAATGTCGTAAAACTTTCGGTTCCGCTGAAAGTTTCTATTGAATACGGCAAAAATTGGGGCGAATTCCACTAAAATATGACAAAAATCAGCGTAAAAAATCTGAAAAACCAAAAATGGCTTTTAAAAATTGCAAAAAATGAGGAAGAAAAAATTATTCTGGCCGTGACAGGCAAAATGGCGGCCGGAAAAAATTATGTTTGTTCTGAACTTGAAAAACTTGGCTGGAAAAGTATTGACGCGGACGTTCTTGTTCATAAGGCGATTGAAATTTCTAAAGACAAAATTCTGGACGCTTTTTCAAAAATTGCAGAAAGTGAAGGCTTGAATTTGTTAAATCCGGACGGAAGCGTAAACCGACGGGCAATCGGGCAGATTGTTTTTAAAAATCCGGAACTTTTAAAAAAACAGGAAGAAATTGTTTACCCCGTGATAAATTCTATGATTGACGATTTTATAAATGAAAATGACAGAGCAATCATAAATGCAACCGTTTTGTATAAAACTCCGCAAATTCTTGAGCGCTGCGATGCAGTAATTTTTGTTACGGCTCCTCTTTTTGTCAGATTTTTTCGAGCAAAAAAACGTGATGGACTTTCCTGTAAACAAATTTTCCTTCGTTTTAAAAATCAGAAAGCTCTTTTAAAAAAATATAAAGCATTTGGAAAAAATATCATAATCGTAAATAACTTTTAAAATCTTCTAAAGGATTTTTTTCTATATCCGATATTTTGAGTAAGGTGGCCGGTAAAAAGGCCGGTTTAAGAGGGAAAAATATGGATCAGAAAAAAACTTTATGGATTATTGTTGCTGTCGGCGTATTTTTGCTTGCAGTTTTAGGCGCTGCGCTGTTTTTTTATTCTCCAGCCAAAGATTCAAATAAGAACACTACAAATACTGTGCTGACAAAAAGTTCAGTTCCTGCCACAAATGAAAATTATTCGGGATGGTCAAATCCGCCGGCAAATCAAAATCCGCCGTTGCCACTTCCACCTCAGGAAAATCAAAATCAGAATTATGCAACTGATGTTCAGGAATTGGTTGTTTTTGCAGAAAACGCTTCTGTTTATGATATGTCGGGAAATTCTAGCGCCGAAGAAGAAAATAATTCTGTGACTTTTGATTTGAATTCGTTTAAACAGGCTCAGGCTCTTGATTCTTATGCCGCGACTCAGAATGTTCCTCAGTTAAATCAAAATATAAATGTTTCTGTAAATGTTCCTTCAAATTCTGATGTAAAAACTGAAGTTACAAAATTTGCCGAGGTAAATCAGGATGTTCAGACTGTAGAAGTTGCAAAGGAAAATGTTGTTAAGGCTCCGGAAGTTGAAAAAAAATCTGAAACAAAGAAAACAGCAGTTCAGAGTGCTTCAAATTCTGCTGTAAAAACAAAAACTGCAAGTACAAGTAAAAAAACTTCAGTTGCAACTGTAAAAACTGAATCTGTTAGTGAACCGGTGGCTGTTACTCGTTACTGGGTTCAGGTTGCAGCGTATAGCAATAAAAAAATGGCTGACGAGGCACGTTCAAGTCTTGATAAAAATAAAATTCCGGCTGATGTGTTTACGTATGAGGACGGCAAAGGCAAACTTTACTACCGAGTTCGTGTTGGCCCTTACACCACAAAAAGTGAAGCTGAATACTGGAATTCAAAAATTCAGCAGCTGAAAGATTTTTCTAACGCAAAAAGTTATATAACTCAGACAAAAAATTAAAAAAAAGGGCTGTCTAAAGCTTTCACAGTGTCATTCCGAATTCATTTCGGAATCTCGTGTG
This sequence comes from Anaerobutyricum sp., assembly GCA_963638805.1. Taxonomy (GTDB): domain Bacteria; phylum Spirochaetota; class Spirochaetia; order Treponematales; family Treponemataceae; genus Treponema_D. The sequence continues at coordinate 39,513 of CAVHTI010000008.1, forward strand.
AAACAGATGCTGAAATAAATTCAGCAAGACTTTTAGACACGCCCTCGTATTTAAATCATAAAATTAAAAATTACCACCAGTCACTGTCCCAGTCATAACTGTCATAAGAATTGTCATTGTAATCATAAAGATCAAAATCTAAATTCAAATCATCAATAAGATCTTCAAGATCGTACATTAAATCTTCAAAATCTTCGTCGAGAGTCTGGAGTAAATCGTAAATATAACTGTAGAAATCATAATTTGACTTGATATTTATCATATCAAGAGTTTCTGCGTTGTTGTCATCATAGAATTTGAAAGAAATTTTAATGTTAAACGGCAGATTTTTTGCATCAATTTCTTCTTTACTGAGTTTTGTGCCGGAAAAAAGTTCATCGGTAAAATCAGAAATTATGTCTTCAAACTGAGAAAATTCTGCAAGATTATAAGTGCCTTTAAGCGTTAATGCTAAGTCAAAAATTCCTTTACCGCCGGTTCCGTTATCGTCTGCAAAAGTGAATCCTGTTCTTGAGTTGATTAAGTAATCGTAATTTAAATTTCCGCGCACTTGAGAATTGCTGTTAATTGCCGGAGTTCCGTCTGCCGCGCCTTTTATTACAAGTGCTGATTTTAAATATTTTACAGGCAAAGATGGAATTCCTGATTTTGTGGCATCAAATTCAAGAACGGCAGAAATGTCGTTTGAAAGTTTTGCAGTTGCACTGCCTTTTGAACCATCATAATTTCCATTTAAAACAAAATTATTATTGAAAGAACCAAGATTGAGTTTTAAACCGTCACCCATAGAAAATTCACCGGAAAGCTGCTGATCAATGTTTCCGTCTGCTTTGAGCGCCTGTTTTACGGCATCTGTAGAAAGATTTGCCTTGCCATTTACTTTTAAAACCGGAATTGAAAGATTAAATTTATCCGCAGAGGCAGTGGCATTTGCGTTTAATTCCAAAATTGCAGACCCCGAACGAGGCTCGTCAACATCGTCTACGTTACCGTTCAATTTTAAATCAAACTGAGGAATATCAAGCGAATAATTTGCCGGAAAATCCGTTGCTTTGCCCGGTTTTTCAGAAATATTTATGTTTATTGAATTTGTTGTAAGTGCATTTTCAAACGCTGTAGTAAAAATTCCCGCAAGATTTTCTATATAAGAACTTTCGTAACCAATTTCTTCAAGGTCCGAACCAATCTGATCAAAATCGGCAACTTCATCAAGTTCATCAAAAATATCATCAATATCAATGTTTTCGCCAATATTTTTGACAAAATTTACAGCGCCGGTCTGAGTTGTAATAAACGTTTTTGAATTACTTGAAGGCAGTGTGTTTGCAGAAATATTTTCTTTTGCAATTTTAGAATTTGAAGAATTCGCATTCTTACAGCCAGAAATCATAAGAACTGCGCCCAGACAAATCAAAAGCGCGCCATTTTTTAATAATTTTTTCATATGTTTGTTCCTTAATATAGCTCCGCGTTAGCGGCAACACAGGAGGTGTTGAATCGCAGTTTTGCAAACGACGTTTGGAAAATTGCAGTGATGAAAATTACACGGATGGAATTTTTATCACATCTCCTTACGTTTATTTTAGTACAGATTTTATTATTGGGCAAAATTTTATTTTTTTTTGACCGCAGATTATGGAAAATTCTGGCGAAAATATAAAAAAAACTAGTTTGCAAACTGGTTGACTTTTTGATTTTTACCTATTATCTTATTTATGAAAGTTGTGATTTTTTTGAGAAATGATAAAGAGAGGTGTTTTATGGCATTTTCAATGACTTCTTGTGGCAATAATGTTTTTGAGATTGGTGCGTTTGATGCAAAGACTTATTTTTCTGAATTATTGCGGAAAGTGCAGGACGGAACGGTGATTAATATTTCTAAAAATGGAAAAAAAGTTGCGGTTTTGCAGGGAGCAAAAAGTATGGAAAATAAAAATGCGCTGGATGCTCATAACAGAATAGTTTTGCGTGCAAAAAGAATGTCGGAAGAACGAGTTAAAAATGGCAGTGCGGCAATGACAATGCATGAAGTAGAGGAACTTAAAAATAATGGAAGAAAATAATACTTTTCCGTGTTTTGTTGCAGATACCTCCTTTATTATTTCTTACGTTCTGAACGGGTATTTTGATAATGAATTTTCAGATTGTATAAAAGATATTGAGTATGTCCTCTTAAATAACGGTCAGATTTATGTACCTCATCTTTTCTGGTATGAAGTTGAAAATGTACTTTTGTATAAAACAAAAAAAACTGAAGAAGGACAGAGTCCTCTTTCAAAATCTGATGTTCTGGATATTTTGTATGACTTGCAACAGCTGCCGATTTACACAGATTCTTTGATGGACGGTCAGATACGGCAGCGCATTTATGATTTAGCAGAAGAATATAATCTTTCGTATTATGATGCGTCTTACCTGGAACTTGCCAGAAGGTACAGTCTGCCGCTAAAAACTTACGATACCAAATTAAAAGATGTTATTTCACAGGCATAATTTTAAAGGCATAAATTTTCAATTTTGATTTCTGAAAAGTTTTGAAAATGGGGTTTGAATGAAAGTTCTTATGTTGAATAAAACGGAAAAATTCTATAACATATCTTTTCAAACTCACAATTACTATTATTGTGTTCAAATATGCAAAATTTGGTGCCACTGGTGCCATGGAGGAATAAATGGTCAAAATCAGACTTAAGAGATTTGGTACAAAAAAACGTCCAACTTACCGTGTAGTTGTTCAGGACTCTCGTAAGCCACGTGACGGTGCATGTATCGAAGAAATTGGAACTTACCAGCCAATCGCATGTGAAGGTTCACAGGTTTCAATTGATTTGGACAGAGCAAAGTACTGGATCGGAGTTGGAGCACAGCCAACAGACATCGTTAAGAAATTGATGAATGTTCAGTCTGCAAAAGCAGCAAAGTAAGTTTTAGAGGAGCGGAAAATGGAAAAAGACCTGATTGAATACATTGCAAAATCATTGGTCGATGATCCGTCAGCTGTTTCTGTAACTGAAACTGAGGGTGAAAGAGGTAAAGTGCTTCAGCTTAAAGTTGCTGATAGTGACATCGGAAAGGTAATCGGTAAATACGGCCGTATTGCCAAGGCTATGAGAACTGTTTTGAGTGCTTCTGCAGTAAAGGACGGTGTTCATTATAGTCTTGATATTCTGGATTAACGGAATTTTCTGATGGAAAAAGAGCAGCTTACAGTTGGCTTCATTCGGGGGGCTCACGGTTTTTCGGGTGAATGTAAGGTTGAGAGTGCTTCCGGCGAATATGAACATATTGCCAAATTAAAGGAAGTTACTTTGCAGAATGGTACGAACTCAAGAGAAGTTCAGATTGAATCTTCGGCTCTTGCCTGTAATACCATGTATGTCAAATTTAAGGGGATTGATTCTGACGTTGATATTAAAAAATACAACGGTTGGTCTATTGTGGTTCCCAGAAAGTTCGCTAAGCCTTTGCAAAAGGATGAGTGGTACTTTGAAGATTTAAGAGACTGTTCCCTTGTTTATGAAGGGAATGACGATCCGGTTGATGATAAGAAAACTGCAAAACAGAAAAAATCGGTTGTTGTAGGAACTATCACAGACGTATTGGAAGGCGGGGGTGGTTACTTGTTAGAAGTTTCTCTCTCCGAAAGTTGTGGCCGAAAAGTTCTGATTCCTTTCCGTGACCAGTTTATTGGAAAGGTAGATGTAAAGAACGGTACGGTGCAATTGATGCACCTCTGGATTCTGGAGTAATTCCATGAAATTTACTGTGCTGACCTTATTTCCTGATATTGTTAAGGCTTTTTTTGAAAACTCAATCATGGCCAAAGCAGTGGAAAAGGAAATTATTGCTTACGATTTAGTGAATATCAGAGATTTTGCTCTTGATAAACACAAGACCTGTGATGACGGAACGTACGGGGGTGGTGCCGGTCAGTTGATGATGGCGGAACCTCTTGGAAGAGCCCTTGATAGTGTAAATGCGAAGAAAAAATACGTAATTTACGTTACTCCGAGCGGAAAAACACTTACACAGAAGATGGCTCAGGAATTAAGTTGCAAAGACGAACTTGTTTTTATCTGTGGTCGGTACGAAGGTATAGATCAGAGAATTATTGATTCGTACGTTGATGCTGAAATTTCTATTGGAGATTATGTAATGTCTAGTGGAGAAGTTGCGGCGACGGTTGTTATTGATACGGTTTACAGACTTGTGGACGGTGTTATAAACAGCGAATCTTTGGAAGAAGAGAGTTATTGCGACGGACTTTTGGAGTATCCTCAGTATACTCGTCCGGTTGAATACAATGGAATGAAAGTTCCAGATGTTCTTTTGAGCGGAAATCATGAGGAAATTCGAAAGTGGCGGCTGAAAAAGCGGATTATGAAAACTCTTGCGAACAGACCTGATTTAATCATGGATGCAAGAAAGAGCGGAAAATTAAGCCCTGAAGCCGAAAAGATGATTGAGGAAATAACAGAACAGTTTTTTGAAAAAACTCAGCCAAAAAAGAAACGGCGAAGACTTCATAAAACTGAAAATTAAAAGGAGATCATAATGGATCTTATTAAAACAATTGAAGAAACACAGAAAAGACCTGGTGCACAGGAATTCAATGTTGGTGATACTGTAAAAGTTTACTTCAAGATTATTGAAGGCAAGACAGAACGTATTCAGATTTTTGAAGGACTTGTTCTTTGTATGAAAAATGAAGGCGCACGCCGAACATTTACAGTTCGTAAGATTTCTTACGGTGTTGGTGTTGAACGTGTATTCCCTTATAACAGCCCACGTATTCAGAAGGTAGAAGTTGTTCGACCTGGTAAAGTACGCCGTGCTAAACTTTATTATATTCGTGATAAGGTTGGTAAGGATGCAAAAGTTAAGGCATTGGTTGGTGCAAAAGTTACTGAAGCTCTTGCTGCCCGCAATGCACGTGCTTCTGAAGCCGCTGCTGCAAAAGAAGAAAAAGCTTCTGATGCTCAGTAATCAACTTTAGAAAACTTTACAAGACTGGAGGTATGAGTATTTACATATCTCCAGTTTTTTTTTATGAAATTAAACACAGAACTTGCGGTAAATAATCAAAAAGTCTCTCAAAACGTAAAAATGCTTGCGGAAGGAAGTTCTGTGCGTGTTGTTATTACCGGCCAAAAACAAGACGGCAGGTACGAAGGTTCTGTTGCGGGCGTAAAAGTTAATATAAGTTCGGGAAAAGTTTTTCAAAAGGGAAGTGAATTTGTTGCGACGGTGACTATGCAGAACGGAAAAATCCATCTGATTCCCGAAAATGCGAATGTAAAAATAGAAAATATTGTTCTTGTTGAAAATGCAAAAATCACTCAAATTTTGAATGGCCTTGGGTTGCCCGAAAACGAAATTACAAAAAATATTTTACTCCAGTTAAAGCAACTTGGTTTGCCTCTTGATTCTGATTCCATTACCAAAATTTATAATATTCTTGCAAAAACCAAGGGAAAGAAAAAAAATCTTGCGAGTCTGATGATAATTCTTGAGCAAAAAGGAATAAAACTGACGGAAACGCAGATTGCAGAACTTCTTGATGAACTTGATTTTGAAACTGAGTCTGAAAATAAAAATGATTTTGAAAATAAAATTACAGAAGATAAAAAAATAAACCTTGAAAATGAAATTTCTGGCGAATTAAAAAAATATATCAGTGATGTTTTTAAAATTTTGCCGGAAACCGAAGATGAGCGGAGCGGAATTTTAACTTTGTTGAATCATATTCAAAAAAAGGATGGTAATGGCAATAACTGGATCTTTTTGCCGTTTGAAATTTGTAGCCTTGAAAAAGAAAAATTAAATGAAAAAACTGACAGAAAAGGACTTTTTGCTTTTTTGATGGACGAAAATCTGAAGTTAAAAAAAATGAATATTGGTTACAAAGAGCTGAATGGTGGAAGTGAAAGTAATTTTTCTGTGAATTTTGAAGAGGGTAGGGCAAAAGAAATTTATTTTAATATCAGCGGAAAAGAAAAAAAATCTGAAAAAATGACAGCTGAATTGAAAAAGAAATTTAATGATGCCGAGGTTTTCTGGGCGGAAAAGGAAAAAATAGAGTTTACTGCGGCAGGGAATGAAAAGTTTTTTTCTGCGGGAGGTTATTTTTGAAAAAAGCGGTTGCAATAAAATATCCTGAGGGCGCTGAAATTCCTTTTATAACGGCAAAAGGCCACGGAGAACTTGCCGACAAAATTGTTGAAATTGCAGAAAAAAATAATGTAAAAATTGAAAACGATGCACTTTTAGTTGATGTTCTTGACGTTCAGAAAATTGGAGATGCAATTCCGGAAGAGGCATGGCAGGCGGTCGCGAAAATTCTTGCTTTTGTTCTGGAAATTAAAAAATAGTCTTTTTGCGTAAGCGATTGTAAGGGCCGCGAAGCGGGATTTTGCAGGCGAAGTGCCATTGTTCTGGCACGTAGCGCAAAAGCCGGAGGCGAACGCCGTAGCCCTGAAAAGCGCGGCCTGCCGCTCGTAAGACGGAAGATTTTTTTGTGTTCACTGAATTACGAGCGGCAGGATACGCCCGTAATCTGATTTTTTAAATGACCAAAAACGGCCTTTTCACTATAATGTGGATATGTACAGACTCTATGTTGAAAGAAAGCCGGGTTTTGAAAACGAGGCTAAAAGTTATTTGTCACAGATTAATGGTTTTTTGGGAATTTCTAGTGTTACTAAAATTCGGTACCTGAATCGTTACGACATTGAAAATGTAAGTGATGATGTTGCAAAAATTGCGGCTACTCGTGTTTTTTCTGAACCTCAGAGCGATTTTGTTACTTTTGACTGCCTGCCACAGACGGATGGTAAAAAAATCATCTGGGAATATTTGCCGGGCCAGTATGATCAGCGTTCTGATAGTGCTGAACAGTGTATTTCTTTGCTGAGGGCTGGGCTTTCTGGCGTTGAAACAAAGTCTGAGCCGCCGGTTGTCCGCTGTGCAAAAGTTGTAATTCTTGAAGGCGACGTTTCTGACGCGGAAGTTTTGAAAATCCAGGAATATTTAATTAACCCTGTTGATTCGCGTCTTACTGATGATAAAAAGCCTGAAACTTTAAAAATGAAAATTGAAACTCCAGCTGATATTCCGGTTGTGGAAGGTTTTATCACTTGGAATGACGAGGAATTGGAAGCCTACCGTCAGAAAATGGGGCTTGCGATGGACCTTGCCGATATAAAATTCCTGCAGGATTATTTTAAGGGCGAAAAGCGTGATCCTGTGGAAACTGAGGTGCGTGTTCTTGATACTTACTGGTCTGATCACTGCCGTCACACAACTTTCTTGACAGAACTTAAGGATATAAAAGTTGAGGACGGTCCTTATGCTCCGTTGTTTAAAAAATCTTTGGAAAATTACAATGAAATGCGTACTGATTTGTATGCCGGACGCAAAGATAAGCCTGTCTGCCTTATGGATATGGCCGTAATTGGAATGAAATATCTTAAAAAGCACGGAAAGCTTGAAGATATGGAAGTTTCTGAAGAAAACAACGCCTGCTCTGTTTATATTGATGTTCACTATACTGCTGATGAAAACGGAAAAAAATTAAATCCTGATGATAAAAAGGCTACTGAACGCTGGCTTATGATGTTTAAAAATGAAACTCATAATCACCCGACGGAAATTGAACCTTTTGGTGGCGCTGCAACTTGTCTTGGCGGCGCAATTCGTGATCCGCTTTCTGGACGTTCCTGGGTTTACCAGTCAATGCGAATTACCGGAGCGGCTGATCCTACTGTGCCGTTGAAGGATACTCTGAAAGGAAAACTTCCGCAGGTAAAAATTTGCCGTGAAGCTGCTCAGGGATTTTCTTCGTACGGAAATCAGATTGGTTTGACGACGGGTCAGGTTCAGGAAATTTATCATCCTGGATATGTTGCAAAACGAATGGAACTTGGTGCAGTAATTGCGGCTGCGCCTCTTGATACTGTTATTCGTGAACGACCGGAACCGGGTGACATTATTATTTTGCTTGGTGGTGGAACCGGACGCGACGGAATTGGCGGTGCGACGGGGTCTTCAAAAGTTCATACAGTAAAGTCTGTTACGACTGCTGCGGCTGAAGTTCAAAAAGGAAATGCTGTTGAAGAGCGAAAAATTCAGCGTTTGTTCCGCAATAAAGAAGTCAGTTTGATGATTCGCCGCTGTAATGATTTTGGTGCGGGCGGTGTTTCTGTTGCGGTTGGTGAATTGGCGCCTGGACTTGATATTAATCTTGATAATGTCCCGAAAAAATATGAAGGCTTGAACGGCACGGAACTTGCAATTTCTGAAAGCCAGGAAAGAATGGCGGTTGTTGTAAGAAAATCTGATGTTGACCGTTTTATTGCCGCTGCTCAAAAAGAAAATTTGAATGCGGTGGTTGTTGCAACTGTTACTGATACAAATCGTCTTGTAATGAAATGGCGCGGTAAGGTGATCGTTGATTTGGGCAGGGAATTTCTTGACGCGGCCGGTGCTCATCATGAGGCGGTTGCAAGTATTGGAAGTCCTTCGGCTCCGGAAACTTCTCCGCTTGTAAATCCTTTGGATTGTGTAAAAGAAGAACTGGAAAAGGGCGTAAAATGCGAAGGCTGTGTAGAAAATCATTTAAAATCTGCTTGGCTTAAAAATATGTCTGACCTTGCATGCTGCAGTCAGCGCGGACTTGGTGAGCGTTTTGACGGTTCAATTGGCGCTTCTACGGTTTTGTTCCCATACGGCGGAAAATATCAGAATACGCCGGAAGCCGGAATGTCTGCAAAAATCCCGGTTGTAACGCCGCGCGAAACTTCCACAGTTTCTATGATGTCTTACGGTTTTGATCCGCGGGTTGGACAGTGGTCTGCATGGCACGGAGCAAAAACTTCAGTTCTTTCTTCACTTGCAAAAATCACTTGTATTGGCGGTAAGGCGCGCACAAGTCGTTTGTCTTTCCAGGAATTTTTTGGACGCGCAGTAAGCGAAAAGACCTGGGGCTATCCGGCTGCGGCTTTGCTTGGTTCCGTTGATGCTCAGATTGAATCTGGTTGTGCTTCTATTGGCGGTAAAGATTCTATGTCTGGAACTTTTGAAAATATCAATGTTCCGCACACTCTTGTAAGTTTTGCCGTAACTCATGACGAGGCAAAAAATGTTACAAGCGGTTCGTTTAAGTCTGCAAAGAACGGAATTTATCTTGTGAGCGTGCCTTATTCTGATCTTCTTGATCCTGATTATGATGCTTTCCTTTCAAATTCTGATGCACTTTATGAATTGAATAAGGCCGGTAAAATTTCTGCAATGTATCCGGTTGGCGCTGGTGGAATTGCCGAAGCCGTTACAAAAATGGCAATGGGAAATATGATTGGTGCCGAAATTGACGGCAGCAGTGTAAAAAATCTCTTTGTCCCGACTTATGGTAACATTATCGTAGAAACTAAAGAAGATTTGCTGAGCGCCAAAGGATTTGTTGTAAATACCGTGACAAAAATCGGGGAAACAATTTCTGAACGATGCATAAAAGTTTTGAATGCAGAAATTGGCGGAATCGTAAATCCTTGCGTGACAATTTCTCTTGATGACTGTTTAAAATCATGGGAAGGCAAACTTAGCGAAGTTTACCCTGAAGTTTCCGGTTATCCTTTGCAGCCTGAATTGCCGGACTGGGCAAAATCTGTGCACAGTTCTTTGATTGAAGTGCGAAGAAATCCGTCGTTTAGCATTGGAAAGGCAAAGCCAAAAGTTTTGCTCCCAGTTTTCCCTGGAACAAACTGTGAATATGATATGGCCCGTGCATTTAATCTTGCCGGAGCAAATACAAAAATCTTAGTTCTCAGAAATAAAAATCCTCAGATGCTTGAAGAATCGCTTTCTGAACTTGAAAAAGAACTGAAAGATACTCAGATTCTTGCTTTGAGTGGTGGTTTTTCTGCCGGTGATGAGCCTGATGGTTCTGCTAAATTTATTGCAAATGTACTTAAAGCCGGAAAAATTTCAGATCAGGTTATGAATCTTCTGAAAAAACGTGATGGACTTGTTCTTGGAATTTGTAACGGTTTCCAGGCGCTGGTTAAGACTGGTCTTGCGGTTTACGGTGAAATTTGCGACATCAAAGAAGATATGCCGACTTTGACTTACAACAGAATTGGCCGTCATATTTCTAGAATTGTCAGAACAAGAATTGTAAGTGCTGCGAGTCCCTGGGCTTTGCATCCGTCCGTAATTGATGAAAGAAATCACTTGATTGCAGTTTCGCACGGTGAAGGAAGATTTGTCGTAAGTCCTGAACTGGCCGAAAAATTGTTTAAAAACGGTCAGGTATTCACTCAGTATGTTGATGAATTTGGTCTTCCGGCCATTAGTGAACCGGACAATCCAAACGGTTCTGCGTACGCAATTGAAGGAATTACCTCTCCTGATGGTCATGTTTTGGGAAAAATGGGTCATTCAGAGCGCGGTGTTGGTATGGAAACTAACGGTTCTTCATTTGATTTGTTCAAAAATGTTGGCGGAAATCCTGTCACAAATAAAAATGAAACTACCTGCGAAAATATTTTTGCCGCCGGCGTTGCATATTTCAAATAAGGACAAAGAAATGAAGAATAAAATTTTACCATTACTATCAGTTTTTGTGATTTTGCTTTGCCTTGCTTCTTGTAAAAAGTCTTCTGCGTTGATTGATTCGGAAGGCTGTTTTATGGATATGAACAGTGCAATTGAAGATGCCCGCAAAAATAATCGTGAAATTCTTGTTTTAATCACGGCGCAAGGCGAAGGAACTAGTGCAGAAAACGAGGATTTTTTGAATTCAGTTTTAAAAACAGAAGATTTTAAAACTCGGATTGCTTCAAAGTACACCGTGATGCATGCAAATTTCACGGATGAACTTTATGAAGGCACTCTTGCAAAAGATGAATCAAAGGCCGCTCAAAAAATTGCCGAAGAAAATCAAGATTTGTTGAACGGATATTTGTACCTCGTGCAGTTGTTGATGCCGGAGCAGAGCCCTGCGTATTTTCTGATGTCAAAAGATGAATATATGTTAACGGAAATTAAACCTCAGGGGGAATTAAATTCCGCAGAAGATTTTGAAAATGCAATAAATCAATATTCGGACGTTGTTGTTCAGGTTGAAGCTCTCATTGAAAAGACAAAATCTAATGATGAATCAGAAAAAATCAAGGCAATTAATGAGCTTTTTGAGGGTACGTATCCGTATTATCGCGTTTTTCTTGCAGATTTAGTTGAACAGGGAATAAAACTTGATAAAAATAATCAGTACGGTTATTTGAGTAAATTCCTGCTTGCTGATGCAGAAAACAGTGCATTTGTTGCTTACACGGAACAAAATCTGGAAGCGGCAGTAAGTGCATATCTTAACATCTGTACAAATGAATTTCTTGAACCAATTGATAAACAGCAGGCTTATTATATGGCCGCCTATTATCTTATGTTTTCTGGCAGTACGGATATTACGGAAATTACACAATATTTGCAGTACGCAATTCAGGCATATCCGGAAGGCCCTGATGTTCCTGTAATTCAGCAGACAATTGATGCAATCGCTGCCTCTTATGACCAGAATATGGGAGCGCAGATTTCTAATTAATGGGACAACCTCAGCTTTATCAGATAATTCTTCTTGTCGTACTCATAACACTTTCAATGCTGTTTTCCATTTCTGAGAGCAGCATTTTAGGCATGAACCGCCTGCGCCTTAGCATTTTAAAAAAGAAAAAGGACAGGCGGGCCTTAAGAATTTCAAAGCTTCTTGAAAAAAAAGAAGAACTCATAAATACCCTTCTGATTTCAAATGATTTAGTAAACATTTTTACTTCCTCGATAATTGCATCTTTTGCGCTCCAGATTTTCGGTGATCGCGGAGTTGGTTATGCGACTCTTGCGGCTACGGTTTTACTTTTGATTTTTGGTGAAATTACTCCAAAGACTATTTCTACGCGCTGCCCCGATAAAATTGCTTACGGTCTGAGTGGTTTTGTAAAAATTGTCACGATTATTATGAAACCGCTGGTAATTGTAATCACTTTTATTTCAAAAGGGGTTTTGCGGATTTTTGGAATCAAAACTGAAAAGAAAAATCAGTCATACACGGAAGAGGATATAAAAACTTTTTTTGATTTGAGCGAAGAAAACGGTCTGATTGAAGAATCTGAAAACAGAATGATGAGTCAGGTTTTTAAATTTTCAGATTTGGAAGCGCAGGACATTATGGTGCCGCGCACAAAAATTAGGGCCGTAAACGAAGAAATAAAATTTTCAGAAATTCTTGAATTAAGCGAACGCACCGGATTTTCGCGATTTCCGGTTTATAAAAAGTCCATTGACGACATTACCGGCGTAATTTATTTGCGCGATTTAATAAAATATAAAAGTCATCCTGCTGATTTTGATTTGAAAAAAGTGATGCGCCCGCCGGTTTTTATTCCCGGAACAAAAAAAATGTCTTCTGTGCAGTCAATTCTTTTTGATAACTGCCAGTCCATCGCGATTATTATTGATGAATATTCTGGAACGGACGGCATTTTGACGGAAAAAGATATTTCCCGCGAAATTTTTGCTTTGCCGGGCGATAAATCTTTGCGCGGTAAAGTTTTTGATTTTGATTCAGTTGAAAATAAAGACGATTTTGAAGTAAACGGCCTTGTCCTTTTAAAAGTTATTCGCGAGGCATTTCATCTTGATTTGGATTCTGACGTGAATGAAACAATCGGCGGCTGGGTTACAGAAAAACTTGGAAGAATTGCAGTTGCCGGCGATAAAGTTGAATGTGGCGACCGGCTTTTTATTGTCCAGAAAGTTCAGTCAAACAGAATTGAACGTCTGCGCATTTTGAAAAAACAGGAACATGAGGAGAAAAACTCATGACCGTTGTTCTAAAAATTCTTCAGTTTGTACTTCTTATTTTGTGCGTTGGATTTTTTACTTCCTCGGAAACCGCATATCTTTCGTTAAATCAGCTGAAAGTGCGCCGAATGCTTGATGAAAAACGCAAAAACGCGCGCCTTGTAGAAAAATTAAAAGGCAATATGGACAAATTGCTGACAACCGTGCTGATTGGAACGAATTTTTTAACTTCCTTTACGTCCGCACTGGTAACGGCCCTTGTTTTGATGGTTTTGGGAGATTCCCGGCTGAATAATCTTGTGCCTTTTATAACTGCATTTTTTATTACGACTTTTGGTCAGATTGTGCCAAAAACTGTTGCGGGAATTTATCCTGAAAAAATTGCGTCATTTTCGTCGCAGCCACTTAGAATTCTGGAAATTATATTTTTTCCGGTAATCTGGATTTTTCAAAAACTTTCGTCGTCGGTTGTAAAACTTGCAGAAAAAATCATGAAAAACCCGGATCCGATTATTACGGAAGAAGAACTGAAAACTCTGATTGCACTTGGCGAAAAAGAAGGTACGATTGAGCGTGGCGAAAGTCGGATGATGAATCGTCTTATAAAATTCAATGATTTGTGCGTTCACGACATTATGAAACATAAAAATTTTGTCCGGATGTTGAATTATGACGACGATTTTGAGCAGATGGTTTCGAGTTTTGATAAATACGGATATTCAATCATGCCGGTTTATAAAGAAAATCAGGATAACATTGTCGGGATTGTTGATTATAAAACGGTTTTGTATGCGGAAAATACCGTTACCGCCGGAAAAATCATGCAGGAAGTAAATTATGTTCCGGGCACTTTCAGTGTTCTGGAAATGCTTAACCGCTTCAGACAGGAAGAATATCGTTTTGCGGTTGTTTTAAATGAGCAGGGGCAGACCTCCGGCATTATCACGATGGAAGATATTATCCGGATGGTTTTTGGCAGGATGACTGTGGAAGAAAATCTTTACAACCAGGTTGCGCCGGAAGAAAAAATAAAAATTATTTCGCAAAATACAATTTTAATGCCCGGCGAAATGAAAATTGAAGAAGCCAATGAAATTTTAGGCCTGGATTTATTTTCTGAACATTTTATGACAATTGGCGGCTGGATTCTTGAACAATTCGGGCATCTTCCGTCCACCGGTGAAATTATAATTCACGGAAAAACAATTTTTCAGATTGAAGAAATCCTGCAGCACAGAATTGTGACTGTCCGGGTTATAAAAAATCAGCAGTAGATTTTTATTTTTCGCGAAGTACGTCTGCAAAATAGCCTGATGAGGAAATTGGTTCGCCACCATTTGTAAGGTGATTTGTGTCGCCTAAGCGTTCAACGCGGAACCAGGCCTGACCTTCAAGTCTTTCTTCGGAATTGAGAATTGTCACGGAAGTTGGCGCTACAAAAAATCCTTGCCAGAGTTGCATTGGCGACATTCCCACAAGGTGAGAAATAATCGCGAACATTACGCCCAGGTGGCAGAAAAACACCAGAGTTTCTTCCTGTGGGTAGTCATCTTTTACGGATTTTAAGTGATATTTTTCTATAGGTTCTGACCAGTTATGATTTGGAACGGGATTCTTTACATCATAAAAACCTTTTGAGTTTCTGATATAGCCGTAATTTTTGAGAATTTCGTCAATTCCGTTAGTTACGGTTTTGTAATGTTCTTTTATTTTTCCAGCCTGCATAAAATCTGAGTTTGCCCAGTTGTCTTTGTCAAAAAATGCCGTGTCAGAATTATAAAATTCTGGAAGTAAATCCCAGCACATTGTTTCTTTGCCGGCGAGTGTTTTGTCTGCAACATTTTGCGGATATTTTGTTTTGTAATAAAATTCCTGAAGCCACTCGCAGATTTTTGCAGTTCTTCCCAGTTTTTTGAGTGACGGTTCTGCAGTTGCGCGCGCGCGTCCAAGTGGTGAACAATAAAATTCTGTGATGTTTTGCCATTTGCACACACGTTCTGAAAGTAGTTCAACTTCGCGTTTGCCTTTTTCTGTAAGGTTGTCGATTGAATAATCTGGGTCGCCGTGGCGGATAAATATAAGTCTCATTACGTTTGTTTTTATTTTTTACCGTAGGGCCGGCCCGAACCTGTAGCAGCTGCGAAGTTTTTTTCAAAAAACGAAGCAGAAACCCGGAGCGGTACTATCTGTACCGCGAGGATTTTGAGCGCTTAGCGAACTGCGGAAGGTGAGTTACACGCGGCACTGGCCCCAAAAACTATTTTACAAATTCTTTTTTCAAGAAATCCAAATCCAGTTCCGGATACAAAACGTGCTTGTGCAAAAGTGCATTTACGCGTTCGCGGGCTTTTGTCTGAACTTCTGGATCAAGAACGATTTTGCCCTTTGCAGGTTTGCCTTCCTTAGTAACGCCAGGCTTAGTTCCTTTCAAAACAAAGTCGATGATGTCGGCAACTTCCTTCATATCATCTTCGTTCATTCCAAGGGTTGTGAGGCCAGGAGTTCCAATTCTAATTCCGGAAGTCCACCAGGCTCCGTTTTTGTCGTAAGGGAGGGCGTTTGCATTGGCTGTAACTCCGCACTGGAAGAGGGCCGCTTCTGCCTGCTTGCCGGTGAGGCCGTAAACTGTAACGTCAACCAGCATAAGGTGGTTGTCGGTTCCGCCAGTCTGCAGTGGCATTCCATGAGCCATACAAGCTTGAGCCAGGGCCTGGGCATTTTTTACAACGTTGTGGGCATATTCCTGGTAAGCCGGGGTGCGGGCTTCTTTAAAAGCTATTGCCTTGGCAGCCATGATATGGCCGAGTGGTCCACCCAAAACCATTGGACAGCCTTTATTTACGTAATCTTCAAATTCTTTTTTGCACAAAATCATAGCACCGCGAGGGCCGCGCAGGGTTTTGTGGGTTGTAGTTGTGACAACATCTGCCCATTTTACAGGATCATAGTCGCCTTCAAAAACTTTTCCTGCAACCAGGCCGGCAAAGTGAGCCATATCTACCATCAAAACTGCTCCGCACTTATCGGCAATTTCGCGGAAACGGCGGAAATTGATTTTTCTAGGGTAAGCGGAATAACCAGTCAGCAAAATGAGAGGTTTTACTTCCATTGCCTGTTTTTCGATTGCATCATAATCCAAAAGACCGGTTTCTTTATCTACCCCGTAAGGATGGCTTTCAAACATTCGGGCAGAAACGTTCATTTTGTAACCGTGAGTCAAATGACCACCACAAGAATAATCCAGACCCATAAGTTTCTGATTTCCAAAACGCTTGCGGAGCATATCAAACTGTTCGGCAGTCAAATCGTTCAAAGATTTTACTCCCAGTTCTTCCAGAGTTGGAGTTTCAACTTTTGCACTCAAAATTGCCCAGTAAGCAACCAGGTTTGTGTCAGCACCAGAATGAGGCTGAACGTAAGCATAATCTGCACCAAAAAGAGCTTCGGCTTCGTGGGCGGCGATATTTTCTACAGTATCAATATTTACACAACCGCCGTAATAACGGTGTTCCGGGTAACCTTCGGCATATTTATCGGTAAGAAGATTGCCCATAGCTGCCTGAACATTGAGCGAACAGTAATTCTCAGAAGCAACCAGTTTAAGATGACTTCGCTGATTTTCAATTTCACTTACAATTGCAGCCGCAATATCCGGGCCAACTTCCGCAACCTGCTGAAGATTTGCAACATAAGAACACATTGCGGCTGTAGGTTTTCCGCCACAATTTGCCAGATAATTTTCTAATGGTGTAGACATATTTTGTCCCCCGTAAAAAAAACTTTGTGATTACCCCAAAAATCCAGGATTTTAGAGGGCAGTCGGTAAGAAAATAACTTTTCTTGTTATGATGGTCATCTCTAAAAAATCATTTTCAATGATTTTTTAGAGAGACCTTCGAGTTTTAATTCGTTGATATAGCACGAATTAAAACATCGCGTTTTCAGAGTTGCCTCTAAAAATTGCAATTTTTAGAGGCTTCCTGATAGATAGTAACATTTTTATATTGTGATTTCAATTAAAGTAAAAGTCGGGGTGAGCCTGAAACTAAAAATGCCATTTTCATAACAAGTTCAAAGTGATATAATTTTTTGTATAAATATACAAACGGAGTGTATAAATATACATTATGAGTGATATTAAATTTATAGACGGTGGCGTTTGTGCTGCTGAAGGATTTACTGCAAACGGAATTCTTTGTCATATCAAGGAAAGCAGAAAAACTAACGATACGGCTTTGGTCGTTTCTGAAAAATTATGTAATGCGGCCGGAGTTTTTACTCAAAACCGGGTAAAAGCTGAAAGCGTAAAACTTACAAGAAAAAATATTGCTGACGGAAAAATGCAGGCAATTATTGCAAACAGCGGAAACGCAAACTGTTGTACTGGTGCGCAAGGTGCAGAAAATGCCCTGAGAATGGCAAAGGCCGTAGAAAAAGTAACAGGAATTTCTTGTGATAATGTTGTTGTCTGTTCCACTGGCGTGATTGGCGCGCAGCTTCCGGTTGAAAAGATTGA
Organism: Anaerobutyricum sp.; assembly: GCA_963638805.1. GTDB lineage: Bacteria > Spirochaetota > Spirochaetia > Treponematales > Treponemataceae > Treponema_D. The sequence continues at coordinate 56,881 of CAVHTI010000008.1, forward strand.
AAAGAACATCCAGGTTTTAAAAGATGGACTTTCAAAAGAAGGTCACAAAGAGGCCAGAATTGCAATTATGACGACGGACACTCAGTACAAAGAATGTGCCGTTCAGTTTACGGTTGGCGGAAAACTCTGCAAAATGGGAACTATGTGCAAAGGTTCTGGAATGATTCATATAAATCTTGGAACAATGCTGAGTTTTATTACAACTGACTGTGCCATTTCTTCAAAAATGCTTGAAAAAGCGTTACGGGAATCTATTAAGGGTACTTATAATTGCGTGAGCGTAGACGGCGATACTTCCACAAATGATACTTTAGTGATTCTTGCAAACGGAATGGCCGGAAATGCAGAAATTATCGCTGAAGGTAAAGATTTTGATGTTTTTCTTGAAGCTTTGAATAAATTAAACAGAGTTATGGCAATGAAAATTGCAGCGGACGGCGAAGGTGCAACGCGACTTGTTCAGTGCACGGTAAAAGGTGCTTCTTCCGTTGAAAATGCCAGAGGACTTGCAAAAGAAGTTATTTCTTCTAGCCTTGTAAAGGCTGCCATGTACGGTGCAGATGCAAATTTCGGGCGTTTTTTGTGCGCAATGGGCTACAGCGGAATAGAATTTAATCCTGATACTACAAGCATCTGGTTTACAAGCAAGGGTGGCGCTAAACGTTATTTTGATGATAACGACAATTTTGAAGTTCACGGGGAAAATTCCGTGCAGGTTTATAAAGACGGTGTTCCTCTTGATTTTGATGAGGACAAGGCAAAGAAAATTATGAGTGAAGAGGCCGTTGAAATTCTTGTTCAGTGCAAGGAAGGTAATGCCGAAGGAACTGCCTGGGGCTGCGATTTGACTTACGATTATGTAAAAATCAACGGAGATTACCGTACATAAATTTTGGGACGATTTGCGTAAGCGATTGTAAGGGTTGCGAAGCAAGATTTTGCAGGCGAAGTGCCATTGTTCTGGCACGCAGCGCAAAATGCCTGTAAATTGAAATTGCGTTAAAAAAAATCGCGAATACCTGGAGCAATTTTTTAGCAATATCCTACTCTCCTGAAAAGCGCGACCTGCCTTATGGCAGGATACGCCCTAAGAAAAAATAAAATAATGCCGAAAAATAATTAAAAGCGGAAAAGTGTTATGGAAAACGAAGAAGATATTTTGAATACTGAGCAATGGTCTAAGGTTCTTGTTGAAACTCTGCCGTATTTTAAGCAGTGGGTTGGAAAAATTGTAGTTGTAAAGTACGGCGGAAATGCCATGTTGAACGAAGAACTCAAGTCTGCGGTTATGAAAGACATTGTTCTTTTGAATACAATCGGGATTAAAGTTGTTCTTGTGCACGGTGGTGGCCCGGAAATTAATAATATGCTGACCCGGGTTGGCAAGGAATCTAAATTTGTGGACGGTCTGCGCTACACTGATGAAGAAACCATGGAAATTGTGCAGATGGTGCTGACCGGAAAACTGAATAAGGACATTGCCGGCATTTTGCTTCAGGAAGGTGGCAAGGCCGTTGGCATTAGCGGTGTTGACGGTGGACTTTTGCGCGCTAAAAAAACTGAAAAAGATCTGGGATTTGTTGGCGAAATTACACAAGTGAATCCTGAAATTGTAAATACTTTGCTGGAAAATGATTTTATTCCGGTAATTTCTACTGTTGCGCTTGGCGAAGATGGAGACGGCGCGCGTTATAATATCAATGCTGATACTGCCGCTGCCGAAATTGCAGTTGCCCTGCACGCAGAAAAATTTGTTCAGTTAACGAATGTTCCCGGAGTTTTGCGCGATGTAAAAGATCCTTCTTCTTTGATAAAGAGAATTGACCGCATCGCAATTCCTTCTATGAAGGCGACCGGCATACTTTCTAGCGGAATGTTGCCAAAAATTGACTGCTGTCTGCGCGCCCTTGAAGGAGGAGTTCCGCGAACTCATATTATTGACGGCCGAGTACCGCACAGTCTGCTGATTGAAATGTTCAGTGACCGCGGTATTGGTACGATGATTTATTAAAAGTTAACTTAAAATATTATTCCACTGATAAGCTGGCCGCTGTGGATTTACGCCTTTGCGCTTAAAAAGTTCAGGAACAGTTACAAACTCGTATCCTTCTTTTTGCAGGGCGGGAATCAGGCGGTCAGTTGCTTCCAGAGTGTATTTGTTGCCTTCCATGACGTGCAGAAGAATTATCAGACCGTCGGCAGCATTTTTGTAAAGTTTATTAAAGCGATAGTCCGCATCCTTGTCATTTTCCCAGTCTTCACAGCCAAAACCTTGAATAAACGGAGTTTTTATAGTGTCAAAAACCTGCTGATTTACTGCAATGTACGGCGCACGGAAAAATTCCGGTTTTTTTCCTGTAATTTGAATGATTCGCTCGTCACATTTGTTGTATTCTTCCATCATTTGCTCTGGCGTGAGGTTTGAAAAAGCCGGATGCGACCACGAATGATTTTCTATGTCACAGCCCATATCAAAGGCGCGCTTAATTACTTTTTCATTTTCCGGCCGGATTTTGTTCCCGATTAAAAAAAATGATGCCTTTACATTGTGTTTTTGCAAAATATCAAGCATCTGATCCATTGTAGAATCATTCAAATCAGAATTTGGACCGTCATCAAAAGAAAGACTGATTAATTTTGACATTATTTTTCCTCCAGACCTGTAGTTTCATCAATTCCCATCATAATATTCATGCACTGAACGGCCGCTCCGCTAGCACCTTTGCCCAGATTGTCCAGCCGCGAAGTAACTTGAATGCGCTCGTCATTTCCGCAGACAAAAATCTGCATATAATTTGTGCCGGCCAGCGTGTTTGCCGGAATGTAAGGTTCAGAAAGATCACCTTCGCCCATAAAACCCGCAACCTTTACAAAATGACTGTCCTTATAATGTTCACAGAACATTTCCCAAACGTCCTTTGCAGTAACTTTTTTTGCCAGAAGTCTTGAATGTAAGCCGATAGAAACCGTCATTCCCTGGAAAAAATCGCAGACATAAGGCATAAAAATCGGTTCACTTGTAAGGCCGCTGATTTTTTTCATTTCCGGCAAATGTTTATGCGACTGAGTCAAAGCATAAAGGCGCGGAGAATCAAGTTCAGGATTGCGATTTTCTGCCTCGTACAGTGCAATTGCCTTTTTTCCGGCCCCAGAATATCCCGAAATTGCAGAAATCATAACCGGATAGTCGGCGCCCATAATTCCACTTTTTACAAGAGGATAGCCCATTGAGTTAAAACCGCTTGCATAACAGCCAGGCACTGCAACTCTGTGCGAATTTTTAATTTTTTCGCGGAAAGATTTGTCCAGCTCCGGAAATCCGTATGCCCAGTCAGGATTTATGCGGTGAGCGGTGGATGCGTCAATAATTTTTGTGTTTGGATTTGTACATAACGCCGCAGATTCAATAGCGGCAGCGTCAGGAAGGCACAAAAAAGTGTAATCCGAAGCATTTATCATTTTTGCTTTTTCAACCGGATCTTTTCTTTTGTCCTCGTCAATCGTGATTATTTCAATATCGCTTCTTTTTGCGAATCTTTCAAAAATTTTAAGGCCAGTCGTGCCTTCTTTTCCGTCAATAAAAACTTTGTAAGCCATAATCAGCAATTATAATTAAAAGACGAATACTGTGCCACAAGGTTTTTTGCTTAATATGGGCGTATCCCGCAAGCGGGCCGCGCTTTCCATGGCTACGGCATTCGCCTCCGGCTTTTGCGCTACGTGCCAGAACAATGGCACTTCGCCTGCAAAATCCCGCTTCGCGGCCATTACAATCGCTTACGCAAAGTCGTACAGAAAATATTTAGTGTTTTTTTATTTTTATGCCAGGAGGGTAAAAATTTCACCGGACTGAGGTTTTGCGCCGGCAGTATAAGGGTTTTGTACAGCCATTTGAATCTGCTGCTGATAGTTTTTAATCAAAGCGTCAGCCTGCTCGTCAGAAATGTCAGTCACAGAAATTCTTGGCTGGCCTTTTAAGGCAGTAAGGCTTTCTATCAAAGAATTTAAAATCTGAATTTTACTGATTGATACTCCACTTTGACCGGATTTTGCCGCAACACCAGACACATGGTCAAAATGAGAGTATAAAAGGGCTGATCTGCTTACAGGAACATATAATTTTCCGGCGGCACCAGATGTTGCGAACGAATTGCCGTAAGAGAAAATATTAATATTTCCAATTGAACTAGTCATTTCAATCAACTCCTCAACTTTAATTTCGGAATTTTGATTGAAAAGATTAGTTTTTTTTAAGAAAAATAAATCAAAGCCTAAACATTAAACTTAAAGAAAAGAACGTCGCCGTCTTGAACAACGTAATCTTTTCCTTCCTGGCGGTATTTTCCGGCCGCTTTAATGCTAGCTTCGTCCCCGTACTGTCGCAAATCGTCAATAGTGTAGGCTTCCGCGCGGATAAATCCTTTTTCAAAGTCCGTATGAATTACACCGGCTGCTTTTGGCGCTTTATCGCCGTTGTGAATTGTCCAGGCACGACATTCATCAGGTCCGCCAGTAAAGAAAGTTCTTAATCCCATCAAGTGATATGCCGTGCGCGCAAGAGTTGCAAGTCCGCTTTCTTTTAATCCAACGCTGTCCATAAAATCTTTGCGGTCCGCAGGATCTGTAATTTCAGAAAGATCAGATTCAAATTTTCCGCAAATTACAACAACTTCAGATTTTTCTTCCTCAGCATATTTTTTGACAACTTCAACATATTTGTTTGTCTGCGATTCAATAGAATCTTCATCAACATTTGCAACATAAACGGTCGGTTTCATTGTCAAAAGGAACATATCGTAAACAGCGGCTTTTTCGTCATCAGTTAAATCAGCCATTCGGGCACATTTTCCGTCCAAAAGCAAAGGCTTGATTTTTGCAACGGCACTAGTCCACGGTGCATATTTTTTTTCTTCTTCCTTGCCCAAAGAACGCACGGCACGGGTTACCTTATCCTGACGAACTTCAATTGTGTTCAAATCTGCCTGTGCAAGTTCATAATTAATCGTAAGAATGTCAGTTTCCGGATCAATCGGAGCTGCGGTATTTGCATCATCGCGCACATGCATAATATCAGGATTATCGAAACAGCGCACAACATGAGCAATTACAGAACATTCGCGGATATTTGCAAGAAATTTGTTTCCAAGACCTTCACCTTGCGAAGCGCCCTTAATCAATCCTGCAATATCAACAAATTTTACGCTTGCGGGAGTCTTTTTCTTAGGATTATGCTTGCTGGCAAGAAAATCCAGACGCTCGTCCGGCAAATCAACAATTCCAATGTTTGGATCAATAGTACAGAACGGAAAATTCTCTGCCGCAGCCGGTGCCGCAGTCAAAGCCGAAAAAATAGTAGACTTACCGACATTCGGAAGTCCGACAATACCACATTCAAGTGACATTTTATACCTCTTAAAATTTTATTCTGAAAGTACGGCTTTTGCCAGTTGGTCAGCGCAACTTGTGCTTTTAAAACCGCAGGTGTTTCCTTTAAGTTTAGAAGAAATTTCTTCGGCAGACATTCCGTCGCAAAGTTTAGAAATTGCCTTTAAATTGCCGTTACATCCGCCTTCAAAACTGATATTTGTAATAGTTCCGTCATCATTTTTTGTAAAATGAATGACTCTGGCACAAACGCCAGTTGTTTTATAAGTTACTTCTTTCATTTTGTCGCCCTTTAATAAAATATGACTACCCAATAAATATACTTTTTTTCTGACATTCTAACAATAAAAATATAAAAACTGATATTATGACTAAAAATCTAAAACTTTTCGGAGAAATTTTATGAAAATTGCAGTTTATTGCGGTGCGGAATGTGGAAAAAATCAATCTTATCTTGACGCCGCCACAGAAACCGGCCGTTGGATTGCTTCAAAAAAACACACATTGATTTACGGTGGCGGAAATACCGGTTTGATGGGAACTGTTGCAAAAGAAGTTTTTAGTGCCGGATGCGAAGTTATTGCCGTAATTCCTCAAAATGTTGAATTTATTGCTTCAAGACCCCAGCCGTTCGCCACAAAAATCATAAAAACCGCGGATATGAGCGAGCGCAAACACAAAATGCTAGAAGAAGCCGACGCTTTTATTGCGTTGCCGGGCGGAATTGGCACCCTGGACGAAATTACAGAGGTCATGACACTCACAAAAATCGGCGTTTTTAATAAAAAATCAGTGCTTTTTAACAAAGACGGCTTTTACGAGCCACTGAAAAACCTCTTCCAAAAAATGATAGATTCCGCATTTATGACAAATGAAAATTTATCTCACGTGATTTTTGCCAAAAACACGGCCGAAATCGAAAATTTTTTGAAAAATTAAGACAAAGATTTTTTTTACGGGTGGCCCGGCAATAAATTGCCGTCGGGCTTTGCGGGGTTCCGCTATTCGCTCCAGCCTCCTCACTCCGCCTACGGCTTCGTTTCGGCGTCCGGCTTCGCCGCCCCTACAATCCCTGCCACTTTCCCCTGCGAATATCTTGTGTTTAAAAAAAAAGGACGTTCGACCTGGCAATATCGAACGTCCCAAAAACGCATATTTTATTTTTATAAGAGCCAAAAATTATCAGAAAGTAAATAAGGGGCAAAGAAAACTCGCAGTCATCTCTGGAAAATCATTGAAAATGATTTTTTAGAGATGCCCTTTACTTTCGGTTTTAAAACTAGAGCACTGACTTTGCCCAGTTTTTTACTTCCGCAGGATCCTCAGGTGCAAGGTGAACCATAAGGTAAGGAGCTGCAAGAACTGCTCCGGCAGCTTTAAGTCTGTCTTCCCAATCTCTAAGGAACTGACCGTCACCCCAATCATAAGAACCAAAAACGGCAACTTTTTTTCCACTTAAAGCGGCTTCGTTTGCACTGTAAAAATCTTCCATTGTGTCTTCAAGAACTTCATCACCCATGGCCGGGCTGCCCAAAAGAATTACGTCACAAGCAAGAACCGCGCCTGCATCTGCACTGTCGGCAGTTCCAAAAACAACTTCCGCGCCATTTGCAACAAGTTCTTCATTGATTAAATTTGCAACTGCTTCTGTATTTCCCGTTGTTGTAGAATAAATTACTGCTACTTTCATTTTTAAACACTCCTGATTTTATGCCGCGTCAAGCACAGCTTTTTTATACTTTTTAATTATTTTTTCAACATTCCAGCCTTCAAAAAAACATTTCAGACAAAAATCCGTACAATTTTCGTAAAGGCTGCAAATCTGCCGTGCAGAATCAACATCACCGTATGCCTTCCAGTAACCGCAGAATTTGAAGTTTTTGCCTTTTTCCTTTTCAAAAGCAATCACATCCCGCAGCGGATATCCCAGAAAAACCCCAATTTCGTGAGGAAAATTCTGTTCAGATTCCAGTTTTCTGGCCAGATGATTTATCACCTGATTCACATTTTTGCAATTTTCGTAACCTTTTTGACTCAAAAACGCAAGAACGTGACTTTCAAAGATGATTTCACTAAGCCAGCGCTCATCATAAACAAGAAATAAATTAAGACCATCGGCTTTTTTTATTTCAAGGATTTTCAGCCCCGCCTTTTTTATTTCAGATTTCCAGAAATCAAAATTTTCAAACGAACAATTTTCATTTCGGACCGTAAACAAACTGGCGGGCTTTATGCCACACAGCGAAGGAGCCGTCCAGTGAATCATGATTTCGTCAAAACTCATCTTTGCAACTCCTTGTTAGTATCACCTAACTTGTAATGTTAGTTTAGACTAACTGTAAAGCATAGTCAATAGGTTTTCAGAAAATTTTTATTTTGTTTTCAAGGATTTTTGCGTTCAAGTGTCTTAATTGTCGCCTTTATATTCTTAATGTCACGAAGGCTCTGCAACCTTCCACTCATCAATATTTTTTTCTTTAGAGTTAAAATTCACGCCGATTTTGAAAATCTTTCGTTTATCACTGGCGAAAGGCTCGGCATATTTTTTTTCTTCTATTTGAGCTAGTGCTTCGTCAGCAGATTTATCGCGCTTGAATTCAAAAATGTAAACAAAATCTTCCACCTGGAGAACGCAATCCGCACGGCCAAAAGAATAATGCTGCTCTGCGTTGACAAACTGGCCCAGCAAAATAAAAACTATGTAAATTATGTTCTGAAAATTTTGTTCAATCACAGTGTCAGATGGTTTTGTTGAATAGGGTAGTCTTGCAAAAAGTGATTTGAAGCGAGTAAGAATGGAATCTACATCGCCATTTTGAATGTCATCATAAAATTCGTCTATGCAAAGGGAATTTGTTGCCATTTTTGAATAAGTAAAAAGAGGCACAAGACATTTTAGAAAACTGTAGCGGACTTCATCATTTGGGTAGCCAAGGTAATAAGAATTAAGCTTGAGATTATAGCCTTTTATAGTCAGATATCCGGACTGGTAAAAAAGCGGAATAGGGTCGGGATTGTCGGACCTGTAATCCTGCAAATCGTCCTGAAATTCTGAGATTTTGTCTGTGGAAAATTTCTTTGGGTCAAAATCATTTTCTTTGAGCTTTTTTAAAAGGAAAGTCGGGGAGCCAGTTGCAAACCAGTAATTTCCAAGATTACTATCTGCCAGGGAATTTATTAAACTGAAAGGATTGTAGAGACCTTCTGAATTCTGATTAAAACGATAACCGTCATACATTCGTTTTAATTCTGTAAGACATTCGTTATATGATATGGAAAATTTATTTGCCATTTTTTGAATTTCTGACTCAAATGTTTTTTCCATTTCGTTTTGGGTAATTCCACAAATTGTTGCATAATCTTCTGTCATAGAAATATCACGCAGCTGGTTTAAATCAGAAAAGATTGACACCTTGCTAAACTTTGTGACGCCGGTAATAAAAACGAATTTCAAATATTTATCGCAGGATTTTAAGTTTCCAAAAAATCCTTTGAAAAGTTTTTTTGATTCTTCCAGGGCTTCTCCTTCGCTTTCAAGCAGGGATTTATCGTATTCGTCAACAAGGACGACAACGCCGAGTCCTGTTTTTTTGTAGGCGGCTTTTAAAAGATGATTAAATCGACGCGGAAGATTTTCTTTTGGAATTTCAGGGTTTGTACCGTATTCTTTTTCCCAATTTGAAAGATGTTCATTTAAAATTGATGACAAATCGGTAAAAGAACTGTATTTATTTCCGTTAAAATCAAAGTAAAACACCGGATACTTTATCCA